>NZ_CP017244.1:1800000-2100000 GCF_001908375.1 Rhizobium etli 8C-3 | reverse complement strand
GAATTCCTGCTTGCGGCAACCGCCCAAAACCTGAGGAGATTGGCAAAACTCAGACCGCCAAGGCCGTCGCTCGGCATCATCGCCGCGTCAGCCGCCGGCAGCGTCCAACAGCCAACTTAATCGATCTGCGCGCCTCCTGTCGCATTTGCCATGGTGGCTGTCATGCCCGCTGCCAAGTCGCTGGCCAAGAGTACTGCCGCGTCAGCTATTTGCGCGAGCGGCGTCACGCGCCGCAAGGGGGTGTCCTTGGCGAACTCTTTATGAATTTCATCGAGCGTCATGCCACGGTCACGCGCTGCCAAAGACCAAACCTCGTGAACGCCGGGAGAATCTGGAGAGCCCGGTGAACGAACCCAGTTGACCCTTACCCCAAAGGGCCCATTTTCTACTGCCAACTGTCGCAAAAAATGCTCAACGGCAGCACAAGCAATGCCAAATCCGCCCACATTCGGGAACGCTTGGCGTCCCGCGTTCGCACTGATACCCACGATCGAACCACCTCCGTGGCGTACCATATGGTCCGCAACCACAGTTCCGGTGTAGAACCATGTCGTGAGACCAGTTTGGACAGGTCGAAGTACCTTCTCGAGTGACATGGTCCCGAGTGGTTCGCCCTGCGTGTCACCCCAATCGATCGCATTGAACATTATCTTTACCGGGCCCGCCTTCCCGGAAATCAGCGCGAGTTGCGCCTCAATGGCATGCTTGTCGGTCGCGTCGACGGGCAGCGGCTCTGCCATTCCACCCTGCAAGCGAATGTCGTCAGCAACGACATCGAGACGATCTCGTTGACGTGCCGCCAGGAAGACGCGAGCGCCTTCTCGGGCAAACGCTCTTGCCACGGCCGCTCCAACTGCGCCGCTCGCACCATAAACAACTGCATTTCGGTCTTTAAGCAACATGCACTTCTCCCTCTGCGCCGTTCACATAGGCTGGCCTTCTAAGACGATTAACAGTCTTCCCGTCCGACAAGCTTGGGGGAAAAATTAGTTATTCAGAGATCTAATTGAGCGGTGCGCTCCGCGGCGATCGTCGGAGCCACGGCTGCTTCGCGCCTGCATGTTGGCCACAGAGGAGGTCTTTGCCTTCGCCCGGAAGTCGGCATTGCGGTGACCACCTAGAGTTCATAGTCGTGCCACAACCGGCCATTTCCGCAAGTTCTGTGTGCGTCACGCCCGACTCGCCCGAACGCTCAGCCACCGATCATGGGGCTTTCCGACGCACCGACGTACCTCGCTGACGATCCAGCCGGCGTCTGTGAGTGCGGACCGCAGGGCAGACTCGCGCCAGTACGTCTCGACGTAGCGCCGAGGCGCTGCAGCACTGCCGTGTGTGGACACATCCTCGCCTTCGCCCTCTCTTACGGAGGCGTGCAATCGGCCACCGGCCCGGGTCGCCTCGGCAAGCCGTCCAAGCACCGTGCCGAAATCCTCGCGCACGACATGAATCAGGCAGGCACAGGCCCAGACCCCGTCGTACGGCGTGCCGGGACGCTGCGGGTCGGCCAAGTCTTCGGTCAGCGGGTCCAATAGGTCGGCCTCGAACCCACTTTCGCGAAGCAGTTCGACGAAACCCTTTGAAATGTCGGTGCGCCGGACGCTAATTCCCCGCTTCTCAAGCTCAAGTGCATCTCGCCCGCCACCGCTTCCGATCTCCAGCACCCTGCCCGAGCCGCCCAGCTCGGTCACGAACGCATCGATCTCTGTCGCGACCCATTCGGGCATCGCCGCGGCCTCGGCAGCGTACTCCGCAGCGACCGTATCATAGGACCGCACGGTATCCAGGTCGGTGCTCATCCTAGCGCTCCTCCTTCAAGACCAGAGGCCTGGTGAGCGAGAGGCCCATCAGCCCGTTGCGCCCTTCACACTTCGGCAGTTGGTGCATCGCGGGCGATTTGCTTCCCAGCTTTAGCAGAAATGCGGTCAGAGACACCACCGACCGATTGCCAATGCTGCCGGGCGGCAAAGCGCCTGCATTTCTGTCGTTCGCGCGGCCTTGGCGAATACCGAAAGCAGCCCTTCTGCTTTGGTCGGTGCTACGACTGGGGTGGACAGCAGAAGTTCAAAGCGAAACCGCTGAAGAGCCGCTTTGCGCGCCCATAGGGGCCATATTTCACTGGTTGTGCGCTGTCAGGAACCTAGAGTACTCGTCAAAGAACTGTTCGAAGGCAGCCGTGTCCTCCATGAGCACATGATTGTTTCCAGGAAGCTCAACGAAGGTCGCGTTAGGAATAAGCGTAGCCATGAGACGCCCTTCCTCTATCGGCGCGACGCGATCGCCGATGCAATGCAGGACCAACGTCGGAACATTGACCTGCTTCGCCATCTCCGTCACATCGACCGTGCTGTTCATTTTCCAGATCCGCATCGCCGCTTCCGGACTCGTAGCAATGCGCTGAAGTTCGTCGAAATTCGCAGCCATCTCGGGCTGAGCGTCGGGCATGAAGGTTGTTGTAAAAAAGTGCCTGAAGACTGGATTGGTCGAGCCCCAGCCGTCGCGGATCATCATCGTCCCAACTTTATAAAGGTGCTTTTGGTCCGGTTGCGTCCGCTTGAGCCGACCCCGAAGAAATCCGCCCAAGAGGACGAGGCAGGTCACCTGCTCGGGATTCTCCACGGCGTAGCGGACACTGAATGAGCATCCTTGCGAAATGCCGAGAAGCGCGAACCGGCTCAGTCCAGCAGCGGCTGCGACGGACGACATGTCGCCAGTCATTGCCCCCTCGGATACAGCTTCGACGCCCCAGTCCGATAGGCCATTTCCTCGCTGGTCGAATCGTACCAGCCGGCACATGCTCGCCAACCTGACCAGCCATGGGTGCCAGATTGGACTGCGCCATTCATACTCCAGATGGTTCAGCCAATTCGGTGCCTTCAGCACCGGCATCCCTTGGCCAATACTGGCCCACGCGATCTGCACTCCGTCTGGGGCAGTGGCGAACTGTACCTGTTGTTGCTGCGCAGCTTTGGGAAGCTCCGGGCTAGGAAGCGAAGCGTCGAGTGTCCACTGCCAAACCCGGATGGGGCGGGAGATATTCTTCACCCGCTGGTTGCCCATGTCGCGAAAAGGCACTTTCATCTTATCCGCGACCGCTTGATGTACAATGTCGGAGATGCAAATGCCGCCTGGCTTCGCCAGCCCCTCAAGGCGGGAAGCCACGTTGACGCCATCGCCGAAGATATCTCCATCCTCGAAGAGGACATCCCCGAGATTGATCCCGAGGCGGTAGAGAATGCGGCGTTCTTCCGGTGACGCTCCCTCGCGGTTCGCCATAGCCACCTGGATGTTGATGGCGCAGCGGACGGCATCCTGTGCCGAAGCGAATTCGACCAACATCCCGTCGCCCGTGGTCTTGACGATGCGGCCTCCACGACTTGCGATCTGCGGATCGAACAACTCCGTGCGGTGCACCTTCTGACGCGTAAGGATATCTTCCTCATTTTGCTCCATGAGGCGGCTATAGCCTGCCATGTCGACGGCCAGAATCGCGGTCAAGCGGCGTTCCACAGAGCGCGTCCCCAGAGTTTCAGCCAAATTTCACACTACCACATGTGGGCGATCGGAATAAGCCTTTGAGAAAATGCACATCGTAATGCGACGACCGGCTGAACGGCCGCATCGGGGTCGGAACTTACCGGTCAGCTTAGGGAAGGTCTTAAAAGGTGTCGGTACCGGCCGATCCGCAAAGCGCCTGCTTGTCGGTCATTCGGAAGCAGCCAACACGGGTACACAGCGGACCGTTAGCTTGCCCTTCGAGAACGAAGCATCGGAGTGGCAGTCAAGTAGCATCTCGATGGCGCTCATCTCCCCGCATCGCCTGCTGAGAGCCCGCCCCTTACATCGTATCGTCGCTGAGCCTCCTCGATATCGTCGAGGTGGTAGATTGCCCAGTCGTAGACTGCGCCAAAGGGAGTTTGGAGCGTGCGCCCTAGGTCGGTGATAGAATACTCGACGGCGTGCCGAGAAATTTCGCGCCTGGAGCGATTGCGGCGGCGAGATGGAGTGCGCGATCCCATCGACATCTTACTTGCCGACATTTCGATTTACTGGTTCTCCGGAAACATCGCGGCGTATTGCGCCTGTACAAGGAAATGCGCCTTCAGCCGCTGACCTTCGAGGCAGTGGCCGTCTTCCGCGTGAGCTGCCCATACCGCCACGTTCCTGGTCGAGCGCGCGCTCAACGTTGTACGCTGGACCTATTTGCCCGCGGGCGGTCATTTCGCGGCAGTCGAGCAACCCGAGGCGCTGGCCGAGGAACTCCGACTTTTCTGGAGGCCTCTTCGGGCAAGGGGCGATCCTCAAGACTGAACGTTGATGCGCCGACGTTATAAGCTGAACTCAAGCGACCACTGCCAAATTGGGTGAAGCGCGCAATCGGGCTATGTCGCGCGCCGGCGGCTCTCCGAAATGGCGGCGGTATTCGCGGCTGAACTGCGTTGGGCTTTCGTAACCCACGTAGATGGCCGCAGTCGTTGCATCGATGTCCTGGACCAGCATCAGGCTCCGTGCCTCCTGCAGCCTGAGTTGCTTCTGAAACTGTAGCGGCGTCATCGCCGTCACAGACCGAAAATGCTCGTGCAGGCTCGACGGACTCATGCCCACTTCCGCGGCAAGCCGCTCGATGCTGAACCGTTCCCGGAAGTTCTGCTGAATCCAGGCGATGGCGCGGCCAACTTGGGCTACCCGACCTTGGCTGGAGGTGATGTGGCGCATCCTGGCGCCGGCCGGGCCGGCGAGCAGGCGATAGAGAATTTCCTGTTCGGCAAGCGGCCCGAGCACGGGCATTGCTGCCGGATCGTCGAGCAGGCGCAGCAACCGTATCGCCGCGTCGAGCAGGCCGGCATCGGCGTCAGACACGGTCTTGCCTATAGGCGCGAAGGGCGTTCCCGGTGGCGGCGGCACACGCAACGTCAACTCCCCCAGCATGACCGGATCGAAATCGAGGTACAGACAGAGATAGGGCTTGTCAGGCGTTGCCTCCACCACCTGACCTGTCGCCGGCAGGTCGTAGGTCACGATCCCATAGCGCCCTGGTTGATATCTGAAAACGCGGTCACCGAGTGTGACCTGCTTTTGCCCCTGCACGACAAGGCACAGCTGCGGTCGGTAGACATTCGGCATTGGCATCGTCACCGTGGAGGATCGAACAAGCCAAACGCGTTCAAGGGGGGTGGCTTGGAAGCCGTCCTTCGAAACGTTCCGAGCAATCACGGCAGCCATTTCGGTCAATATTTGCATGAACCGGACCATCGCATGCGCGTGGAAGGGCGGCAAGGCGAATCCGCGCGGCTTCTGGAGGATCGGACAGTAATCCCGGTGCATCAGGCTAACGGTCCGGCGCCGCTGCGCATCACAGTGTTGGCGGCGCCTGGGTCATAGCCGGGCCGCAAAACAAGTATGGAGCAAACATGACAATCGAAAATCTGCAGATCCCAACGGTCGCCCTGGGCACCTGGGCTTGGGGCGACAGCGGCGAGACTGGCGACGGCTATTTCGGCAGCACTCTGACCAAAGCGAGCCTGGAAGACGTCGCGGACAAGGCGCTTGCGGCCGGCTTCACATTGTGGGACACCGCCGTGGTGTATGGCATGGGGCGTTCCGAAACTGTTCTGCGGCAGGTATTGAAGCGCTTCGCCCGCAGCGACTACCAGCTCTCCACGAAGTTCACCCCGCAGGCTGCGGGGGCGAGCGAAAATCCGGTGGCGGACATGCTGGAGCAGAGCCTGGCCCGCCTTGGTACGGGCTATATCGACCTCTACTGGATTCACAATCCAGCCGATGTCGCGCGGTGGACTCCGCACCTGATCCCGTTGCTGAAGAGCGGGAAGGTCAAACATGTCGGCGTCTCGAATCACAATCTGAGCGAAATCGCGTTGGCCAATCAGATCCTTGGCGAAGCCGGGTTTCGGGTCGAGGCCGTTCAGAACCACTATAGCCTCCTTTATCGCAGCTCCGAGGATGCCGGCATCCTCGACCACTGCCGCAACCATGGCATCCCTTTCTTCGCCTACATGGTGCTTGAACAGGGTGCGCTGAGCGGCAAGTACGGTCCAGAGAACCCGCTGCCGGAGGGCAGCCGCCGGGCGGAGACTTACAATGCAATGCTGCCTCAGCTGAAGACACTGACGGATAAGCTCGCATCGATCGGCGAGAAGCAGGGCGCAGCAGCTCCCGACGTCGCAACTGCTTGGGCCATCGCCAAGGGCACGACGCCGATTATCGGCATGACCAGGCCCGACTACATCAACGGTCTCGTCCGCGCGACCAGTATGACGCTCTCCAGCGACGAGGTTGCAGAGCTCGAAGCTCTCGCCGATGCCGCTAACGTGAATACCCGCGGCTGGTGGGAAAAGGAGATGCGGGCTTAAAGCTTCGCTGTCCTAGAGCCTCGGATCGCATTCCGAGCAATACGGCAGGCGATCATCTCGTTTTGCGGGGTGATCGCCTCCGGTCCGCCTGCAAATCCATGGTCCTGAGACTCATTGGCTCAGGCTGTCCCATTCCCTCTGCACCATCCGGAAGTGGTCGTTTACGGCCCGCAGTTTCTGTGGCTGCCGATGCCGCCTGGGATCGTCATAGCCGGATCGACCGCGATGGCGAGGTCACGGCTATTTTCGGAGAACTCCCAACGATAGGGGGCCGTAGGCCCGCGGATTTGGGATGAATTTCGGTCATGACCGATAGCGCTGTTGCGAGCCCGAAGTGCCCACTCTCGCATCGCCGTGCTTATGCGCCTCGGCCGCTATGCCACGGGCCAAGAGCCGCCGCGACACCGCTGACCCAGGAACAGCGGAACGGCTGCTTTCCCGCCTGCGAAGCCCAATAACCGGCGTTCCGCTTGCGGCCCCTTGCGGTCATTCGCAGGATCGGGTCTAAGTTTGCACCAGGGCGATCGCGAAATCTGAAAACAGGCCCAATTCCACCTCCCAGCCTGAGGCAGCGTCATGCTGCGAGTCCGCCGTAAGCGGACAAATTGGCATGATAGCAAAGGCTTGCCCAGTCCATTGAATTTCCGATCCCACGGCCCGCTACGCGATTTCGATGCAGACCTCAGTAGCTGCCGTCGACCGGCACTAGCCAAACAGGCTGAGGAGGGCTTGCGGCGCGCTGTTGACGATCGACAGTGACTGGAGCGCGAGTTGCTGCTGGGTCTGAAGGGCGCCCAGCCGGGTCGACTCTTCTTCCATGTCCGCGTCGACCAGTCGTCCTACTCCGGAACTGATCGCGTCGATCATCGTCTCCGTGTGGGAAGCCTGGAGGTCGATTCGCTTCTTCAACGCGCCAAGCGCGGCGGTTCCGCTGGTGACCCGCGCAAGCATGATGTCGACGCTGTTCAGATACGAGTTCACGGCGCCGGGATATTTCTCGATGTCGATGTCCAGCACGCCCATTTCCGGAATTGGCTCGACGTTGACGGACATGTTGGTAAATCCGATGTCGGTTTTTCCGCCATTCAGTCGATCGTCGAGTGGATCAGACCTGACAAGAATGCTCGAACCGTTTGCCTCGATGATCGTGTTCGGACGGGTGATGAGCGCCTTCAAGATCGTGACCATGTCGTCCGCCGTGTTCACCCATCCGTCCGTCGTTCCCAGGATCGCATTGACCGTGTTTCGATCGATCGCGTGCGTTTCGGTGGGCTCGCCACTGACCCCGAATGTGAAATCGATAACGACGTCCTTGAACACCTTGAATGGCTCGAAAGTCAGAGGGATAAGCGATCCGAGAATCCCATAGCTATTTGCGTCGCCGAGACTTCCGACATTGATGGTCGAGGAGAAGTTCGAAATCTGGACCTGTGATCCGTCGAGGCCGGAGTTTTCGAGCGTCATGATCTCATAGTGAGCTGGATCGGGGTAGGGCGGGGCACCCGACGGATGAATCATCGGACGGGATGCACTCACCAGAGTATCAATCCCTTTTGCCTGGAAGGCGGCATTCAGTACCGCGACCATTTCCGTCGCATTGTCGATCGACGCACCTGCGACCGAATTGACGAGAGCATAGTCGATCGTAATGCCAGTCGTCGTGATGCCGGGATTGAGCGGGCCGGCCAAACCTTGCGACGGGTCGTCGCCATCGATCGTGATGTCGAAGGTTATTGTGTCGGTGTTCGAAAATACGATCGGCGTGGGAACATCGTCGTCGCCAACCACGGTGTAGGGGATGTATTGCAGGAGGGTCGCAGGCATACCCGCGATGGGATAGTTGGGCTGATAATCATTGCCGATATCCGGGGTCAACCAGTTCTCGTACGGCCGGATGCCACCTATCGTCCCGGGACTGCGCGGATCGCCCTGGAGGATCCCGTCTCCCTCGCTGTTGAACAGTGACGTGTTGATCAAGTCAAACATCGTCGCGCCCACGGAGACCGTGCCGTCAGCGCCGCGCACGAACGATGACGTTAATTTCGCCGATCTGTCGCTGGGGATAGCCTCATAGAGATCATGGATATTCGTTGTGAGCCAATTCACTCCGTTGAACGACGCGGCGGCGGCAATGCTGACGGTCGATTGGGCAAGCTGTGAAATTTCCTCCTGTATCTTCGACTTGTCGACGCTGGCATCGTTTGCAGTGACCAGCTTGGCCCGCATCTCGCTGAGGACATCTTTGACATGGTCCATTGCCTCATATGACATGTCGACGACGCTCGCGCCGATATCGAGCGCATTCCGGACTGCCGAAACTGCCGCCCTGTCCGAGCGCATGGTGGTTGCGATCGACCAGTAGGCAGCATTATCCGAAGCCGTTTCAACGCGCATGCCGGAGGAAACTACACCCTCTGTCGTCTGCAAACTCGAGTTGAGGAGACGCAGTGTCTGAAGCGCGGCAATCGATGCCACATTTGTCGTGATGGAAGACATCGACGATCCTGGAAATAAAACTGCAGGCTGATGTTCGGGATAGAATCAACGCGTCATGTATCTTGTGGGTGACCCAAACTGCTAGGACATGGTTAACAAAATCTAACCGGCAGCCACCAAGAAATGGCGAAGCCGATCCGGCAGCGACTTCGTCGCCATCGGCCGGCAGTAATGCGCTGGCGGAAAAGCGATCCGCGCCATGCTGCCTCGGTGATGCCTGGAAATTCCAGCGCCAGCAGCATGGCCTTTTGGCCCGCTCGATAGGTCGCGGCGTACCGAATTCTTGTCGTCGCCCTTGAACGCCAGCGCGCCCAAAATTGAACCCCCAATTTCTCTGAATTACTAGAATTAGAAATATACGTCAGGCTTTAGAAAGCGAAGTGCCGCCCTTGAAGACGAGGTGCTCGCCGAGTTTGGACGAAAAGAGGGCCTGCAGCGTACAGACGACGCAGACATCCTTTTCGAGCAGATGAATGGCGACCATTTCGATTTCGTCCGCATGCCAGCCCGTGACCGCGTCATTGCTACGGGCTGTTAACCACAAAAATTGAGGAAGACCCGATTAACTGCAAAACGACAGCCAGGGGCTATAGGGCTTTTCATAAGTCCCATTCGGAAATAGGATTGCGCCTTTCTGGAAGGCAGTGGGAAGAAAGACCGGAGCGGCTTTGCGACTTCGGATTCGCTCGCGGCGGCTGCACCGAACACATGGGAGGGGAAACCGATGGAGGCCTCGATGTCTGTGGCAGTGCCCCTCACGGGCGGTTGCCAGTGCGGCAGGGTGCGCTATGAACTCGCAGGCCCGCCTCTCGTCCTGTATGTGTGCCACTGCCGCGAATGCCGGAAACAATCGGCCTCGGCGTTCGGGATATCGGCGTTCTTCCGAAGCGTCGACCTGCGCCTCCTGGACGGCGAGATCCGCAGCTGGTCTCGGTCGACGAAATCGGGATGGACCATCGTCTCCTTCTTCTGCCCGAACTGCGGAACGCGCCTCTGGGATGGCGACAAGGACCGGGAGGACGATGTCTGCATCAAGGGCGGCTCTCTTGACGAGCCGCTGGATCTGACCGACGCCGTCCACATCTGGGCTAGCCAGACGCTGCCCGGCGTGATCATCCCCGAGCACGCCCGGCGACACCCGAAGGATCCGGAATAGGCCCGGGCCGCCACATACATTGATTTCTCAATGGCAAGCGATCTGGCAGAGCTTCCTCTTGCCCGTGGCTATGACGCGCCTAGATCACCACAAGATGGAGTTGCATTCACTTTGCGCTAGCCTCACATGAGTATCTTGCGGTTGATAAATTTTCGGAAGTGCCAATGATTTGGAACCACCGCATCACCCGTATTCTGGTCGGCCTATCACTGCTGGCGCTTGTCATCGTTCTTATGCTGCCCAGCCTGACTGGCTTTACAAGCCTCGACGGTACAGTGAATGCACGATTTGCGATCGTGAACGCTCCTATCGACGGCGAGCTCCAAGAAGCACCCCCAAAAGTTGGTGCGCATGTATTGGCAGGCGAACCGCTCGCCTTGATACACAATGCTCGCGTGAACCGCGCAATACTGACGTCGCTGCAGGCAGACCATATGACCGCCGTTGAACATGTTACGGCGCTAAAGCGGGAATGCGACGAGCTCGTACGGCTTCGTGATCAGTTGGGTGCACGCATGGAAGTCTTTACGCGTACAACCATTGCCGACCTGGAGCGACAAGTCGAAATCCTGAACAAGCGGGTCAAGGTCTCAGAAGCGCAGGACAATGTCGCGCAGGTCGACTTTGACCGGCGGCTGGCGCTCGAGGCCAAGGGTATCCTCTCGAGGGCGCAGCGTTAGTTTCCGCTAAACAACGCCAAGGGAGATCGAATCGCGAACAGGAAGCCGCTAAACTTCGCAATTGGGGTGGAAAGCGGCCAACCGGAAAGTTTTTACTGACGTGTTGCAATCGCCGTTGCGGTCCCGCCCATACAGACCGCCGCGCCGCGGTTCATCAACTTCACCGCGCGCGGAGAGCTCAGCGCGTGCCGGGCCCGCGCACCGGCCAGCGCGAAGGGGTATTGCGCAATCGACAAGATTATTCCGGTGACAGCTGCAAGCAGCAAGGCGTCCGCCATGCTCACCCTCGAAACATCGATCACCGTAGGCAAAATGGACACATAAAATAGGACGGACTTGGGATTACCGAGCGTAATGAGAATGCCGGACATGAACGCGCTCCGACCGCTTTCGTGGGCAGCAGGGATGGAGCCGGCCGTGGGATCGGCGCGCCAGAACTGCACGGCAAGCCAGCTTAGGTAGGCGACACCGGCCCACTTGATAACGATCAATAGGGTCGTGAACGTTTCGGCGATGTAAGCGAGGCCAGCGAGCGCTGCTGCCAGATAGATGATGTCGCCTAGCACCATGCCGGCCGTCATCCACCCGGCCAGGCGATACCCGGATCGCAATGACTGTGCCACGATTGCCACGATCTGGGGACCGGGAATGATGGCGGCGATAGCCAGCGCGCTGCAATATGCAATGAGGCCTGAGAGGTCCATTGTTCCTCGGCACGTCAGACAGTCTTCGATCATGCACTTATTATAGACGGACACCGGCAGTGGCAAGGTCTGCAAGGGGCTCGAAAAGCGAAGTTGCAACTAATCGGGCGGATAATGCCTAACCGGCGCATTTCGCGGCAGACCGTGGAACGGTCGAGGCCAAGTTGCTGGCAGCTTCCGCCGGAGGTGTTTGCGCCTCGATTAGCTTCATAGCAGCCTCGACCTTCTTCAGGTCAAATCGGCCCATCCGTTGTGAGTATGTCGAACGTGACCGCTACGATCGTCGAGAAGTCAATCGCTGGCTCGTTGAAAGCGGCAATGGTTTAGATTGGGAGCGATACATTGCGCGCTCCCGGGGGAGTCGGCCTCTGGCACGGCGTGGGTCGCCTAAAACTTCGGCCGCGGCTCTCGCGAGCCGTTTCCCGCTCGATATCGAAATATTCCTCCAAGTCATCGCCTACCGCGGATGAAAATCACCGGCCCGTCAATCCTGAAGGATGCTCGCTTGCTCTCGGTCTCGAATACCAGGAGCTGTTCCCGCGCAAGCGGCAGCAACCGCTCGATCAGCCGGCGGACGCTGTTGCGGACGGATTGCTCCCCAGCGCGCCGCAATGATACCTTCTTCCACCCAGGCCTGCGTCCGGCCTGGATGAGCAGGAAGAATTCTGGGGGATGTGGCTCGGCACGCGTCGCATCAGCAGAAGGCGCGCGATTTCGGTCGGCGAAGTCCAGGTTCAGACCCCGCGCTCGGCCTCAACGTCGAGGAACCGTTCTATGCGCGCAGTCCCAAGCGGCCGAAAAAAGGCGGCCGGTCATGCCTGCCTGGGTGCCGGAGCAGGCCACTACACGAGGCCGATGCTTCAGGAATTCTCGAACCGTTTCTGCGCGTCGGCACTCATCCCAAAGCGCTTCATCGACCTCGTCAGGACATGGGTGGTCATTCATTGCAGAAACACCCTTGCGAAAGGTTTGAAACTTCCGAAACATCTGGAATGCGCGCTCGTTCGCGCTGATGAACAGCAAAGCGCCATCCATTCCCGCTGAGAGCAGAAGTCCTAAACGGGCAGGCGCCCCGCGTGCCAAAGGAAGCCGGAAATTCAAGCAAGGCCCAGAAAGACAGGATCGGCAAACAGGGGGACACGAAGGTCAATAAGAATCGTCAAGGGCACCAGCAAGATCGCTGAAGGAGTTACTGCCAGAGATCGCCAGCATTTGATGCAGCAACTTTTGTGGCAGCGGACCAGAATCGCTATTGCTGCGATGTCACGAAACTGAGCAGCACCGGGCCAGCCACAATCGTGACAGAAGGCCGGAGAACACTTTCCGGAACATTCGCGGCGAGATGATGTTTGGGAGGGAAGCCAATCAACGCGACCGGCGTGACCGGCTGCGTTCGACGGTCGAACTTCCAATGTTCATCAGGAGGCTAAGATGGCTGGAAAACGGACACACGAGCAGGAGTTGCGAATTATCGAAAAGCGAGAAAACACGACCAATGCCGGCGACGACTTCGACCCCTCGGTGGATCTGAAGAAATCCCGCGCGGTGCGTGCCCGCGAGCGGGGGAGCCCGACGCCGCAGAAGCCAGCCGAAATACAAGGCGAAGATCGCGCGATCCTGCGAGGTGTCAATCAGGAAAGCAAGCATCATAAACCTAAGGGCGGTCACTAGTGGAGTCGGCAGTTGAAAAAGTCGTACGCGGGCAAAGTTCAGCCGACACCGCAAAATCATAGGCAGAGATTCCATGGGGCCGAGAACCTCAGATTGCTCGAAATCGTACGCTAAAGGTCGAACGACCGCCCCCCATGCACGTTGATAGCCCCACAGGACGACGCCGATTCCAACCGCGAGCAAGCCCGTCGCGAAGACGAGCACGATAGGACAGGCAGGCAGCGCTCGCGGCCGCCGCAACGCGTGCGGGCTACAATGACACGCCCACTATCGCAGCTTTTCGGATTTGGCGAAGGATAGAAGCTTCACGATCGTTCAGTGAATGTCCCCCGCCGCTTCTTGGTCTGTTTCGCGAAGGCTTTTTAATAAGTAGAGGCGCCGAAACCGACGCCTCTAAGTTGTTGTCGAAAGTGATTGTTAGCCGATCAATGCGTTGTCGTCGCGCTTGATCGCGACGATGGTCGAGCGCGGCAACTTGCCTTCGCCGTCCGGAAAGGGGGCGTCGGGATGCTGGATGCCGACGAACACCGTCCTCTTGTCTGCCGACCACGTCATACCGGTGACTTCTGCCCCCTTCGGGGCGGTCAGGAAGCGTTCGATCCGGCCGGTTACGGGGTCACCGGCGAGCATCTGGTTGTTGCCTTGACCAAGAAAGTCGCCTTCGTTGGTGTCTTCGCCGTCCGTTTGGATCCACAGCAGGCCAGTCGAGTCGAACATCATGCCGTCCGGGGAGTTGAACATGTTGCCCGAATTAATGTTGGACGAGCCGGCATAGGTGTCCTTGTGCACGTCCGGATTGCCGGCCATGACGAACAGGTCCCACGTGAACTTGCCGTCGGCATGGTCGTCATTTTCCGGATACCAGCGCACGATCTGGCCGTAGGCGTTTTTCTCGCGCGGGTTCGCCCCGCCGACCGGCATTTCGTCGCCTCCGGCATTGGTCTTCACGCCGCGATTGGTGTTGTTGGTGAGCGCGCAATAGGCTTCGATAGCGACCGGGTTGATTGCAACCCATTCCGGACGGTCCATGGTCGTGGCACCGACCTTGGACGCGGCTTGGCGGGTGAAAACGCAGATCTCGTCCATCTTCATGCTGGTGGTGTCTGGGGTGAGAGCCAGCCACTCACCTTTGCCGTCGTCGGAGAACTTGGCCACATAGAGTGTCCCCTCGTCGAGCAGACGGGAAGTGTCGCCGCCCGGAACATAGATGCCGCTCGAGACGAACTTGTAGAGGAACTCGCCACGTTCGTCATCGCCCATATAGACGACCACGCGACCGTCTCGTGCGATGACCACAGCGGCGTTTTCATGCTTGATGCGGCCGAGCGCGGTGCGCTTGACCGGGGTGGACGACGCGTCCGACGGATCGACTTCGACGACGTACCCAGCGCGGCGCGGCTCGTTCGGGTTCTTTGAGACGTCGAAGCGCGGATCGAAAGCCTCGTAGCCATAGCGGGTCTCGGCCACGATGCCGTAGCGCTTGAAGTCTTCGGGCATGGCGAAGTTCGGGTCAGTGGAACCGAAATAGCCGTTAAAGTTCTCCTCGCATGTCAGGTAGGTGCCCCACGGCGTCTTGCCGGCGCCGCAATTGTTGAAGGTCCCGAGACAGTCGGTGCCGTTCGGATCGGCCTCGGTCTTGATGAGATCGGAGCCAGCGGCCGGACCGGAGAGCTTCATCGGCGTGTTGTGGTGGATACGACGGTTGAACGGGCTGTCGAGCACGATTTCCCAGCCCTTTTCGCCTTCGGCGACTTCCATGACGGTGACGCCCTGCAGGTTCTGCAGAATCTTCACGTCGTCGGCGCTCTTCGGCATGCCCTTTTCATTGTGCGGAAGATTGGTCTCGTTGTTCACATATTCATGGTTGAGGGCGATCACCTGATGATCGCCGATCACGAACAGTTCCATGCCGTCGGTGTTTTCACCGAAGACCTTATTCGAGTTTTCGACGCTGACGCCATTGATAGGATCGATATCCGGAACATTGGGGAATAGGGGCTGGCCCCACTTGGCGAGCGGTTTCCAGCTATAGCCGTCCGGAACATGGACAGTGTTGTCGGAGAATGCTTGGATCGGCTTGAAGGCAAAGCGGTTGGCGGCGTCCTGAGCCTGGACAGAAGTTGAGGACATTAGATTGCCGAGCGTGCCCATGGCAGCGGCGGCCGAACCGATGGCCAGAACACCGCCGAGGAAGCTGCGGCGCGAGATGGCCGATTCGACGACGCGATCAAAATCGGTTACAGCGGGAGGAGGGTTCTGTAGTTCATCCCATTCGTCCCAGGACAGCTTGTTTTTATCGATCTCGGTCATGACGCTTCTCCATCGTTGCTTTTGGAATAACCCGATGAGGGCGTATCGTTGTAAAATTACATCCTGATGACGATTGGTTGAGCTTTGAACTAAGGGCGAAACAGCCAGCGTGCAGTATTCCTAGCTCCCCTCGATAAGCTGGAGATCTTGAATTTTGCGCCAGCGCCGCTCATGCATTGCTGTATTCGCCGGAGCGACATCGGATCGCCCCGTTTAAGGCTAGATTACCAAAGGGTGGGACCGCCAGTTAATCTAGTGGACAACGGCAGCGTTTGCCGGCAGGTCTCGTAGACAGCGTCACGACCTCGATGGCCGCAGACCTTTCATGCTCTCGGGAACTTTGGATAATACAGTCGCGATCGTCGACCACTTGCCGCCGTGATGATAGTTCGGTCAAAGCCAAGGAAATGCGATCCATGGACATCAATCAGGTCAGGTATCTTCTCAATCTGGCAGAAACTTTGAACTTCACGGAAGCTGCACGCCGCAGCGGTGTCTCGCAGCCCAGCCTCACCCGAGCGATTCAGCGTCTTGAGGAAGAACTGGGCAGTCCGCTTATCTATCGCGATGGCAAGGACAGCCGCCTGACCGCGCTCGGCCGCGACATCCAGGCCGAGTTCATGCGGATCGAACTCGCGCTTCGAAACGTGCGCGAGCATTCCGAGAGCACAACGCTCGGTCGGCGCCGTATTCTCGATATAGCTGTTGCCCCGACGATCGGGCCTGGTGCTTTCACCGCATTCTTTGACGACGTGCTGGGCCAGCTTCCTTCGGTGAAGATCAACATGCATCAGCTGGCGGCCGGCGAGGGTGTGAACGAGGTGCTTTCGGGCAAGTACCACGCCTGTATCCTGCCACGGGCGCCGCGGCCCAACCACAAGCTCAAGGTCGTGCCGCTTTTTCGCGAACGATTCCTCCTCGCCTGCGCGGAGAGCCATCCGCTGGCCCGCCACGATGTCGTCAGCACCGAGGCGCTTTCCGCCTATCCCTATGTCGACCGGCTGGCCTGCGAGTTCCACACCGAGATCACCGAGCACCTGATGGACCATGATGCGGTCATGCAGCCGCGCTTCAGTACCGAGCGCGAGGACTGGGTCCAGCGGATCGTCGCCGAAGGCCGCGCGATCTGCATCATCCCGGAGCGGTCCGCCGTCGCGCAGGGCATAGCCCTGCGGGAAGTCGAAGGGATATCCCTGGAGCGCGAAGTGGTGTTCGTAATGATCTCCGGGTCCGGCACACCGCTCGAGATCCGTAAGATCGCGCAGCTAGCTGATCGGCACGACTGGGGGCGAGGCAAAGTGCCGTGATTGCGGCTATTGAATCTATGCACACGCTGTATTGGGAATCCTGACGGCCGTTCGCCATATTCGGGCAGCAAAATCCAACAACGGAGACAGGGCAATGACCTATACAAAGACCGACGAAGCGGTCAGCAGGCTCACACCCGAACAGTATCGGGTGACCCAGCAGAACGGCACCGAACGCCCCTTCACCGGGGAATATAATGACAACAAAAGGCCAGGCATCTATGTCGACATCGTCTCCGGCGAACCGCTGTTTGCCTCGGCCGACAAGTTCGATTCCGGTTGCGGCTGGCCGAGCTTCACCAAGCCGATCGTAGCGGCAAATGTCAACGAGTTGCGGGATGACTCGCATGGTATGATCCGCACCGAGGTGCGTTCGATGCATGGCGACAGTCACCTCGGCCATGTGTTTCCCGACGGCCCTGAGGACCGCGGTGGCCTGCGTTACTGCATCAATTCCGCCGCCCTGCGCTTCATTGCGCGCGACGAAATGGAGGCGGCGGGCTATGGTGCATATCTCAACCAGGTGGAGGATATCTAAATGACCGAGAGAGCTGTTTTGGCTGGTGGTTGCTTCTGGGGCATGCAGGATTTGATCCGCAAGCTTCCCGGGGTCATTCAGACCCGCGTGGGCTACACCGGCGGCGATGTGGCGAACGCGACCTACCGAAATCACGGTACCCACGCCGAAGGCATCGAGATCATCTTCGATCCCGAGGCGATCAGCTACAGGCGGATTCTGGAGTTTTTCTTTCAGATCCATGATCCGACGACAAGAAACCGGCAGGGCAACGATGTCGGCGCCTCGTATCGGTCGGCGATCTACTACGCTGACGACGAGCAGAAGCGGATAGCCGAGGACACCATCGCAGACGTCGAGGCTTCAGGTCTGTGGCCGGGCAAGGTTGTCACCGAAGTGGAGCCTGTCGGAGACTTCTGGCAGGCGGAGCCGGAGCACCAGGATTACCTGCAGCACTATCCAAATGGCTACACCTGCCATTTCCCGCGCCCCAACTGGGTGCTGCCGGTGCGCGCGGCGGCCGAATAGGCGGCCAGCGCTAATTCTCTGGTCAGCGTGCAGCCAGAGAAGCGCGTTCAGACTGAACGCATTTCTCTCCGCAGAGGGCAGCATATCAATCACCCTTATGCTGGATTGCCGCGGCGGCGACGCCGCGGCGTGCGCGCCGCCAGCCATTCTTTTACCCGGCCCGCATGATCCTTGGGTGCCTTCGCCGCTGCGCGTCCGGCGATGCTTGCCAGCGTGTGACCGGCCAGCACTTCTCTTGTCCGCTTCTCAGCCTCGATCATGACTGCGTGAATGGAGCAGACGCCGTCCACCGCCCAGGCGGGCGTGCGGCCTCCGAAAAGTGCACACTGAGCACGGATCTCCTTGCATTCGAACAGCGCTTTACGCCCATCGACGGCTTCGATGACGTCGAGTGCGGTGATGTCCATCGCAGGACGCGCGAGCTCAAAGCCACCGCCGATTCCCTCACGGGCGACCACGATGCCCGCTTTCTGGAGTTTGGTGAAAAGCTTTGCAACAAATTCGACAGGGACCCTTTGTAACTCGGCAAGATCGCGCGCGCTTGCCGGCTGGCCCAAATCCTCCGCGTCGATGAGGTAAAGGAGACAGTGAAGGGCGTATTCAACGCCTGCGCTTACATGCGCCATGGAACCACCGCTAAAACAACGACAAATATAGTCGTAGATACTACTGGTGATCCCTTACTGCAATGCCTCTCCCGTCTCTCTCGTATTGACAATGCGTCTCCAAAATCGGCCGCAATCATCGTTGCGCATTAACTACGATTAGATTAGTCGTAGTTAACCGCCAAAAAGATCGGCGCGGAACAAGCGAAGCCTTGTCTGAGAGGAAACAGAAATGAGCGAACGAATTCTGATCATTGGCGCCGGCTTTGCCGGAATGTGGTCGGCACTTGGTGCCATGCGGCTGCTGGACCAGCAGGGAAAGGCGGACGGTTCTGTCGAGGTTGCGGTAATCGCCCCGCAGTCCGAACTGCACATCCGCCCACGCCTCTACGAGAAGAAGGCGTCCACGATGAAGGCACCCTTGTCGGAGATATTCGCCAATGCAGGTGTACGCTTCATCAAAGGCTATGCGACGGCTGTCTCAACGGCAAGGAATTCGGTGACCTATTCGGACGAGGAGGGCCGCGAAACCACAGTAAGCTATAGTAAGCTTGTTCTGGCCACTGGCAGCGTGTTGTTCCGTCCCGACATCCCGGGGCTGGCGCACGCCTTCAATGTTGACCAGCTTGCCGACGCCGCGGTGCTCGAAGAACATATTTCTGAACTGGGGCACCTTCCGGAAAGCCGTTCCCGCAACACGGTGGTCGTCGCCGGCGGCGGCTTCACCGGGATCGAGACGGCCGCAGAGATGCCGCATCGTCTTCGTGCCGCACTCGGAAAGGATGCCGATGTCCGCGTCGTCATCGTCGAGCGCAACGATGCGATTGGACCGGACCTGGGACCAGGCCCTCGCCCGGTCATCGAGCAGGCGTTCGCGGAACTGGGGGTGGAGACCCGTCTCGGCGAAGGGATATCATCGCCATCGATCCCGAGGGCGTGACGCTGGAGTCCGGCGAACGGATCAACGCGGCCACCGTGGTCTGGACGGCAGGGGCCCGCGCCAACCCCATCACGAAGCAGATCGACGGGGAGAAAGATGCTTTCGGACGTCTTCATGTCGATCGGAACCTTAAGGTCATCGGTCACTCGAACGTTTATGCGACCGGTGATGTTGCCTATGCGGCGACTGACGATCAGGGCAACCGCACGATGATGAGCTGCCAGCACGCCCAGAATCTCGGGCGCTCCGCGGGACACAACGTTGCGGCGGATTTGCTCGGAGTGGATCCGATACCCTACAGCCAGGAAAAGTACGTCACGTGCCTCGATCTGGGCCCATGGGGCGCAGTTTATACCGAAGGATGGGACCGCCAGATAAAGCTTTCCGGGGCGGAAGCCAAGAAGCTCAAAACAACGATCAACACCGTGTGGATCTATCCGCCGAGTGCTGATCGCGCAGCGGCTCTCGAGGCTGCAGACCCTCTCCGGATCGTCGTCGCTTGATCGAATACGGATAGGGCCGCCATTCGCAAGTGCCCATACGACAGCATTGCGGCGGACGGTCCCTACCGGAACGAAAAACGCCATAAAGGAGAAATGCCATCATGAATTCACGATCCATCATCCACACGGCCTGTGCCGCCCTCGCAATTGCTATCGCGATGCCGGCCGCTGCGCATGGCCCCATCGAAACGGTCACGCCCCACTTCGAGCAGGCCATACCCAACATTCCGGGCAAGACGCTGACGGCCGTGATTGTTGACTATCCGCCAGGTGGGGCCTCGGCCCCCCACCGGCATGCAAGGTCAGGCTTCATCTTCGCCTACGTCCTCTCCGGAGAAATCGAGTCGAAGGTGAATGACGGCCCAACACATACTTATGGCGCCGGCGAGAGCTGGCACGAACCGCCGGCGTCCAAGCATCTCGTCAGCCGTAATGCGAGCAAGACCGAGCCTGCAAGGCTGCTCGCGGTGTTCGTCGTCGATAGCGACGAACAGACTCTGACCACCCCCATCGAGTAAACCGACCTTTAAGGAACAGAACACATGAGCAAGCGTCTCGACTACAACCAGATCGCGCCGGCCGGCGTCAAAGCCTTGGGCGGCGTCTACGGCTACATTATGCAGAGCGACCTTCCTTCTGAGCTGGTCGAACTGGTCTATCTTCGTATCTCGCAGATCAACAACTGCGCCTACTGCCTCGACATGCACACCCGCGACCTGCTGAAGAAAGGGCAACAGATCGAGAAGGTCGCGCTGGTGCAGGCGTGGAGGGAAGCCGGCAATCTCTTCGACGAGCGCGAGCGGGCCGCTCTTGCCTGGACCGAAACCGTGACGCGCGTGGCTGAGACCGGCGTTCCCGATGGAGCCTATGAGGCAGCGCGCGCCGTCTTCGACGAGCGCGAACTCGTCGATCTGACGATCGCGATCGGCCTAATGAACGCCTACAACCGCATGGCAATCAGTTTCCGAAATACGCCACAGGCTGCACTTGAAAAATAAAATGGCAGCGACCCTTTGCGGACGCGCGGTCGTCGCGCGTCCGCAGCCTCGCCAGCAGCCGCCGAAATCGCAGCCACGGCCATCAGTGATGAATGGCTTGAATGTGTCTGAAACTGGATCGGTGCGCGAGGCCGTTTTGCCGAATGAGCGAATTTCTCATTGACATAACCGGCATGGGACCTGTCGCCGTCAGCCTGGGGATCTGGGCGAGTGTGGCTTTGGCCGCAGCGCTGGGATTTTCTCGGTTTCGCGATGAACCGGGGATTGATCTGCACCGTCATCGCCACGAGGGAGCTGGTATCGGAGAGGAGGCCTGCACGTTTCATCGCTTTGATCGAGTGCGCTGTCTGGGCGGCCCTCGTCTACGCAATCCTCGAAACGGAACCGATGATGCAGGAGGGTTGGTCGCCCTCGGCTAGCCACCGCTGAAAGCAATTGTCGCGGAACGGTTTCGCGGTTACGGATATTTGTAAGCGATTCTACTTTTGATCCGAGCAATGGTCCCATCCTCCGCTCGTTCCCAAGTTATCTTGGCATTCATCGGATATGGGCAACCTTCTTGATGAAACTGAGCTTGACGCACTTCTGGAGCACGCTCACCGCAAGGCGAAGAAATCTGGAATCCCTCCGCCAGCAAATATCGCTCCATAGCCGTCGCATCACTCCCTGGCGGAAACCGCGCTCGCATTCGTCCAGAAAGCTCCGGCGAAACCGCTTCCTTCGAGGGTTCCCGGGGGAAGTCTTCGGAAGGGGGGCACCCCTGGCTCCACCAGCCTCCCGTAGCGTGTAGATCGCGCAGCAGCGCAGGCATCGGAGGATCACACTCCAGTTGCCAGCATCCCGGAAGGAAACCGCAGACGACGATCAACACCGAGCGCATGGTCAGTTGGATGACATTCATGGCATCAAATTATCCGCAAAGGTTGTCCAATTTCCATTCCGCCATCTGGCGTAGGTTTTCACCTTGCGGCCGTAGGGGGCGGGTGAGAGGTGCTGCAACGACTCCATCGACCCACGCGGCGCTCATCCGCAGAATTTTTCTCCGACCCAAAATCGTCGAGATAGAGGTTTTCCCGCTGGTTTATGAAAAAACAGAAACGCACCCATAGGCGACCGCCACATTACACTACGGGTATGACCGACGTGGCGCAGCTTCACGTCCACAGGCAAGAGCAGGGCAGGTGCCACGCCAATAAATATGCCGAGCAATGGCATCGAGGACGCGATCGCGATCGATTCTCATCTTGAGGGTGCCGAACACATCAATGGCGATGGCCTGCGACGAATGAGTTTTGTGCTCCTGAATTCTGTTGGATCGGTCACGATGCCATGGGAATGCAACCAGTTGCTGATCGCGCCATGACTGGCCGGAAGGAGGTTCTCCATAACTGCAGCGACATCCAAGGTCATGTCATAGGCAACCGGCCATTCAGACATCAATCAAGCTATCAATGCGGATTTATAGCCTGACTTAATCGGAGAGGAGGTGGCGCGCGAATTGAACGTCTCGATCTCGTACGCCAGACTTGCATCCGCTTCTTTGACTCGGGTTTCGGCAATTCATGTGTGACGACGGTGACGCCGATAGAGCGGGGCCTTGGCTATCAGCAGCGAATCCGCACTGTCGAGGACTCTTACTACGCCGGTTCGGTGAAGTGGGCTGTCGCCACATGCTGGACGATTTCCGCAAAATTGCCTTGTGTATCGACGTCGTCGACGCCAGGTACCAAGCAGCATCCTTCCGGTCCGTCGCCGAATTCGCCAGTTCGTCCTTGCCGCGCGTCATCTCCTCGCGAACGTTGACGATTGATCCCACGTCATTCTCCCAGACCGTGTCCGTACATTCCCAGAACCCTGAGCAGAAATCGAAGGCCTAATGTCGGTTCTTCGCCGCTTCCTCTGTAAACCGGCCCTTAACTATTCTGTAGTCGCGTGAAACATGGAGCAAAGTCATGTATAGTGTTTCCCGCACAAATTCATGTTGGGAGCCAAGGTCATGGAGCGCCGATTGTCTGCAATCCTGGCCGCCGACGTGGTCGGCTACTCCAGACTTATGGAGCGAGACGAAGCCGGTACCTTTGATCGTCTTCGAACGCGGCGCACTGAGCTTTTTGAGCCCGAGATTGCGAGCCATCATGGGCGGGTCTTCAAGTTGATGGGTGACGGCCTGCTTGCGGAGTTCGGCAGCGTGGTCGACGCTGTAGAATGTGCGGTGTCTCTCCAGCGCGGAATGGCAGAGCGCAACGCTGCTGTAGCGGAGGAAGAGAGGTTCAACGTCCGAATCGGTATCAACATCGGCGAAGTGATCGTGGATGGCGACGACCGTTATGGAGAAGGCGTGAACGTCGCGGCCAGGCTGGAGCAACTCGCGCTTCCTGGCGGAATCTGTATTTCAGGTAAGGTGGCGAAGGAGGTCGAAAAAAAGCTCGCGTTTCGTTTCGACTCCGCGGGGCGGCAGAAGGTTAAGAACATCGAAGAACCTATCGACGTCTACCACGTGCGCATCGACGCCTCGTCCCCCCGACGCATTCTGCACAAGCGCGGGATCAGCCGACTGTGGTGGGCACTTGGAGTCCCGGCAGCCATCGTAGCCTTACTGGCCGCCTGGATGGCGCTATACTATCCAGGGGCGGAGACATCTCCTGTAGTTTCCAATACGATCCCATCTGTCGCCGTGCTTCCCTTCAAGGATCTGAGTGTCGACAAGAGCTTGGGGTACTTGGGAGAAGGGGTGGCGAACGACGTCATCGCCATTCTCTCTCGCTTTTCTGACATCGCCGTGGTCTCGCGAACCTCGTCGTTTGCGTATCAGGACAAGGAAGGCGACATCCGCCAGATCGGCAAGGAGTTGGGCGTTGGCTATGTCGTCGAGGGCAGTGTGCGCAAGGAAGGTGACAGGGTGCGTATCGTTGCGCAGCTTGTCAATGCTAAGACGGGGGACCATGTCTGGGCGGACCGGTTCGACAAGTCCGGAACCGACCCCTGGGCGCTCCAGGATGAATTGACCGGCAAGATCGTGGGGGCGATGACGGGTGAATTCGGAGCCATTCGCAAAGCGGATTACAGTCAGGCTTGGGGGAAGGACAGCACCAACCTCGCGGAGTACGACTACTACCTGCGCGCCGAAAGCCAGTTGAACCTTTACACGAAGGAAGGTCTCGAGCGATCAGGTGAAATTTCACGACAGGGGCTCCAGGTGTTCCCACGCTCTCCCTTGCTGACCGTGGAACTGGGGTGGTCTCACTGGTTGAAAGTTGCGTTGCTGCACAGTTCTGACCCGCAGGTAGACCTCCAGGAGGCGGAGCGGCTAGTCAACCAAGTCCTCGCAGACAAGAACCTGAGCCCGCAGGTAACACGACTGGCAAACTGGCTCAACGCTTGGCTGCTGACGCTCAAGCGGGATCATGATGGGGCTGTTGTGGCAATGAATAAGGCCATCGCGGCGGCACCATATAACGCTTTCACGCTCACGGATGCCGCAAGTATTTTCTTGCAGGCCGGTCAGACGGAAAAGGCGCTGGAGCTGACCGACGTGGCCGCCGCACGGGACCCGGCATTATCCTGGTTCGTCAACTACGTGCGAGGTTTCATCTTTATCGTGCTCGGCAAAAACGAAGACGCTGTTGAGGTGCTGAAGACCACGGAATTTGCCGACGCTCCATTGCAACTAGCCATCGCTTATATGCGTATCGGACGCCAAGCGGACGCCCGAGCTGCCGTCGAGAAGATGCTCAAGTTAGCGCCGGGGGCGACGATCCAGTCGTGGCGCCAGACCTGGAACTTCCGCGACCCTTCCATTCTCGATCAAGCCGCCGTAGACCTTGCGCACGCCGGCCTTCCAGGCAGTCCAACTCAATAGCCTTGACAGAGTGATGTTTAGCCGCGTTATACGCGACGAGTTTGTCGATCCGCTCCCGGCTTCTGTCGACCGCGCGTACCCGACGCCCCCTGCGTGCCTGTTAAAGCTAAGCATCCGCAAAGGTTCTGCGCGCGCAATGGCGACGCCCTGAGGAGGCTTGAAATGGATTACAACGATTACCCACGGCATTCCGGCCTTGGCTGGCTGACACTTCCGAGTTCGCTCAGACCATCAACCCGCGACGCGATGCGGTGCTGCGCAGCCAAAATGGGTCCGCACAAGTCGCCGCTACCGCCGCAAATGCAGCAACCAGAAACCGTCGGAGCCAACTCAAAACTGGATAAAACCTAGGGGCAAGGTCACCCTCAGCCGGAAGAACGCTCTCGCAGAGAATTGGGCGACCATCGCCTCTCTCATCGAGACTTGCAAGCTCGATGTCGTCGATCCGTTTGCGTGTCTTACCGGCGCGCTCACCGCCATCGTGAACGGTCACAAGCAGAGCAGTATCGACGAGTTGCTGCCGTGGAACCCGCGGAAACGCTAAGGATTTTAGCACTCATTAGTGCATGCCCTGTGAGCTTCCTTGCGCTGGTCGTGGTTTCGGAATTTGCTTCCGGGCCCGCGATTCTTCCCGCTATCTCTCAAGCCAGTTCTCCAGATTGAGGCCGCGAATGCGCTGGAACTCGCGCGTATTGTCCGTGACAAGTGTCAGGTCTAGCACACAGGCATGCGCGGCGATCAGTAGATCGTTGAGGCCAATGCTCTGCCCCACCGCTTCCAACTCCGCTCGGATGCCGCCGTACTTGATATCGGCGGGGATATCCATGGGCAGTATGGGAAGCGTTTCGAGCACGCTTTCGACCTTGGCCAGTAGCCTGGCTGATCCCTTTTTTGCGCAACCGTATCGCAACTCAGCTGCGACGATGATACTGGTGCAAATCTCTTTGGGATCGATCTCCTCGATGCGGCGAGCCGCCGGTCCGAAGGGATTGCGTATGATGTCGCTGATGATGTTTGTATCAAGCAAGTACCCGTTCAAAAGATGTTCTCCGGCTTTGCAATCATATCCTCAATATCCGGGAACTGGTCTTCAGGCCCGAGCGGAGGCTCCCTCTTCCACTCGGCAATAAGCTCCGCGAAATTGGACGGCCCGGTTACAGGCTCGATGATGAGCTTATCCCCCTCGCGGTGGATCATCACGCGATCCCCTGGCAATTCAAATTCCGCAGGGATGCGCACCGCCTGGCTGCGGTTGTTGCGGAACAGCTTCACTTCTTTCGGTCTTGATGACGGCAATGAAATAGGCATACGGCAGCCTCCTTTGTATATGCCATAATGTATATGCCGTGTTGTGCCGATTCAAGTCCCACGGCTTGTTCATTCCGGCGCAGGGTCGGGGCATGATGTCGCTCGGCCCAGCCCCTAATCCTGACAGTTCTTATGACTTGGACCGATAATATCGCAGATGCAGGATACGTCTAAAAAAGCCGGTCACAGCGGTAGCTGGAACGGCAGAGGGGTTGGATCGAGCGGATCTGGCATGTCCTCCATTTCGAGGGAGTATTTACCGAAGCGGCGGATTCTCTTTGGCGCGTAGGGCTCAGAGATCCAGCCAGGTTAGCCGCGCCGTCGCCCGCCTGCGTCAAAGCGCTCGGAATCTCCCGACGACGTGCTGAAGCACGTGTCGCCGCTGAGTTGGGAATATACTAATCTCACAAGCATTTATGGGACACTGCGCCGGCTCTACTGGAAGACTTCCGACCGTCCCAAGAGCGTCAATCTGGCCGAAGATTTGGCGTCCTTCGAAGGAATGGTCCCCTGCTTGCCGTCGAAAATCATTTCGATATCAGCAAACCCGCCAATGCGGGTCGCGTGCACTTTATTCGGACGACTCACGACAACCTGACCTGAGCTCGCGAATTGAATCTTTTGCAGATGGGGTGTCAGAGACTGTCCGATAGACTCGCCTAGTGAAGTCGCGGGTCAATGGGATCGGCGAGCCGTATGAGACGACCAACATCCACCCCGAGCATGCGTTCGGTTGCGAACTAGTGGGAGGCTTGAGTAAGCGCATTCCCGGGAATGCAGCGTAAATCGGCTGCGGCTTGGGCTTTTGCGTTAGTTGTCGCGGTTGACAAAGTTGCATCGATCCCCATTTTAAGGGCAAAGGAGATGAGCCATGACCGACAAGGCACATTCGAGGACATCGAGGAGTTCCGCGAAAGCCCGCAGCAAGACCCCGTTGGGCATCGTGACGATGTTCACCATGAAGGGCGATCCGATTAAGGCGCTTTCAGGCTTCAAGCTGCCTGCGGGCGCTGAGGTTGCGATCGTGTCGTCGAGGCCGGAGTCCGTCCGAGAAATCAGGAAAACTGTCCGCGGTCGTGTCGCCCGTGTCACGGAAGTGATCGAAAAAGAGCCCGGTCAAGTTCACGTCGATGCGAAGCCGCTTTTGGATAGGTCGGCTTTTGAACCCGATGCACGCAGCCGGGCCATGCTCGAAGGCATCCGCATTGCACAGGAGGATCTGCGAGACGCTGGCGGAGCCTATGATCTTGATCAGGTCCGCACCTTGATGCGCGGCGTGTCCAGACAGGCGGTCGACAAGCGCGTGCAGGAAGGGTCCTTGCTGGCCGTTCCCGGTCCGAGCAATCGTCGTAGCTATCCGACGCTCCAGTTCAACCGCGACGGTACGGTCGTACCCGGTCTAAAAGCTGTGCGTGAAGCCTTGCAAACCCGCAATCCATGGTCAGTGCTCAACTTCCTTTCCCATGCGGATGTGAGATTGAACAACCGCAAACCCATCGATCTGCTCAAGTCCGGTAAGCTTGACGTCGTGCTTGAAGCTGCTCGGCGGCATGGTGAGCAGGGGGCGTGAGCGGCCCGCTCCCTCCCGCGGACGTCAGGCGGCGTCAGCCGGAAGTGGTGGAGCTTTCGGCAGGGGAGATCCTTCATCGCTTCTACACCGCCAAGCGAGAACCGATCTTCTTCGACACCTCTACGATGGGGCGCTTCAATGCTCCTGATGGTTCCTACGGCGTCCTCTATGCTGCCAAGGAGATCGCCGGCGCTTTCGCGGAAACATTTCAGCGGACGCCGGGGCGCACGCTGATCGATGCCAATCTGCTCCAACGGAAAGCATATCTCCGCTTCAGCACCAACAGAAACTTGAAGCTGATCCGCTTCGCCGGTCCGGGCCTCGCGCGAATCGGCGCCACAGCCGAAGTCTCGCATAGCGGCTTGCCCTACGATGTTCCGCAGGTTTGGTCGGAAGCACTGTATAAACATCCCGTCGAGTCCGACGGCATTGCCTACCATTCCCGTCATGACGATGCGGAGCTCTGCTACGCACTTTTCGATCGGGCGGCCGACGCAGTTGTCGAAACAGAACGCCGGACCGACCTTGACCAGGATTGGTTCTGGCAGATCGCCGAATCCTATGGAGTGGGATTTGCGCCGTGAGCCGGTGATCCCACGGCAGGCGCATTGACGTGCCTCTCTGGGAAATGGATGAGACGAAGATTTTACGAGAGATCGTGTTTTCGGTTTGCAATTTAAATTCGAGAATTGTGTAGCCCTGTAGGAAATCGTCGACACGCGTTCATATAAGGCAGGAACACCCGTCCTTCAAAAGACGGCTAGACACCCCGTCGTTCGGGCCAGGCCGCTCCTGCACATGTCGACGACGCCGTCACAGATTTCCTGCCGTTGCTCCCCTCGGCGCCAGCAGTTTGACAGAAGCTGTTTATGACAGTTCCATGACGGAGCAGAGGAGATTGAGAAAGAAGGAATGATGAGCCGCGAGAAGCTGGCGTTTATCTGTGCGGTGGCCGCCTGTGTGATCCTGCTTTTCACCATCGGCCTTTCCAGGCCGGATTGATTGGTCGAAGACGGCCTCCTGGAAAAGCCTGGGGCGCTGCGGGTTTTGCGGCGGCCTCGCTGCTCGCGTTTGGTGCGGCTTTTCGAAATGGTGCCTTCGTGACCTCACTAGAGAGGAGCGTCCTCGTCGGCACGAGCGGGCTATCTTTGATACTCCTTCTCAGTGAAATCAGCTTCCGAGCCCGCATCTTTGATCTTCAAATGCCGCAGATGAGCGGCGGCGGAGAATTTGACGGCGGCCATGACATCGTCATTCTCCTCGTTCGCCTACTAAGCGACGCAGGACGTACCGGCCTGCTCGTGGCGGTGACAGGGGTAGCGCTTCTCGTGGCCGCCGCGATACCTGTTTGGACAAAGGGCTCAGGCGAGCGTCAGGTCTATACTTTCAAGGGCTTTCGAATTCCGTCTGGCTGTGGCTGTGTGCATGCTCACAAGCGCCGTGACCCTCGATCTCATAACGTCGTATAAAGCAGCGATCCTTGAGGAAGTCCTGGAATTCTCCGCAAGCGGCGTGTTGGTCCTGGCCGTGTCTGCGCTGCTTCGGCAAAAGGGCGCCTTTCGACGAGATCATGACCCATACAGGCCGTTCGGTGGCGTCTTCGCAGTTGCAGTTAATCTGAGAATCCCGCCCCTCGGATTCTCATCTTCCATACGATGATCGGCGGCTTCCATCTGGCCCCATATAAGCCGGACTGTTTGCGCCAGGCCGTCGTCGCCCTGAGGGAGATCGATCCGACCTACGTCGTTCCTCTCCACTGCTCCGGCGAACATTCACCGATCTCGCGAAGGCCGAGCTTCCGATGAAGCTGCTGCGGGCTTACACGGGGACGCGTTTGGTTTTCAACAGTTAAAGTTCCAAAAGCTAAGCAGCGAGGTCAATCGCCGCTCATGAGGTGATACGCGCTGGTCGCGGTCGACGGGACCTAACGGCTCGGCCTGAATCTGGACCAAATCTCACGAATTTGTATGACAGGGCTGTTACGGCGGCGTATCGTGCCCTAGCGTCAGCGCCCCAGCGTCAGCATCAATGGCCGTTTCGGCAGCGCGACAGCCGAGACGCCTTTGTAATGAGCTTGCAGTGCCATCAGTGACGAGGGAACGCAACACCGGGGGATGACAGGGATGCTCCCTGGCCCGACGCGACCCCATTGTTGGCGCGACGTCCTCACCCTCGCCACGGTGTCGCCGATGCCGCCATGTGCTATCGGATCAAGGAAGGCTCGCAGCTGCCGTGGGTTGGGCGAGGGCAGCCGCACATCCGCCGGTTCTCAAAGCCGAGTGAGCTGGGCGCCAAACGAGAGGATCGGACGGCACTCCCAGGCCCGTCAGCAGGACTATCGGCAAAGGAAGCGACCTATGGACAGCCTCAATCTTAAGACCTTGGAGTCCGGTATCAAGATCGTCGATGCCGCTGCGGTCGACGCGTTGGCTAGCGGGTTGCGCGGCAGGGTGCTCGAGCAAGGCACATCCGCTTACGAGGAAGCGAGAACCATCTGGAACGCGATGGTTGATCGGCATCCGGGCCTTATCGTGCGTTGTGCCGGAGCGGCGGACGTAATCAGCGCCGTTCGATTTGCTCGTACTCATGAATTGCTGGTAGCCGTGCGCGGCGGCGGACACAATATTGCCGGCAACGCAGTCTGCGACGGTGGCCTTTTGATCGACCTCTCGCAGATGAAGTCGGTGCGGGTCGATCTGGCAACGCAGCGTGCCTGGGTCGACCCCGGCGTGACCTTGGCGGAGCTGGACAAAGAGACGCAGGCTTTTGGGCTCGCTGTTCCGACCGGCATCAATTCGACTACCGGCGTTGCCGGAATGACGCTGGGCGGCGGCTTCGGCTGGATCACCCGCAAATTCGGCCTGACCGTCGACAATCTCACCGCGGCCGACGTGGTGACCGCTGATGGCAATCTGATGCGGGCGAGTGCCGCGGAGAACCAGGACCTGTTTTGGGCACTGCGCGGTGGTGGAGGCAATTTCGGGGTCGTTACTGCGTTTGAGTTCCAGCTTCACGCGCTCGGGCCGCAGGTGCTGGCCGGACTGGTCATACATCCCTTCGATGATGCCGCCAAGCTCCTCAAAGATTATCGCCGTATCGTTGAAACGACGGCGGATGAACTGACATGCTGGGTGGTCATGCGCCAGGCGCCACCACTGCCATTCCTACCGAGCGAATGGCACGGCCGCGAAATTCTCGTCCTTGCGATGTGCTACAGCGGTAACATCGAGGCGGGCGAGCGTGCCACGGCCGAGTTGCGCTCACTCGGTAGTCCTATCGTCGATGTTGTGGAGCCTCGCCCGTTCGCGAGCTGGCAGGCGATGTTTGATCCCCTGCTCACGCCCGGCGCGCGTAATTACTGGAAGACGCATGACTTCACCGAGCTATCCGATGGCGCAATCAGCGTCCTGACCCAGGCAATCCGAGAACTCCCTGGGCCCGAATGCGAGATCTTCATCGGTCATGTCGGCGGCGTCGCTGGGCGCGTCCCGGTCGAGGCGACCGCATTTCCGCAGCGTAACGCGCATTTTGTCATGAATGTGCATGCCCGGTGGCGTGAGCCCTCGATGGACCAGGCTTGCATAACCTGGGCCAGGAGACTCTTCGACGCTGCCGCGCCGCACGCCGCCGGCACGGCCTACGTCAACTTCATGCCCGCCGATGAGACTGACCGCGTCGCGACGGCCTATGGCGCAAACTATCGTCGATTGGCGGAGATCAAGCGCCGCTATGATCCGACCAACTTGTTCCGCATGAACCAGAACGTCCGACCAGCGTGAGCTTGCCGTGGATGCCAGGCTTGGATCAGGGCCGCGACTTGCCGCCGGAGTGCCGCGTTCAGACCGTGAGCGGGACCGTTAGGAGTTAGGGCCAGACAAGCGCTCTTGCCTATTGCGACCCTCGCTCCGGCAATTGGTGGAGGAAGGATTTGGACATTGGGACTTGGCTGCGCAACTTGCAGCTCTCGCGCTACGAGCAGATGTTCCGCGACAACGATATAAGTGCCGACGTTCTGCCCGAGCTGACGGCGGAAGACCTGATCGGCCTCGGCGTCACCTCGATCGGTCACCGCCGCAAGCTGTTGTCGGCAATCACGGCCTTGCGCGGCGAAGGGATGGCAGGTGGCGTCACAGCAGGGCCGCAGCCGGCGACCCTGCTGTCTGCGGAACCGGCGCGAGCCGGGGCCGAGCGGCGGCAGCTTACGGTCGTGTTCGTCGACCTAGTCGACTCGACGGCACTGTCGGTCCGGCTCGATCCCGAGGACATGAGCAAGCTTCTCCGCGCCTACCAGAATGCGGTGACAGGTGGATTCGCTCGCTTCGAAGGTCATGTCGCCAAGTTAATGGGCGACGGAGTGCTCGCCTATTTCGGGTGGCCGAGGGCGCACGAGGACGAGGCCGAGCGCGCCGTGCGGGCCAGCCTCGCGGCCGTCGAGGCGGTCGGGCGCCTGGCGAGCCCGACCGGCGAGCCGCTCGCAGCCCGGGTCGGCATCGCCACAGGCGTGGTCGTCGTGGGCGACCTTATCGGCGAGGGGGCGGCCCAAGAGGAGGCGGTCGTCGGCGAAACGCCGAATCTAGCCGCCCGCCTGCAGACGCTCGCGCGGCCCAATGAGGTGGTGATCGGTGAGGGTACACGAGAGCTTCTAGGCGCGTTGTTCGAGGTCGAGGATCTCGGAGTCCAGCCGCTCAAGGGACTAACGGTGCCGGCCCGAGCGTTCCGTGTGCTCGGACCCGGTCGCGCAGCGAGCCGCTTCGAGGCACTCCATCTGAGGGAGCTGGCGCCGATCGTCGGGCGTGACGCGGAGCTGGCGCTGCTTCTCGAGCGCTGGCGACGGGCCAAGGCCGGGGAGGGCCAAGTGGTGCTGCTTTCCGGCGAGCCCGGAATCGGTAAATCGCGGATTGTTCTGGCGCTGCGCGAGGCGCTCGCCAAGGAACCGGTTACCGTACTGAACCATTTCTGCTCGCCCTACCACATGGACAGCGCGCTCTTTCCAGTGATCGGGCAGCTCGAGAGAGCAGCCGGGTTTGCTCGCGACGATGGGCCTGAGGAGAAGCTCTGCAAGCTCGAAACACTCCTCAGTTCGAATTCGGCGTGCTTCGATGAAGACGCGACGGCGCTCATGGCCGCCATGTTATCACTGCCGGTCGAGAGCCGCCACGCGGCCCTGGATCTGACGCCCGAGCGCCAGAAGCAGCTCACCTTCGAGGTCCTGCTCCGGCAGTTCGAAGCCGTGTGCGGCCAGCAGCCGGTCTTGGCCGTCTATGAGGATGTGCACTGGATCGACCCTTCGACGATGGAGCTCCTGGATCTTCTGGTCGAACGCGTGCAGGGCCTGAGAGTGCTCACGGTGATCACCTTCCGGCCCGAGTTCACCCCTCCCTGGACGGGCCACGCTCACGTCACGTCCTTTTCGCTCTCCCGGCTCGTTCGTGGCGACGTGGCGATGATCGTCGGCCGCGTCGTCGGCGGGAAGGTGTTGCCGCCGGATGTTCTGGCCCAGATCACTAGCAAGACGGACGGTATCCCGTTGTTTGTCGAGGAACTGACCCGGACGGTTCTCGAATCCGGCCTGTTGCGAGACCGGGGTGACCACCTTGAGCTTATCGGCGTGGCGGCGTCGCTCGCCATTCCCTCGACCTTGCAGGACTCGCTTATGGCCCGGCTGGATCGGCTGGCGCCGGCCAAAGAGCTGGCGCAGATCGGCGCCTGCATCGGCCGCGAGTTCGATCACGATCTCCTGGCCGCGGTGTCGCCGCTTCAAGAGCCGACGTTCAGTGAAGCGCTCAGTAGGCTCGTCGGCTCCGATTTGGTCTTCCGGCGCGGCCAGCCGCCCAACGCGACCTACACCTTCAAGCACGCGCTGATCCAGGATGTCGCCTACGCGACCCTCCTCAGAAGCCGGCGAGTCGAGCTTCATGCGCGTATCGCCGCCGCGCTTGAAGCGCAGTTCCCCGCCGTCGTCGAGCGCCAGCCCGAACTCCTGGCCCGCCATCTCACGGAGGCCGGGATTCACGACCGGGCCGCAGATTGGTGGCTGCGCGCCGGCCAATTGGCACGGCAGCGCTCGGCCAACAAGGAAGCGATCGGTCACCTGACGAAAGCGCTCGCCATACTCAGGGACGCACCGCCGAGCGAGGCGCGCGAGCGCCAGGAGCTTGAGATCCAGGTGGCTCTGGGACCGCCGTTGATCGCAACCGAGGGCTTCGGTGCACCCCAGGTCGAGACGGCCTACGCCAGAGCCGAGGAGCTCGCCCGCCAGCAAGGGCACGAGAGCCATCGCGCGCGAGCGCTACGAGGATTGTGCCACGTCCATCACGTACGCGGTCACTTGACCCGAACAGGCGAGCTCGGCGTCGAACTGCTCGAGCTGGTTGAACGGGGCGACGACCTCGTGCGCCAGGCTGACGCCCATCATGCACTGGGCTTCAACCTGTTCCATCTGGGCAATCATTCCCTGGCCCTGACCCACTTGGAGGCGGCGCGCAGCAAGATCGAGCGTGCCGGTGATCCCGCCCACGCGTTCGCGGCTGGCGTCAATATCCACGTCCACGGCCGCGCCTATGCTTCTCATGTCGACTGGCATCTCGGGTTCGCGGATCGTGCACTCCTGACCATCGGCGAAGCGATTGAGGTGGCCCGACGCCTCGATCACCCGTTCAGCCTCGTCGTCGCGTTCGCCTATGCCGCGATGCTGCACCAGTTCCGCCGTGAACCGGCGATGGTGCGCGTGCATGCTGATGCCGCTTACGCGGTCTGTGCCGAGTATGGTTTCAGCTATTATCTTGCCTGGGCCACGATAATGGACGGCTGGGCATCCGCCGAGGAGGGCGACCTCGATGGGGGTATCGTACGCCTGCGCGATGGTCTGCGAGATCTGCGCGCGACAGGCGCCGGACTTAGGCTGCCGCATTATCTTGCGATCCTCGCCGAGCTCTACATCAAAACGCAGCGGCTGGAGGAGGCGGGCGCCACCCTCGCTGAGGCCGACGCCGTCGCTGAGCGCCACGGAGAATCGTGGGCCAACGCGCGGCTCCGTCTCCTCGAGGGCGAGCTATCGCTCGCCCCATTCCGGCCGGCGGCGGACTGCTTTCGGCGTGCCGTGGAGATAGCAACGGCACAAGGGGCTTTATCCCTCACGCTCAGGGCAGCCATCCGGCTCGCGCGGCATCTGCGTGCAGACGGTAAAACCGCGGAGGCGTACGACACCCTCGCATCTCCTTACGCCTCGATCAGCGAGGGCTTCGATACACCCGATCTTCTGGAGGGGCGAGCACTGCTCGACGAACTGCGATCAGAATGCCCATCTGGCCATCAATGATGCCGGGGAAGGCCGATCGAACAGCCGGTTGGCGTAGTGTAGGTCAGGCTGGATCAAGTGATCCCGGTTCGCGGACCGTCCGCATCCGAGATGCCAATTCGGGCAGGACCTGAATGATCCGCATGTCGGTGCCGTCTTATAGGTGGATGGCGAAGCTGTGGCGCAGCGTGTGCGGCCTATAGAGCGGCAATCTGGATGAGATCAGCGCGACAATCTGGATGAGACTCTGGTGTCGCGGTTGTCGGGGAGCGTATCATCTTGATTGTCGCTGGCAACGGTTTCGTCGGGCTCTGATTGTCGCGCAGCGTCAATCTCAGCGGTATTCCTGATTGTCGCGTAGGAGGCTGGTCTACCTCGCTGTCGTTTTGCCTCCATCGCAGCTCGGCGGCGATAGCTCTCGACATTCATCTCAAAGATGGTTGCATGGTGAACGAGACGATCGACGGCTGCGAGGGTCATGGCGGGATCTGGGAAGACCCTGTTCCATTCTCCGAAGGGTTGATTGGCGGTGATCAAAATAGATCGTCGCTCGTAACGAGCAGAGATGAGCTCGAAGAGCACGCTAGTTTCGGCCTGGTCCTTGGTGACATAAGCGAGATCGTCGAGGATGAGCAAATCGAACTTGTCTAGCTTGGCGATGGCGGACTCAAGCTGGAGTTCGCGACGAGCCACTTGCAGTTTCTGAACGAGCTCCGTGGTGCGCGAGAACAGCACACGCCAACCATTCTCGATGAGTGCCAGGCCGATTGCTGCGGCGAGATGGCTCTTTCCGCCACCCGGTGGGCCAAACAATAAGATGTTGGCACCCTTTGCGAGCCAACTATCGCCAGCGGTAATGGCCATTACCTGAGCCTTCGAGACCATTGGCACGGCGTCGAAGTCAAAGTTGTCCAGCGTTTTACCTGGTGGCAGTCGTGCGTCAGCAAGATGACGTTCCATGCGGCGGCGATCGCGTTCGGACAGTTCGTGCTCGGCAATAGCGGATAAGAACCTCGCCGCCGGCCAGCCTTCCTTGTCGGCCTGTTCGGCAAAATCCGGCCAGAGTAGCTTTATTGCCGGCAACCTGAGGTCGGTTAGCATGATGGCGAGCCTGGCCGCATCGATAGCGTGAGCGTTCTTCATGCGGCGTCCCCAACCTGGTGAGCATCGATCAAGGCTTCGTAGCCATTGAGGGAGGCGAGATGGACGTTCACGGTCGGCAACCGTGCAGGGTCGGGAGCAAATAAGGTTCGCAACTCGGCAATGTCTGGCAGATCGCCCGCGTCGAGTATTTTGCGCAGTCGTTCGGCTAGCTCACGTTCACAGCCCCGATCGTGGGCCAAGGCCAAGAGTTCGACTGTGATCTTGCACGCCTGCTTGTCGGAAAGTCGGTCGAGCAGGATCTCGAAGGCTCTACGATATTCCTGCCGAGGAAAGAGCTTGTCGCGATAAACAAGCTGGAGAAGCGCCATTGGCTTTTTGCGAAGGGAATGGATGACATGCCGGTAGTCGACGACCTGATCATGTTTACCACTGGCATGACCGCGACCTCTGCGAAGCGACATGAGATGCGTGCCGCCGATAAAGACATCGAGGCGATCATCAAACATACGCACGCGTAACCGATGCCCGATCAGGCGCGAGGGTACCGTGTAAAAGACCTTGCGCAATGTGAAGCCACCGCTGCTGGAAACACGAACGACAACTTCTTCAAAGTCGCTCGTCCGTCTTCCTGGCAATGGCTGAAGTTGGGCACGCTCGGCATCGATGCGCTTGCCATATCGGGCATTGCGTCGACTGACGATCTCGTCGATGAAGCCTCGATAGGCATCGAGATCGTCGAAGTCACTGGCGCCACGCATTAACAGCGCGTCGCGGATCGCATTCTTGAGATGACCATGCGGGCTTTCAATGGAGCCATTCTCGTGAGCAATCCCTTTGTTGTTGCGCGTCGGCGTCATCTGGTAATGAGCGCAAAGATCCGCGTATCGCCGGGTTAGGTCCTCCTTTGCATCAGCATCGAGATTGCGGAATGCCGCCGACAGGCTATCGCTACGATGATAAAGCGGCGTGCCTCCAAGGAACCAGAGAGCATTCTGCAGTCCTTCTGCCAATGCCACAAAACTTTCGCCACCAAGGACGACGTGCGCGTGCTCGAAGCCGGAGTATGCAAGGCGGAAGTGATAAAGCAGATGATCGAGCGGCTGGCCTGCAATCGTGATTCCAATCTCATTCATATTGGTGAAGTCGGACAGTCCTAATCGACCTGGCTCGTGAATTTGCCGGAAGATCACTTCCTGTTCCCCGCCGTGAATAGCGCGCCATGAACGAATACGGCGCTCCATTGTGCGGCGTACGCCTTCGCTCAGCTCTGGATGGCGGCGAAGCATCTCCTCAAAGACAGCAACGGCGCGAATTCCTGGCGCTGCCTTTAAAAGCGGAACCACCTCTGCATCAAAGATGTGTGCAAGCGGATCGGGGCGACGGCGTTCCCGCGGCTTGGTCTTTTGAGATGGGAGTTGCGGATCCTGCTTAATGCGGAATGCCGTAGCTCTGCTGATCGAAGCCTTTGCGGCGGCGATCTCAGTCGTGTGCTCCTGTCGTAACTTCATGAAAAGCCTCATCTGATGATCGGTTACGTGACGACCTGGCACAGAGTGGTTCCTCGTTCTTCGAAGAACCCAAAGTACCGGCCAACCGTGATCACCAGACAAAAAACGCACTCGGCCGTGGCAGTGAAACTCCGTTCGGGCTACGCCCTCACTACGCTCCACTGCCACGGCCGAGTCTCATCTTGATTGACGCTCCGTCTCACCTTGATTGCCGCGCTGCAGCGGCCTGACCCGCTTGGCGATGTCGGCGGCGTGGGCGCTTTCGACGACGATGCGATAGAGCTGTCGCAGCAAACCTGAGGTCAAGTTTGGAGTTTCTCGGATTTATAAACCGAAGGGTTACGCTTTTAGAACTCGTTAAACCAGATATTGTGGCATGTGGAGCATGGGCCTGCTTTGGTGGTGGGCTCAGCCCTCCTCTTTGCGCAGGGATCGTCACCCGCATTCGCTGAGACGCTTCGCGGCTAACGGGCGGCGGGATGTCTCCGGCAGGAGTTCCAAGCGTTGTTCGAAAGCAGCGCGCCCCGTAGGATTCGAACTTTCTCTGACTATTAAGCTAACGGAATGACGTGCGTCTGCTTTCCGCAACTCTTGGTTCGAACTTGAACGACTGAAATAGGGGCGCAAAGCGGCCCGGTATCCGCGGCAAGCGTTTTGCACCGGGATATTGATGCCGTCAAAAATGCAATCGAACTCCCCTTGAGCAACGGTCAAGCCAAAGGGCGGATCAACCGCCTCAAGATGCTGAAGCGAGCAATGTACGGCCGCGCCCCGGCCCAGAACTGAAGAGGGCGCGAATGCTGCCGCTGAATCACAGAAATTGCGGATGAACCTAATAAACTCCATAGCGACACTTGCGACCCTGGCAATGTTCGTTCCTTAGCTCCAATGGGGCCGTTTTCCCATGCCGCCTGTTGGCTCTCGAATAGCGAGATTAACGAGAGGAACCCTTCGAGCACGAAGACGTTCCTTTCGTTAGTTAAGTGAGTCTATCGCACAGTCTCTTGGAGGAAAACATGTCCATGCGTCTAGCAGCAACCACAGCGTTTGCGCTTCTGCTGTCCGGGCCGGCATTCGCCGATTGCAAGGAGGAACTCAAGAATCTGGACCAAGCGGCGGTATCTGCGCAAACCGGAGCAGGCAGCGATCCCGGCGCTCCTATGACCCAGCACCAGAAAGAGGTATTGGGTGGCAAGCAGCAGGCTAGCGACCCCGAAACGACGGGATCGACATCAGGTAGTGTGAAGTCCATCACCCCGCACCAGGAAGAGGTGACGAAGCAAAGCGCCGGCGCTGAGGCCGACCAGGTTAGCCGAATGATGATGGACGCCCGTAAAATGGCCGATGCCGGAGACGAAAAAGGCTGCATGAATAAAGTCACGGACCTCAAAAAGATGATGGGAAGCAAGTAGGCGGAGAGCCGGTCATTTCTGATGCCTATCTTTGCCGAACATTGGCCCGCCGATCTTTGGGAATGAGCTCGGACGCGCTATAAACGCCTGCAGAGCGAGCTCGGGGCAGTCGCGACAAGGCGGAATCAAGTGCAATCTCGCGGGCGGCCGTCGTCGGGTCGCCCCATGACGAGCTGCGGCCGTCCCAGTCGATCCCGATCGGATCAGCACCGCTTGGCTCCTGGCCACGCCAGCCTCGCGCATCTTCTGAGGATGCGGTAAGGGAAAGGCTCGGGAAGCCGTCGCTTGCCTAAAGCCTTGCTCTCGTCCCGCCGCTCATTGAACGCCGAAAGCGGAGAAGGCATGCCTGCACAGTTTTTCCGTGATCGCCTTCACCTTCCGTGTCGGCAACCTGGACGTATATCTCCGCCAAGGTCGAAACGAGGGCCTGTTCAGAGCGCACTGATAGCGCTCGAACAGCTCGGTGGAAAAGCGGCCCGAAGGATCCTGCGGCACGCGCAGTTCCAGCTTGCCGACGCGGGTGATCAGCGTGCGGCCATAGTAGCCCGAACGGTAGCCCAGCCGCTCCGAGGTGCGTTCGCTCTTCGAAGCGCCCAAAGCCTGCTCCATTTGGGTTAGACCACCCGCCCTCTTGACACGACGAATGGAACTGCATAGATGAGTGCTGACTCACTCAACTATGACTGTTGTATAGATGGCACGTCCCCTTAGCGAAGAAAAACGGCAAGCCTTGCTCGAGGCGGCATGCGATTTTGTAGCCCGTTTGGGAACAGAGGCGTCGACAGCAAAGATTGCGAAGGCTGCGGGTGTGTCCGAGGGAACGCTATTCACTTATTTTCCAAGCAAGGACGATCTTCTCAATCAACTCTTTATTACGATTGAGATCGACCTGATGGAGCGAATGCTTGCTCCATATCCGGATGGGGAAGCACCTCGTGAAAGACTGAGACGCGTGTGGGACCGTCTGGTGGATTGGGGATTGACCAATTCGACAGCTCGAAAGGCTGTCAGACAACTCAAGGTTTCGGATCGAGTAACCGCGCAGAGCAGACAGAAAAGCAAAGCCATGGTCCACGACGCACGGGCGATCGTCGCAGCATGTCTTGCCGGCCATGCCGATCCTGAAAGGATTGACTTCTATATCGATACGATCGTGTTCGGCCTCGCCGAAATCACGATCAATGCTATAGCCGCCAACCCGAAACAGGACAAGAACATCCGCCAAGCTGGTTTCGACCTGCTGTGGAAAGGCACTGCTGCATAATATTTGGCTCATCATTGAGTGCCTAAATACTCATTTAAAAGGAAAGCAGCATGTCTCATTCTACTGGTTTCACTGAAGCGAATGTCCCCGACCAGTCGGGAAAGACCTTCATCGTCACAGGTGCCAATGCAGGTATTGGCTTTGAAATCTCACGGGTATTAGCCGCACGAGGCGCTCGTGTCCTGCTGGCATGCCGGGAGCGCACCAGGGCCGATCAGGCTATAGCGCGAATCAGGCTTATCACGCCAAGGGCTGATCTGGCCTGGTTGCCGCTTGATCTGGGCGATCTCGCCAACGTTCGCGTTGCCGCTGAAATTGCCGCGAGAGAGCCGCGCATTGACGCGTTGATCAACAATGCCGGCATCATGAACCCGCCTTTGACACGCACCCGGCAAGGCTTCGAGTCCCAGTTCGGCGTCAATCACCTTGGCGTTTTTGGGCTGACAACATTGCTCTTGCCAAAGCTGGCTGAAACGCCGGGATCGCGTGTCGTCGTGACTTCCAGCATTGCGCATCTGAAGGGGAAGATCGACTGGGACGACCTCAACGCCGAGAAAAGTTACAACAAGAGCAAGCGCTACGGCGGCAGCAAGTTGGCAAACGCCCTGTTTTTTTTCGAGTTGGATCGGCGCCTGCGGGCTGCAGATTCTCCAGTCATGGCTGTCGGGTGCCATCCGGGCGTGGCGAGCACCAGTCTTGGACGGCACATGGGGATCGCGCAGCTCGCCGGTCCGATCGTCGGTCTGCTCCTCAACAGCGCGGACAAGGGCGCCTGGCCTGCGCTGCAGGCGGCGACAGGCAAAGTGAAGCCGGGTGGCTACTACGGGCCAACCGGGTTTGGCGGAATCCGGGGTCCGTCCGGTGAGGCGAAACGTGCCCCCGACGCCCAGGACCCAGCTCTGGCAAAGCGTCTCTGGGACGTCTCGATTGCGATGACCGGGATCGATCCGGGCTTGTTCCCCGCCTGATAGAACACAAAACCTCGAAGTCGAGGCTTCAAGCAGAAGCAAAGGGATAGATCATGTCTTCACTTTACGGAGTGACATCGACGACCAACGAAGTTTTCGCCGGCTGGACCGCTGGCCCTGGTGAAGGTGGAACAAGAGAGGGTGGAACAAGAGCAGTTCGAAATCGTCTGACCCATCGGCTGGGGCCTTATTGAGCCGGCTCACAAGCGCTTCTCAATGACGACCCAACGATACGTTCCCTTGACGATCTTCGATAGGGCCGCTCAAGCGAACTTCGCCGCAGGTTTCGCGAGGAGACGGCGGGCGGCCGCATTGTGCCGTGGCGGATCGGTCCGGTTACCATCCCTGTGGAGCGCCGACCAGCTCAACGACTGTGCAGGGCAGGCTTGCTGCATGGTGGGCCGAAGTGAACCGTGTTTTGTGGTTTGCGGCACCAGTGGCTCTACGCTGTTCGTCTGATTATCACGCCAGCATGTATTAATCAGTCGGCATTTTGTTGATATACCAAGGAAAAGAGCAGCACTAGCTCGGCGGTGTCGGTTCTGTAAGTAATCTTGTGCTTCAGCCCAGAGTTTACAGTTGCTTGTTTCTTGAATGGCCAAAAGGCGCGTTGGTTCGAATCTGTTCGAGGCGAAGCTGTCACAATGTAGGGTTCTAGCCAAAAGAGAACTCGAGAGCGGGCTTCTCCGAACTACTGGCGCAAGGCCTCCGCCACGTGCTCGCAAGTGTGTTGTCTAGCCTGCGACAGTCGTGATGGCGCGCTCTGCCGCTGCAATAAAGAGATCAACGTGCTCGGCTCCGCAGACCAGCGGAGGTCGCACCTTAAGTGCGTCCTCGTTGGCTCCTGTCGTGCTGACAAGCACACCGTCATCCCGCATTGCGTTGACGATATCCAAAGCCATTGCACGTCGGGCTGCCGCAGACGTATCCTCGGACCCAATGTCGACGCCAAAAAATAGACCGGCGTTTCGGATTGCACGAACTTCCCTATGCTTCATTGCCATTTCTTCTAGACCAGCGCGGAGCCGCTGGCCCATGGCAAGCGCATTTTGACGAATTTGGTCACGTTCCAGGATCGTCAGCACGGCATCCGCAGTCGCAATTCCAACCGTGTTTCCGGCAAAAGTATTCGAGTAGCGCGCGGTAGCACCAAACCGCTCCATTGGCGCTTGACGACCAACGACCGCGCCAATCGGAAACCCGTTACCCATGGGCTTGCCCAGAGTTACAAGATCCGGGACGATTCCGTGCCGCTCAAAGCCCCACATGTGAGTGCCAGTTCGTCCGAAGCCTGGTTGAACCTCGTCGGCGATGACGAGGCCGCCTGCCTCGCGCACCGCTGCCACTCCACCAGCAATGAAGCCGGGAGGATCTACCCAAACGCCATCGCTGGAAAAGATACCGTCGATGAGCAGGGCCGCAACGCCCATGCCACGACGGTTGAGGTCAAGAATGGCCGAACGAATCTGCGCCTCGAAAAAGTCGGCGGCTTGCGATTCTGGTATGCCTGCCGGGCCGGGCAAAGAAACCATGCGAACGAATGGACTGAGCTTGACCGCGTCGCCCAAATTCGGCGAAACCGCAGCCACAGCCCCGCTCGTGCCGTGATAAGCGTATGAGGAGACAATCACACCCTCGCCGCCGCTCGCAAACCGGGCGATACGCAGGGCCAGATCGTTGGATTCACTGCCCGTGCAAGTGAAGACCACGCGGTCAAGCTCCTCTGGGAATGTACCAACCAATCGTTCGGCATAGTCTACAAGTCTAGGTTCGAGATAGCGCGTGTTGGCGCTAATTCGGGCGGCCTGTTCGGCCATTGCCGCGTTCACCTCGGGGTGGCAATGACCGAGGGAAGGAACGTTATTGTAGAAGTCGAGATAGGCCCGACCGTCGGGATCATAGAGCCACATGCCTTCGCCGCGAACGAAATGCACCGGACGTCGATACTGCAGTCGATAAGATGCTCCAAGAACTGCATCACGGCGGGCAATCAGCGCCGCTTCGCGCTCTGGGAGGTCAGACTCACCTGGTCTGTAGCGGTTGGGCATAAGATCTGTGGACATGTTTGCTGCCTGTCTATGAGTTACGGCTAAGGCTGTGACACTGCCGCGAGGACTGCCGCCTCGCCTGATGCAGCTGAAAGAGGCGCCAAGATTGTCAGCCCGCGCTCAGCACGAGCAACATTCTTTTTGATGTATTGCGCGTCGGCCGGAAAGAGGTGGGAGCGCCAGTAGTTGACCAGTATCAGTGCACTTTGCCGTGCGCGCATGAGTATGACCAGCAGCCTTGCCTCCAAGGCGGATAGTGGGACGATTGCGGCATAGCCGGCAATGAGATGTTCGGCTCCGCCCAAAGGAAGCGTCGGATCTGCCACGACATGACTGGCCGCAATGGCCAAATCCTGAATCCTTGGACTCCAGCAGCCATCGCCGAAATCGATGAAACCCAAGCCCTGGCTGGTAACGATTGTGTTGAACGGGCTAGGATCGTTATGCGTGACCTGCCACTCCAAGTTCTGGATCTGCGGCTCGACGAAGCGCATATACTCCGCCATTGCGGTCCGAACGCTTTCGGCGACGCTGCCAGACGGTAGGTGTTCCTCCAGTTCCATCAACCGCGACCAGCAGCCGATATGCCAGAGAATGGGCCGGTGTGCTGCGGGTGCGTTGATCTGCGCAAGGGCTAGGTCCAGCCGGCCGAGGGCGCTACCAGTACGAAAGAGGAGATCAGGCGCCGGCGTCACCTTGTGCAGAGACACGCCTTCCACTCGGGTCTGTAGGTAACCACTTATGCCCTCTTCCTCAAACATCAACGCGCCGCCGCTAGTGCGGATCACTGTAGGTGCAGCAAATCCCGCGCTGTCTTGCAGTGCCGCCAAAGCTGCGCTTTGGAAACGGAAGCTGTCGATCGCCTCTCTCCGCGCCGACGTCTTCAGGATCAATTGTCGGCCGTCCGACAGGGAGACCTCAGCAGTGCGCTCGACCTCGGAAGATAAAACCGCGATCGATCCCTCCAGTCCGTAGTACCGCTTAAGTAGTGTCGCCGACATGTCCGGTTGCAAGCCATCTGGCGGCGTGGAGAGAATCGCGGCTGCAGCGCGAAAATAGGCTTCAGTCGACGATGCAGCCCACGGCAAGTGACGTGAGCTCGCAGCCGCAGAGCTGTTGTGCCGGCCCCGTTGTTGATCGGCAACAAGATCATCATGATCGCTCAATTTGAAGATCCTCGCCCGTTCATGTTGCTTTCGTGCTGCGAAGTCGGATGCTCTGATCTAGTTCTGACTAGATCAGAGCAGGCACTCCACACTGCTTACCAAGTCACGCAGTTTATCGATTCCTGAACCGCTGTTGCCTTGATCAAGTCAGAGTCCGAAAACGCTGGGCAACTGCGAAATATCGCGGATCTCGGTGTATTCATAATAGGGGTTGGCCGGCTCATGGCCACGATTGACCCACACCTTACTCTTGATACCCAGATCATAGGCCGACATCAGGTCATGACGGAAAGACGACGAAACGTGCGTTATGTCCTCTGGTCCACATCCTAGCATGTCGAACATATATTCAAACGCCTTGAGATGCGGCTTGTAGGCCCGCGCCTCTTCAGCAGTGTAGACGGCATGAAAAGGCGCGCCGAGCTTTGCCACGTTCGACGGGATCTGCGCCACCATGGAATTTGTCAAGATGACAAGGGGGATTTCCTTGGCGAGCTTGGCGAGGCCCTCGGGAACGTCTGGATGCGGTCCCCATGTCGGCACGCGGTTGTAGATGGTTTCGGCGTCTTCGGGCCGGAATGCAACCTTGTTGCGGCGGCACGTGCGCTCCAATGCGTTGTGGACAACGTCGGCATACGGCTTCCAGTCCTGCATTACCTCATCGATGCGGTAAGCCTGAAAGTTCTTGATGAACTCGTTCATGCGCGGCCCATCCAGAAGATGACCGAACAGATCCCGAGCGGCTTCCGCCATCTGAAAATTGATCAACGTACCATGGCAGTCGAATGTTACGTATTTTGGCTTGAATCGATCCATGTTCCTGACCCCTTTGATCTCAAGTTCGACTAAGCATAGTCACATCTTCCTGGCAGAATGTGCTGCAATGCGTGGTCATTCAGCAAAGCAGCGTCTTGTCTGCGATGAATTCAGCACAAGGTTGCGCAACAAGCCACGTGTCTGCCGCGTTGAGGCGATTGGTACGCAGCGTGCCGTCATTCAAAGCCGGGCCCTAAGCAAGCGACGCATATTCGGCCATGTGTCCATAGACGTAGGAGGCACGTCGCACGGCATGGGTGACCTCCCGGGAAGTGGCGGACCAGGCTGCGTCAGGACGAGGAAGGCTCTGGTGGGTCCGGAGAAGAAGCATTGGAGATGGTGATTGCTGCGCGTCTACCGGTGGCACGACACCCTCAGTGCTGCTTGGCGGGTATCCGTCGGAGCTGACAGGTTCTCAGGGGAGCGTTGATCAGCGTTGATCTAGCAATTTGATCTGGAGATCTTCCCAGTGCTCCTTAAACGCTTCCCGTGCCGTATCGTAGTGGCGGCTCCTCAAGCTGTTGATGAGCCGCTCGTGTTCTTCCGCCATTTCTTCGGCAGTGCCGTAGAAATCCTGCCGCTGTGCGAGGAGAAGCTCGATCTCGCCCTCGAGGTCTGAATAGGTTCGCTTTAGCCGAGCGCTGCCGCTAGCGGCGACGATCGCTCGGTGGAAGTCACGGTCGGCAGCTACCAACAGGGATCTGTCGGAGGATAACGTCGACCTGTGCATAACTTCGACTGCCTCTAATGCCTGAGATGGGATGACACCCGTCAGCACGATCAGACGAATGGCCTCGCCCTCGATGGTCCCGCGCACGCGTGTGATATCGACAATATCGTCGGGCCCGAATTCGGGTACTACAAAGCCTCGGTTCGGTATCTGACGAAGCAAGCCCTGCGTGACGAGCACCTGGGCTGCAGTACGGAATGTGTGCCGCGAGGTCGAATGCTCCTCGCACATTTTCACATCGCGGAGGAACTCGCCGGGTCGAAAATCACCTGACAGTATGCGCCTTCGCAAAGCGTGGGTCAGGATTTCCACCGCGCTGGCGGGCGAGGGCTCGACATTCATCCTACTATCTTCGGTTTGGTTCTTGGTGTGCAGCGGCGGCATGGCTCTGGCATTGCTCGTTGAATTCGTCCTTGTACCTACGCCACATGCGGCGGCGCAGGGCAAGAGAGATGATATTTGCGTCGCGCAACTGGCATAGCGGCGGATCCTAGATCTGCACTGACCGAAGCGCCTCGTCGACGCCCTCGATCAGACGCGCCGCGTTTGAGGATGTGAAGATGAGCGGAGGCCTGATCTTCAGGATATGCGCGTCCGCCCCGGTCGCTGAAATGAGGATGCGCCGATCGCGCAAGGCGTTGACGACCCCTAGCGCACGATCCATGTCCGGCGTTTTGCGGTCTCTATCCTTGACGAGTTCGACAGCGAAATAAAGGCCGGCCCCGCGAACATCTCCGACGAATTCATATTTCGTTTGTAGGTCCCGGAGCCCTGCGAGGATTTCGCCCCCGATCTTGGTGGCGTTGTCCAATAGGCCCTCTTCGAGGATTGTGTCGAGCACGGCGCTTGCAGCCGCGATAGCGACGGAGTTGCCGCCAAACGTGTTGAAATAGCGCATGCTGGATCCGAATTCTGCGACGAGTTCGGGCCGCAGGACGATGCCGGCAACGGGATAGCCGTTACCCATGGGCTTGCCCATGGTGACGATGTCCGGATCGACTTTGTGACGCTGGTGGCCCCAAAAATGGGTGCCGGTCCGTCCGAATCCCGATTGCACCTCGTCGGCGATGAACAGGCCGCCCGCCTTGCGCACCACTTCCGCGACGGGCGCCAATACGTCCGTCGGATCGACGTAGAGACCATCGGAGGAGAAGACTGAGTCCGCTATGAAGGCGGCCAGGCCGCTTCCATGCCGCTCCAGATCAGCGATCTGCCGCGCGACATCCTCCGCCATCCGCCGGCCAATTTCCTCGACGGGGAGGCGGTAGGAATCAGGCGCTGCAACTGTGCGAAGATAGGGATCGAGGGCCGACTTCTTCCCGAGCGACGGCGAGATTGCCGCCACCGCTCCGCTGTTGCCGTGATAGGCTTCGGCCGTGACGATGACGCTGGTCTTGCGTGTGTGGTAACGCGCGATCCGCAAGGCGAGATCGTTGGCTTCCGACCCGGTGCAGGTGAACATCGCGCATCCGCTTCGGCCGAGCTCGCCACCGAACGTACTGATCAGAGCTTCGGCATAATCCAGCAGGGGTTCCTGCATGTATCGCGTGTGAGTACAGAGTAACTCGAGCTGCTTCTGGATCGCCTCGACGACACGCGGGTGAGAGTGACCCAGCGAAACCACGTTGTTGTAAGCGTCGAGATATTCGTTGCCGTGCTTGTCATAGAGGAAGACACCCTTTCCACGGGAGATCTCAACGGGCGACTTGTAGAAGAGGCGGTAAGCGGGCCCGAGCAGCCTTTGCCGCCGGGTGACATGGTCCAGTTCTTCTCTTGTGAGATGAGACGTATCCATAGGGTTGAAGCCATTTGGCATATCGCCGCGGAAGCCCTTGGGCAGGGTAGTCGCTTGCTTGGACATTCGGGTTCCTATCGTTTCAGAAGATCGGATATTTGGGCTGTCGAAATCGAGTGGAACCATTCGAGGTGGGCCCAGCCGGCTTCGGTATTGCGCATGATATAGCGGCTATTCTCGGGGAAGATTTGGGCGCGCCAGCACGTCAGCAGCGCCCGAACCGCAAGACGGCCCATCGACAAGAAAGGGATGAGGCGGAGCTCCTCGTCCGTCAATTCGGCGTTGCGGAGATAGCCGCGCAGGACGTCGCGCGGTTCGTCAAACAGGTCACGCCGGTTTGCATGGTCGAAAGTTTTTGGCATCTGGTTCATCAATGCCGTGGAGACATCAACGGCAATGGCGGTACGGACGGCGTCGCCAAAATCGATGACGCCGGTCAGAAACTGCGGGCGGGCCTGATCGACGACCAGGTTAGACGTATTGAAGTCGTTGTGGAGCACCTGCCGCCGGCATAAGTCGAGGCTCGGTTTGATATCGGCAAACCGCTCGAGCGCGCGGAGGGTCCAGGCTCGTTTGCCGCCCACCGGGATGAAGCTTAAGAGATCGGTGAGATCAAGAAGATGGGTGACGTCCCATGCCACAGTCCGGCCGTCTGCGGGATGCGAGAAGTCGGCCATCGCATAACGCAGCTTCGCCAGGATTTCGCCGATCCGTTCGCGCTGTGGGGCCGTGGCAGATGTCCGGTCGAGCGGAGTACCGGGGAGGAAGGTGATGAGCCGCACCACGCGCCGCTCGCCGGCCCTAGTGGTGACGATAGGCAATTCCGAGCCGGCAAGGTCGCGAATTGCACGGGGGACGGGAAGGTCAGGTGCCCGTTGCTCAAGATGACGCATCAGTGCGACCTGGAAACCGAGCTCATCCACCCGCTCGGAAGGATGAGCGATCTTTAGCACAAACTTCCCCCGGTCCGCGCAGTCGAGGAGGAACGTGTCGTCTTTCTCGGTTTCAAAGCGCTTGGCCGATCCACGCGCGCCGTAGAGCCGCTCGGCGATATCTTCGGCTTCCGCAGCCCCCACGGGATGGCAGGCCTCGGAAAACTCCGGGCCACGGGCTGGCATAGGCTGATGCTTGTGATCCATCTTCAACTCATTCAGATCCCGCCCCGAGAATGGGCAGCTCGATGGCGTCAGTATCCCACATTCTATTTTTTGTACAACAATTTCTTCTATTACTGGAAATGTTTTGCTGCTTTGGACACTTTTTCCTGCCGGGCGATGCTTGGGTGTCGTGAAGAATGGCTTGATGCCGTGACTAATAAAACTGAAGAAATACAATCATATAATAAAGTACTCATCGTTTGTTTGACCGCGACGTGTGCAAGCCGTCGGAAAATGCCAAGGCGATGGACTTCTCAATAATTGTTGGACAATATGTTGCCAGCGCCTCAAAATTATGCCAGTGTGTTTCCACTGGGCGGAATGCAGCAAGCGATTTGGCGTGCTCCACCTGGTTGGGCTGGCCCGATATCGAAAGAGGCAGAGGAAATGAAACTGATCAGAGACCGACTCGCACAGGTATTTGTGTCGATGCCGCATTGCGGTCTATCGGCACCACGACCTCTTTAGGCAGGCGGCATGCTCACTACGATGACCCTCGATCGGCACGCTGTGCCCTCAAATTGGAAGGAATACACGCCATGACTCAATTTCGACCGAAATACGTCACCTTCGACTGTTACGGCACGCTCACCAATTTCGACATGGCCGGTGCTGCGCGACGCGTCTACGGCGAGCGCCTCTCTCCAGAAGCGATGGCCGCGTTCATCGAGGCTTTTAGAGGGTATCGCCTTGATGAGGTGCTAGGGCCATGGAAACCTTTCCTCGAAGTGGTGCACAATTCCATCGAACGCAGCTGCAAACGCATCGGTATCGCGTTCAAACCGGAAGATGCGCAACGCATCTATAACGAAGTGCCAACCTGGGGTCCGCACCCGGACGTCCCGGCCGGCCTGTCCAGGGTGGCCAAAGAAATTCCGCTGGTCATCCTGTCGAACTCCATGAACAGCCTGATTATGTCGAACGTCGAAAAGCTGGGCGCGCCGATCCATATGGTGATCACGGCTGAAGAAGTGGGGGCATACAAACCTCTGATGAAGGGCTTCGAATACATGCTCGACAAGCTCGGCTGCAGGCCCGAAGACATCACTCATGTGTCCTCATCCTTCCGCTACGACCTGATGACCGCGTATGATCTGGGTATCAAGAGCAAGGTCTGGGTCAACCGCGGCCATGAGCCGGCCAATCCCTTCTACGAATACACTGAGATCAAGGATATCAGCGGGCTATCTGCCGCTGTTGGACTGTAGCCAGCTCTCAAGCGCGCTTAATCTAGCGCCCAGGTGCTGTTGCGACTTACGAAACCGGGGCGGTTTATTCGCCCCGCTTTTTGCCGTTCGAAGGGAAGCACGCATGTCCTTCAGGACCCCCTCCGCACGAGTGCTCTACCGGCGTTCGAGGAATGCCGGGTCATTCAGCAAAGGAGTTCCGTGTCTACACTGAATTCAGCACAAGCTGGCGCATTTCCCGCTTCTTTGCCGGTGGCACCGGCGTATGCCGGTGAGCATCGCTGAGCCAGAGGGCGCCTCGGCCGCAAAAGCCGGCGCGGCAACCTTCGTCCCCCATCTAACGACTGGACATGTGGCTCGCCGTCTATGACGGCCACCAGCACGGCAATCAACTCGGAATGGACATTATCAGCGGACAGGTATCCGTGTCTCTTTCCGCGATTGGGAACCACCTGCCAGCGGTCATATGCATCCAGCCTGAACTATTCAATGTTCGACACGCGAGATGCCTATGCGGCCGGCCTCATGCAACACTGATCGTTGTTAAGCGGCATGAACGAACTATATTCCTACCACGCCAGCCGCTTACATCATTTCGGGACGTCGGATCGCCGAACCATCTGTGAAGCGGCTTAGCCGGTAGGGCGAGATATCTGTGATCGGCGTTTCGTTCATCACGATCTCGCTGACCAGGCGGCCAGCGCCTGGCCCGATTGCGAACCCGTGACCACTGAATCCCGCGGCTATCACGTAACCGGGCAGCTGCTCCACTGTCGAAATGACCGGGACGAGATCCGGTGAGGTATCGATGAGTCCTCCCCATGCGCGATCGACCCTAATACCTTTCAAGGCAGGGTACTCGCTTTCAAGGTTCTTTACGGCGCGTTCGACGAGTTCGGCGTCAGGCGTTGGGTCAAGAATGCGGTTCCTTTCAAATGGCGAGATCTCATCGTTCTCCCATCCTCCGAACGCGTCGGGTCCGCTCCAGAAGCTGCTGTTTAGGCGGTATTTGAGCTTCTTGCCGATCTTGCTGCGATACATCTGGTAGAATTTGAATGCGTATCGCATCCCGCGCGGCGTGATGTCGAGCGTACCGTGCCCCGGGACGGCCAGCGCATAGCAGCCATCAATCCGACGCCGCAACACGAAGTTCGAAGCCGAAAGGCATCCGGCTTTGATCACTTCTGGGGCCGGAGTAGTCTTAACTGCGGTTCCAGCAATGTTGGCGACTGGAAGTTCGATCCCATAGCGGTTGGAAAAGCGGGATGCCCACGCCCCACCGGCGCAAACAACAGTGCTCGCTTTCACAAGTCCCCGTTCTGTCCACACCCCAGCTACCCGGCCGTTAGAAATTTCGAGCCCGCGAACGGCGCAGTTCTGATGAAGCGACACGCCATTTTCTTTCGCCGCCTCCGCGATGGCGGGTACGGCGAGGCTGGGCTCAGCCCGCCCATCGCTCGGAGACCAGACTCCGCCGAGCCAAGAGGACGTGCCGCCTGAAGCCCGCTCGTTTGCCTCGGATGCGCTGAGTATCTGACTGTGGAAGCCCTGAAGGCGTGCGGTCTCGCCCCACTTTGCCCATCGAGCGACGTCTGCTTCATTCTTCGTGCAGTAAAGAATCCCGCTCCGACGAAACCCGAGATCGCGGCCGATCTCGGAACCTAGTTCCTCCCAGCGCCGTAAACTGTACATTGCAAGAGCCAGTTCATGGATGTCGCGGTTTTGCTGGCGGACCCATCCCCAGTTACGACTTGATTGCTCGCCAGCGACGATGCCCTTTTCGAGAAGGGCGACCGACACTCCCTTACGGGCGAGTTCATAGGCGGTGCAGGTGCCGACGATCCCAGCCCCAATCACCACGACATCGACCTGAGAGGGGAAAGAGGCGCTGTCAGCTACTTTCTGAACGTCGACGGGCATGGTTATTCCTTTGCATTTTCGAGCTTTCGCGCGTCTCCGGAGCGCCGTGTACCGAGCTGGACTTTTCGCTCATAGGCGCAGCCCGGGCGCAATTCCAGATCGCGTCTCGAGACAGGGTAGATCAGCTCGAACTCAAGTGAGAACGTCTTAAACGGGTCAGGCTATGAGAACGTCTTGTGTGTCTTGAGGATCTTCGGCGACCTATCCAAGTGCATGACCAGCCAAACCATAGATCCAAGGCTGGCCGGACATCCGGTTAAGCAGGACCCGCCCCTTCGACATTGTCGTAACCCTTTCCGCCACTCGCAGGTCGCATGTCTGAAGAAAGTCGGCGACCGGCCCTGTCTCCCGCGTGTCGACACGCGCGAACTGTCCCTTTAGATCTTCAAGGTGGATGGCGGTGAGATGGAGCGCATCCTCGTCATTGCTGGCAACCACGGGGCCAATCACGTGGCCGCGCCCGAATTCCCTGCACATCGAGTACCCAACGATCCGCCCGCCGCGATTCAGAGCGCGGATCGTCGAAATTGGTTCGAGCGCCTTGATCAACTCCTCACGTCTGGATCCAAATGCTTGCGTGTCCAGCTCAATAAGCTCCTCGAGAGTTTCCGCCGGAGGTTCGATCAGTTCACCTTTAAGCGCTGGCAAATTGGGAAGCGAGTCCGCGACCAGCCCCTGATACATGCAGACAGTGGCTTCGTTCCTGAAGCCGAGGGAGACATAGAGGTTATGGGAAGCTCGGGTAGAGTTGAGACCCAGATCGCGGCCGCGGCATTGCTCGAAGACCTGCTCCATGAGCCAGCGGCCGTTGCCTTGAGCCTGCGCGCGCGGTGTGGTTATTACCAACCCTATCGTGGCAAAGTCTTCGCCATAAGGAAACCACATAGCGCTTCCGAAAACACGGCCGATGCCATCCACTACCGCGTAGCCGCGACCCAACTTCCTCAACCAATCCCAGTCTTTGGGCCGATGAGGCCAGCCAACCGCAACTGTCAAAGCATGGAGCGATTCGACATCTACGTCAGCGATGTCTCGGGCAACCAATTCGAATGACTTGAGCCGCACTGACTTTGGCATAGGATCTCTTTTGCTCCGTTCGCCGGACCAGCAAAGGCGCGGCCAACATATTGGTCGCCCGCTTCGCATCACGGGTTCATACTGGCATACGAAGATCGGCATCTTTGACTGATTAGCGGTGCCAATTCGAAATCTTCCGCCGAAATTGAAGGTACGGCAGCACGGAACCCTCGGTTACACCGTTCCGATAGCACCCTAAGGGGAACGACACAACGTTGCAGGGGACAAAGGCAGCCGGTGGGACGCTCAGGAGGCACGTTTGAGATGAAAAATTGGCCCTCCCACCATTGCGTTAGGGAAGGGAGAAGCCCAAAGCTGCCTTGCGAGCGTGTCTGTTGGGGTGCGTTTTCCGCCCCTTCATTCCAGAGCAGCAATCCGACAATCTTCGAAAACCGCGGAATCGCCGAATTATCACGTGTTTGCAGTTGGATACCCGCACGCCACAGGGCACGCGTGGAACTCCGTGCTGCACAGAAAGCTGGCGAATTGGGCCCCAGAATGTGCTGAAGGCGCCGACCATTTTGGAATTTCATGCTGTTGCGGCCGCGTAATTCGGTGACTCCTTCGGCAGCAGAAGTTGATACTACTCTCATCAGTCCGTGGCATGTCATGTGATCGCAGAGCAGCTCGCCAAGCGGGGACAACTTTGCAAGACACGGCAACACGGCAATCAAAGATGTCGATCAAAAGATGTCGATCAACGGCTTCACGCCTGGAGGAGACACGGAACTGCCGCTCCACCTGAAGCGTCCCGGATGCTTCGGTAAGAAAATCGACAGTCTGAGTCAGTGCGTGGATAATTAGAGCTTATGCTGTTCCCCACAAGGGGCGCTGCCGCAGCGTCTGCGGTGAATTGGAGGATAACTCGATGACCGCCAGCATCCAGACTTTGGGCGCGAACGAGGTGGCGCTCTCCGTGCGCGGCCTGAGTATCAGCCTTCCGAAAGGGATGGAGCGGGCATTCGCTGTCGAGAATATCTCGTTCAATCTAAAGCGCGGAGAGATCTTGTGCATCATCGGCGAGTCCGGTTCGGGCAAATCGGTGACCGCCAACACGATCATGGGCTTGCTGCCGAAGGTGATACCGGTGTCGGCAGGCGCGATTCATCTCGACGGCACGGCCATCGTGGGGGCTTCTCCCGAACAGCTCAGGGATTTGCGCGGTCGTGTCGTTTCGATGATCTTCCAGGATCCGCTATCGGCTTTGAACCCGCTGATGACGGTCGGTGAGCAGGTCACCGAAGTCATGGCAGCGCACAATGTTGGAACGTCGGCATCGCGCCGGAGCCGTGCTCTTGAACTGTTGACTGAAGTGGGATTGCCGGACCCGGAATTGATGTACCACCAGTATCCGTTCCGGCTATCGGGTGGGCAGCGCCAGCGCGTTATGATCGCGATGGCCTTGGCACTCGAGCCTAAGATCCTGATTGCGGACGAGCCGACGACGGCCCTGGATGTAACCACTCAAGCCCAGATCCTGAAACTGATCCGCGACATCCAGCGACGCAAGGGCATGAGTGTGATGTTCATCACCCACGATTTCGGGGTTGTCGCAGAGATCGCCGACAGCGTGGTCGTAATGGAAAAGGGCCATATCGTCGAACAAGGAAGTGCGGAGCAGGTGCTGAAGGCGCCCCGTCATCCCTATACACAGCGCCTCGTTGCAGCTGTCCCCCATCTCAGCGGCAGGGATCGCGCACATGAGGACGCCGCTCCCGCCAAGCCGGTCATTAGGGTCGAAGGTCTGGTCAAGACCTATCGAAGCAGCGGTGTGTTTTTCGGCAAGAAGCGGATCGTTACCGCCGTGAACGATGTTTCCTTCGACCTGGCGCCCGGCCGCACATTGGGGATCGTCGGTGAGAGCGGCTCGGGCAAGTCTTCGCTCGGGCGGCTGTTGATCAAGCTGATGGACGGTGACGGTGGGCGGATACTGTTTGACGGCCACGATATCGCCAAGCTTTCCGAAGGGGCTTTCCGCCCCTTGCGGCCGCGGATCCAGATGATCTTCCAGGATCCGTTTGCGTCCTTGAATCCGCGTTCGACGATCGGGCAGATTCTGACTGTCGGCCCCGTCGCCCACGGGACGCCGTATGCCCAGGCTCGGGAGGAGGCGAGGGCGCTGCTGTCCCATGTGGGACTCGATGCAGGTGCCTTCGGTCGATATCCCCACGAATTTTCCGGTGGGCAGCGCCAGCGCATCGGTATAGCGCGGGCCTTGATGTTCAAGCCGAAGCTTCTCATCGCCGACGAGGCCGTATCCGCCCTCGATGTGTCAATCCAGGCCCAGATCCTGAAACTTCTGGACCAAATCCAGCGAGAAACCGGCGTGGCCATGATCTTCATCACTCACGATCTGCGGGTGGCAAGTCAGATTTCTGATGAGATCGCAGTAATGCAGAAGGGACGGATCGTCGAGCGCGGCCCGCCCTCGCAGATATTTCTGGATCCGCAGTCCGCCTACACGCGCGAGTTGGTCGCAGCCATTCCCGGAGAGCGGGTGAATACCGCCCCGGCTACCGCGTCCAATTCTTGAATCTCAACGTCCACTAGGGAGGAGACATCATGACCAAGGTTGAAACGACTAAACAGACCTATTCTCGACGCGAGACCCTGCGCCTGATGGCAGCTGGGGGGCTCGCGGGCCTCGTCGCACCAAACCTTTTGGGGTCACCGGCCTTTGGCCAGACCGCCCCTGCCAAGCCGACCGGGCGCGTGGTCGTCGGGCTTTCGCAAGAGCCTACTGTCTTCAATCCGCTGATGGCGCATACCGAGGTTGACGACGCCGTGCATTTCTCGGTGTTTGATGCGCTGTTTCGAATGGACCCCCAAGGCGTCCTCCAGCCCAATCTCGCGGCCGAAGTACCAAGCCAGAAGAATGGCGGCATCTCGCAGGACGGCCTGCTGTGGCACATTCGTCTGCGCGACGACGTCCGCTGGCACGATGGTGCGCCCTTTACGGCGGAAGATGTGAAGTTCACTCTCGAACTCATCACCAACCCCAAATTCCGAGCATGGCGCACGAGCGGCCATTCATTAGTGCGTGATATCAAGGTGATCTCACCCACGGAGATCACCTGGCGGATGGAGTCCGTTTTCGCGCCCTACTTGTCGTTTCTCGCCGAGACCTTCATGGTGCCGAAGCACCTTCTCGAGAAGGAGGCAGATCCGAACGCCGCCGGCTTCAATCAAGCGCCTATTGGCACTGGAGCATTCAAGTGGGCGCAACGCATCGCTGGCGATCATATCGAACTCGTCGCGAACGCGGAATATTTCGGGGAAGGTCCTTATCTCGAGCGGCTCGTCTTCAAATACATTCCGGACATGACGGTGCTCTACACCCAGTTCAAGAGCGGCGATATCGACCTTGTCGACCAAGCTTACATTACCGCCGACCACTACGCGGAAGCCAGTAAATTGTCGGATCGCGTAGTGACCCTGGAACCGGGGGCGTCGGTCGAGTCGATTTATCTCAACCTTGAGAAACCGCAATTCAAGGATCCGGCGGTTCGCCAGGCTCTCTATGCCGCTATGGACAGAAAAGCGATTATCGATGCGATCTATTATGGCGTAGGTAACCTCACCGAGACCTTCATGCCGCAGCAATCCTACTACTACAATCCGAACCTCCCGGCACAGGAGTACAACCTGGACCGGGCGCGCCAAATCCTCGATGAGGCGGGCTGGGTGCCCGGATCGGATGGAGTGCGCGCCAAGGATGGCGTTCGCTTGTCGTTTTCCAATGCAACAACGGCAGGCAACAATCTGCGTGAACAAGTGCAGCAATTCCTGCAGCAGACCTTTGCCGAAATCGGGGTGGAGATGACCATATCAAACCTGCCTGGAGCAGTGATGTGGGGCGATTTCTGGCTCAAATCGCAGTTCGACTCGGCAATCTCAGGTGTGACCTATGTCATCGCGGCGGACCCCGACGTGACGAACCGCCTGCACACCCGCGCGATTGTCGCGAAAGGCGGAAAAGGATCAAATACCGGCCAATACTCCAACCCGGAGGTAGACGCGCTGCTCGAAAAGGGTGCCCGTACGTTTGACCCCGAAGAGCGAAGGGCAATTTACTTCCGCGTGCAGGAAATCGTCCGTCAGGACCTGCCGTTCCTGCCGCTGTTTGCGTACACCAACGTGTTCGGCCGTAAGGAAGGACTAGAGGGCTTCAAGGCGAACGCCAACACCCGCGTGGCATCTTGGCATGCCGCCGGATGGCATTGGAAGAGCTGATCTCCGGAGCCGCCGTCGCGAGTTGCGGCGGCGGCCCATCCATTGGCGATGTCATGAGGAGAGTTGAATGAGCGGCTTCCTACTTAACCGGCTTTACCAGAGCCTCATCCTACTGGTGATAGTTTCGATCATCGGATTCACCATCCTGAATCTGATACCGGGCGGCCCGTTGGCGCAGTACGGCCTCGACCCCGGGATGACCCAGGAAGATCTCGACCGCCTCAAGGAACAGCTTGGGCTGAACCGCCCTCTTTGGATGCAGTACCTGGACTGGGCTTGGCGCCTGCTGCAGGGCGATTGGGGGCACTCGTTCCGGGATGGGGCAACGGTGTTGAGTGTCATCGGCCGTCACCTTTCCGCGACCCTGCTGTTGATGGGTTCTTCCACGGTGATAGCGATCGCAATCGGCACCTGGATTGGCATCCGTGGCGCCACGCACCGCTATTCGGCGTTTGACTATCTGGCCACTGTGGGGGCCATGGTGGCACTATCGATTCCGACCTTCTGGTTCGGATTGGTCGGTATCTATGTTTTTTCTCTGCAACTGGGTTGGCTGCCTGCCGGCAACATGTACACGGTTGGCGATGGCTCCCTTCTGAACTATCTGCACCATTTGATCCTGCCGAGCGTCGTGCTCGCTCTGGTCCATGTGGCGATTTGGAGCCGTTATATGCGGACGGCGACGCTTGATGTCATCAGCCAGGAATTTGTGAAGACTGCCCGTGCCAAGGGCTTGAGTGAACGCAGGATCCTGATGAAGCACGTCGTCGGCAATGCCCTGCTGCCCATGATCACGCTCGCGGGCATGCAACTTCCCAGCATCCTTACGGGGGCGCTTGTTACCGAAACGGTATTTACTTGGCCGGGAATGGGCCGGCTGTTTCTCGATAGTCTCGGATATAGCGATTATCCGGTGGTGATGGGATTGCTGATGTTCTCCGCAATACTTGTCATCCTGGGCAATCTGATCGCGGACATCGCCGTGGCGATCGTCGATCCCCGCATTCGGATGAGTTAAGCGCATTTCGCCCAACAGGAGACACTCGTCATGACCGCTATTGCTGCAAATCCCGGGTCGGACCGTTGGTGGAACAGCCGCGCTGCACACCGCTTCATGAGCCATCATCTCGCACTGCTGGGGATGGCGATGATTTTGGCTCTGACGCTTGCATGCGTCCTTGGACCGTACATTCTTCCTTATGACTCTCTTTATATTGACCTTCGTGCGCGCTTCGCTGGTCCGTTCACCGGTCATCATTATCTCGGTACTGACCCTCTCGGGCGGGATATCGCGGCGCGGCTATTCATGGCCGGCCGGATCTCGCTGCTCGTCGGCTTTTCCGCAATGCTCCTGTCCACTCTCGTCGGGACGATCGTCGGTGTGATCGCGGGATATCGCGGCGGCTGGATCGGGGCGGCGCTGATGCGCACAGTGGACGGTTTCCTCGCCTTCCCTTCGATCTTCCTCGTGCTTGCGCTTGCCGCCGCACTCAAACCAAGCGCGATCATGATCACCGTTGTTATCGCCGCCAGCAGCTGGATGGAGGTGGCGCGCATCGTCGAGACAGAGGTTCGCTCGCTCCGTGAAAGGGAATTCGTTCAGGCTGGGCGGATGCTGGGTCTGAGCCGAACGCATATCATGTTCCGCGAGATCCTGCCCAACGCAATCGGTCCGATCATTGTTGCTTCGACGTTGACCATCGCGCGAGCCATCCTGATGGAGGCGTATATCAGCTTCCTCGGTTATGGCATTCAGCCGCCTCTTCCAAGCTGGGGCAACATGTTGAATGGAGCACAGCAGTATCTCGGGACCGCCCCCTGGCTCGCGATCATTCCGGGTGCGGCAATCACGATTGCCGTCACCAGCTTCAATTTTATCGGAGATGGGCTGCGTGACGCGCTTGATGTGCGGGGCGACCACGGCTGACAACGTTGTTCTTCCCGGACTGGGTCGAAACTAGTAAAAGAGCAGAGCTCATGAAAGAATATAAGATCGCCGAAAACGACACTCCATATTGGTGGGAGGCGGCGCCTGTAAGACCTTTGCCGAAGCAGCCTCTAACAAAGAACCTGGATATCGTGATCGTCGGTGCCGGTTATGCCGGCTTGTCGGCGGGCCTGGTTCTCGCGCGCGAAGGTCGGTCAGTAGCTGCGTTTGACGCGATGAATCCGGGCGAGGGAGCGTCGTCCCGCAACGGCGGGATTACGAGCGGAAGCATTCGTCCGGATTACGCGACCATCACGCGGCGGTTCGGCGAGGAAAAGGCGATCGCGATCGAGGCCGAGGGCAAGATCGCACGTGAATTCGTCTACAACCTGATCAAAACTGAAGGGCTAGATTGCGATTTCCGGCTTACGGGTCAATTCAAAGGCGTTGTGGGATTCGAAGATTATGAGAAGACTGCGCGCAGCGCTGAACTTTTGGCAAAAAAGCTCGGCATTGAAGCATATGGTGTACCTTACCGCGAACAAGGGAAGTATATCGGCACCGACTTCTATCGCGGCGGCATGGTGCGAATGGATATTGGGGGACTGCACCCGGCAAAATTCCATGCCGAATTGTTGCGCGTAGCACTTGCCTCCGGATTGGTGATCCATTCTGGAACTCGTGTGAATTCGATCGAAAAGGAGGGGTCAGCCTTCGTGGTGTCGACCTCCGCGGGGGCTGTACGGGCCCGTCAAGTTCTCGTGTGCACAGATGGGTACACAGACGGCGCAGTACCTTATCTGCGTCGCCGGCTGGTGCCGGTCCGAAGCCGTATCATCGTTACGGAAGAGCTTGCACCAGATGTCATGGCGCGCTTGATGCCGAAGCAGATGATGATGACGGAAGGCCGTCAGCTTGGATTCTATTACCGGCCCACGCCGGACGGAAAGCGCATTCTGCTCGGCGGCCGCGACAGCTCACGAAGGGGCGATCCCATTGAGCCCAAGCTCTATCTGCGCAACGGGCTTGTCAACCTGTTTCCGGAGCTGGAAAACGTCAAACTGTCCCACACTTGGTTTGGCAACGTTGCCATGCATCGCGACATGCTGCCCAGGATCTTCGAGCGGGAAGGGGTGGTCTATGCAACTGGCTTCTGCGGTTCAGGCGTGGTCTGGGCGCCGTGGGTGGGAACGCGCGCTGCTCACAAACTTCTGGGCCATACAGAGCAGGCCCGTTCGGCGTTTGATTTTCGGCCGCCCGCGTCAATTCCTCTCTACAGTGGCAATCCTTGGTTCATGCCTGCAATTATCCGAGGTTACCGGATCCAGGATCAGATAGCGTTCTATCGAGCACGCCGTTGACGCCCTCGGTGCTCTTCAGATTGCGCGTCCGCTCCCGTTAGAGTGCTCTCCGAATAAAAGACTGTTAAGCAGTCAACCACATCATTTTGTTTCGTCAAGGTAGCCGACTGCGACGCATTCTGCTTCCCGTTCATCGCTAGGATCATGTCGAAACAGGACGATGGCTCTATCAAATCGCGACCTCCGACCGCTGCAGCTGCCGTCAGTTCATCTCGGCGGTCGGCCGGGCTGACGTCCCTCGGGTTGGGACGGTAAAGCATGGCATTTAAAGTAATGACCGAACGCCACGGAGAAACAACATGCATCAGTTGAAAGACAAGGATCTATTTCGGCAAGTCGGCCTGATCGACGGCACCTGGGTGAAAGCCAGCTCCTCAAAGACGATTGACGTCATCGACCCCGCCAGCCAGACGACTATAGGTACCGTCCCAGATATGGGACAGGCTGAGACACGTGCTGCGATCGACGCGGCGGCAAAGGCATTCAAGAGTTGGAAGAAGAAGACCCACGCCGAACGCGCCGCCTTGCTTGAGCGCTGGCATGCGCTGATGATCGAGAATCTCGAGGATCTTGCCCTGCTCCTCACCCTCGAGCAAGGCAAGCCGCTCGATGAAGCACGCGTCGAGATCCGTTACGGTGCTTCCTTCGTCAAATGGTTTGCTGAAGAAGCCCGTCGCATCGGTGGTCACACTATTCCGTCGCCTACAGCAGATCGCCGGATCGTCGTACTAAAGGAGGCGGTCGGCGTTTGCGCGATCGTCACACCTTGGAACTTCCCCAACGCGATGATTACCCGCAAGGTGGCTCCCGCCTTGGCCGCGGGATGCACCGTTGTCATTAAGCCATCGGAGTTCACTCCGCTCTCGGCGCTCGCCCTCGGTGTCCTTGCGGAGCGGGCCGGCATTCCCCGTGGTGTCATCAACATCGTCACCGGCATGCCGGCCGAAATCGGCAATGAAATGATGGCGAATGAAACGGTGCGGAAAATCTCCTTCACCGGCTCCACACGCGTCGGTTCGCTCCTGATGCGCGGCGCCGCAGACAGCGTGAAGCGGTTGAGTCTCGAGCTCGGCGGAAACGCACCCTTCATCGTCTTCGATGATGCCGATCTCGATCTTGCCGTCGAAGGCGCCATCGCCTCGAAGTTCCGCAATGGCGGTCAGACCTGCGTCTGCGCCAACCGCATACTGGTACAGGCCGGCGTCTACGACGCCTTTGCCGAGAAGCTGGGCGCCCGGGTCAATGCAATGAAAGTCGGTCCAGGCGTCGAGGCCGGCATCGACATCGGTCCGATGATCAACGCGGCGGCCATAGAAAAAATCGATCGTCACGTGGAAGATGCGGTTGCAAAGGGCGCCACTATTTCGGCCCGCGGTCGCTCGTTGGATGGTAAGCAATATGCAACGCCGATCGTGCTCACCGGCGCAACCACCGACATGCTGCTGGCCACCGAAGAGACCTTCGGCCCTGTTGCCCCGTTGTTCCGGTTCGAAACGGAAGAGGAGGCGATCGAGATCGCCAACGGGACACCATTTGGACTCGCGGCCTATTTCTACACCGAGAGCCTGAAACGCTCCTGGCGCGTGGGCGAGGCGCTGGAATTCGGCATGGTCGGCCTCAACACTGGTGCGATTTCGACCGAAGTGGCTCCCTTCGGCGGCGTCAAGCAATCTGGTCTTGGACGCGAAGGCGCTCAGGCAGGCATTGAGGAATACCTGGAAATGAAGAGCTTCCACATCGGCGGACTGGTTTAAGGTTTCAGGCTCCGATTAAAGATTTAGGCTTCGGACCAATAATGGGAGAAAGTATGTGAAAACCCTGCTTCTCAAGAAAGAAGAAGTCAGCACACTGATCGCTATGAAGGACGTTATCGCTGCCGTCGAGGAGGCGTACAAAGCCTTCAATAGCGAGCAGGTCGAGCAGCCCGATTATATAGGAATGCACCTCCCGTCGCCCGGCAGCGAAATTGATTTTAAGCTCGGTTACTACAAAGCCAATGACCTTATCTCGATGAAGACGTCTTCGGGAGGATTTGTCGATAATCCGACCGCATTCGGCGTACCGAACGGGATGGGGACCATTCTGTTGTTCGACGCCAGAAACGGCGCGCTGATCTGCGTTATGGACGGCAGCCTGATCACCGGCTTAAGAACCGGCGCCGCCGGCGCCGTTTCCGTAAAGGTCCTGGCGCGGAAAGGTGCTCGCAGGATAACGTCGATCGGGACCGGAAACCAAGCTAGAATGCAAATCCGAGCGATCCGGGAGGTCATGAAAATCGAAGAGATCCATGCGTGGGACAATAGCGGGGATACGCTTTCCCGGTTTAAAGCCGATATCGAAAAGGACTTCGGCATTCCGGTCGTCGTTGCGCGCTCCAAGAAGGATGCGGTCGAGCAGGCCGACATCCTGGTTACGACGACGCGCGGGAAAGGCTCGCTCGTGGAAGCCGATTGGATAAGACCCGGCACGCACATCGTCGCGATTGGCACGGATCAACGCGGCAAACAGGAACTGGATCCTGAGATATTCAGAAATGCAAAAGTCGTCGTCGACTCGATCGCGCAATGCAGCGAGAAGGGCGAAACCTGGCATCCGCTCGAGAGGCATATCATCACCAAGAACGGCATCCATGGCGAAATCGGAGAGATATTGCTGGGCAGCAAACCAGGGAGAGAGCGCGACGATGAGGTGACGATTTTCGATTCCACTGGCATGGCCATCCAGGACAATACGACAGCGTCGAAGATCTACAGCAATGCGATTGAACGAGGCGTCGGGACCTTCTTTGAATTCTTCGGGTCCTGACCTCGGATAGGATCTGTCGGCATAGCGACCGGAAGGCTCCCAGAAGGGCCGGCCACCTCATTATCTTGCGATCCGCCGCCAGAAGACAAATCAATCTTCGATCAGGCCGATCCTTTGCGTCAAGAAAACGCGAATTCTAACACACCAAGAGCGAGCAGCATCATGCTAGAATATCCGACTATTCATGACATCTGGGAAGCCCGCGAACGATTGGCGTCTCATATTAGACACACGCCACTGCTGCGTGCGGACAAGATCGAAAAGGCCGCAGGTTGTCAGCTCTATCTCAAGCCCGAAACGCTTCAGATTACCGGCGCATTCAAAATTCGCGGCGCTCTCAACAAGATGCTTTCGCTACCGAGAGAAGTCATCGCAAACGGCGTCATCGCCAGTTCGTCGGGCAATCACGCCCAAGGGCTCTCATACGCTGCTCGGATGCTCGGTGTGAAGGTTGTCATAGTTGTTCCGGTCACCACGCCCAAGATCAAGATTGCGAATACGGAAGCACTCGGCGCTGAGGTCGTTGTTTTTGATGGCGACACCGCTGCGAGGTGGAAGCGGGCCTACGAAATCGCCGAAGAAAACAACTATGCAACCGTCCACGGCTTTGAAGACCCGCTGGTCATGGCGGGTCAGGGAACGATCGGCTGTGAAATTCTGGACGATTTGGAGGACGTGGAAACGGTCATTGTTCCCCTGGGCGGCGGCGGCCTCATCTCGGGAATTGCGACCGCCATCAAGGAAACCAAACCGTCTGTTCGAGTCATCGGTGCTGAGCCTGCCTTGACACCGAAATACTATCAGAGTCGGATTAACGGGCAGCGTACCTCGTTGCCTCTGAAGAACACGATTGCCGACGGCCTGAGAATTAGTGTTCCGGGTCAGAACCCGTATCCAATCATTGAAAAATACGTCGATGAAATCATTCTTGTCGATGACGAGCACATTATCGCAGGCATGCGTGCGCTTGCGAAGGACACCAAGCTGATCGCCGAACCGGCGGCTTCGATAGGCGTCGGAGCTCTGCTGGCGGGCTCCATAAAAGTCAGAACGGATGAAAAAGTCTGCACGGTCCTGACCGGTGGCAATTGGAACCTGCAGGATCTTGCCGACATATACAGGGCCGGCTCGGAATGACCTGCCTGTGATCCTCGTGGATCCCCATAGGCCCCTGAAAATTCGCACAGCAACGTCGCGACACAGCTCGCGCAGTCGCGACCATCATGCGCGCCCGCTCTTAAAAACAGTGTGCGGCGGCGCACGAAACATCCTGCTTCGGAGTGTCAAGATTTGATAGATTTTGCTGATCCGCACGGAGCATTCCGCAGGAAATGGTCCCGCAAGACGATATTGTGGAGAACAGAGCGCCGGCTGGAAGTTTACGTCAAGGAGACCTGTGATGAACGCCCTGGAAATACTCGATCGGCTGGTCGGTTTTCCTTCCGTCGTCGGCACGCCGAATGATGGCATCGTTGCATGGATCAAGGATTATGCCGAGGGCTGCGGCGCAACCGTAACCGTTCTGCCGGCGCCGGAAGGCGATCGTGCCAACCTTTTCGCAACGGTCGGTCCCACTCATGTGCCTGGCTATATTCTTTCCGGCCATATGGACGTGGTTCCCGCCCTCGAAACGACCTGGACCTCCGATCCCTTTTGCCTTCGCGCGGAGGGCGATTTGCTCTTCGGTCGAGGCACGAGCGACATGAAGGGCTTTCTCGCGGCGGCGCTCGCCGCACTGCCAGCGGTCGCGAACATGCCGCTCGCACGCCCCCTCCATCTTGCATTTTCTTATGATGAGGAGGCCGGCTGCCGCGGTGTTCCCCATCTCATCCACCGGTTGCCCGAACTTTGTGCCAAGCCGATGGGCGCGATCATCGGCGAACCCAGCGGCCTTCGTGCGATCCGCGCCCATAAGGGTAAGGCCGCTGCACAAGTTGAAATCCGTGGCCGCTCCGGGCACTCGTCGCGGCCCGATCAAGGACTAAACGCGATCCATGCCTTCGCCGGTGTCCTGCTTGCCGCCGTTCGTGCCGGAGAAGCATTGCAGAGCAGCAGATTGGACCCGAGCTTTGAGCCACCCTATTCCTCGCTCCAGGTGGGAACTGTGTCTGGTGGACAGGCGGTCAACATCATTCCGGATTCCCTGACGGCGGAGATAGAGGCGCGCGCGATCACGGGAGTGAGCCCCGCCGATCTCCTCGAGCCGGTAAGGCTTGCCGCGGTTGCGCTTGAGCAGCGCGGTTATCAAACACAATGGGATCTTCTAAGCAGCTATCCCGCGCTGTCGCTCGCAGCCGATGCCCCGCTCGCCCAACTGATGGAGGAGCTAACAGGTGCCGAAACGCTTGCTGCCGTGAGCTACGGCACCGAAGCCGGGCTTTATCAGGCGGCCGGCATCGACGCGATCATTTGCGGCCCTGGTGACATCGCCAGAGCCCATCGGGCCAATGAGTTTATCCGCGTCGATGAACTCGCGGCATGTCAGACGATGATCGAGCGGCTTGCTGAAACACTTCGAGATTGAGGAATTTCCATGGCGTTCTGGTTCAATTCCGATCAGGAGAGAGGGCAGGTCTTTGCTGACGCGTTCGCCCGCGATCTGCCTGGTCTCCCCTTCGTCATGGATGTAACGCAGGTGAATCCGGATAACATCCGCTATCTCCTGACATGGACCGCGCCGCCTGATCTCGACCGTTTCAAAAATCTCGAAATCATCTTCTCCATCGGTGCCGGTGTCGACCAGTTCCCGATCGAGGACCTTCCGCCCGGGGTAAAGCTCGTTCGGATGGTCGAAGACGGCATCGTGCGCATGATGCAGGAATACGTCACGCTGGCGGTGCTGGCGCTTCACCGCAATCTCAAGGCTTATCTTGCCCAGCAATCCGTGGGAAAATGGCAAGCGCTGCCTGCCCGACGGGCCGCAGACTGCCGCATCGGTGTGCTTGGTCTCGGGATGCTCGGGCAAGCGGTCATCGAGCGATTGATGCCATTCGGCTTTCCGCTGTCCGGCTGGAGCCGCTCTTCGCGCCAGATCGAAGGCGTGCGCTGTTATCACGGCACCGAGGCTCTTTACTCATTCCTTCGAGAGACCGATATTCTTGTCTGCCTTCTGCCGCTCACCAACGACACGCGCGGCATTCTCGATGCGAGGCTATTCTCGGCCCTTCCGACGGGCGCATCACTCATTCACGTCGGACGCGGCGCCCAGCTCGACCATCAAGCCCTCATCGATGCGCTCGACGCAAACCACTTGTCGGGCGCGGTGATCGACGTTACCGAACCGGAACCACTGCCGCCCGAGCACCCGTTCTGGCGGCATCCCAAGATCATGCTCACGCCCCATATCGCGAGCGTAACACAGCCCGAAACCGCGGCCCGCTCGGTCATCGAAAACATCAAGCGCCATCGCCACGGTCTCGACCTGATCGGACTGGTCGATCGCATCCGCGGCTACTGAATCACGGCAGGACAGCAAGGAGAAATCATGTCCCTTCTCAAGACGATAGACCCGAACAGCATCGAGGCGCCGCGCGAATCCAAACCGCTCCCCGAGCGGCTGATCTCCGGCGATCCCTCATTCAAGACCTGGGCCCAGGATGTGGCACGAGACGGGCTTGTCCATACCGGTATCTGGGAAGCGACGCCGGGTCTCACCCGCTCAATCAAGGGCGAGACCTTCGAGTTCTGCCATATCCTTCAAGGTGTTGTTGAGCTCACGCCGGATGGTGGCGAGCCAGTTACCTACAAAGCAGGCGACAGCTTCGTCATGAAGCCTGGCTATACCGGTACATGGCGCACCATCGAAACCGTCAGGAAGATCTATGTGACGGTGATGTAACCGCACCATTGCCCACAATCTACGAGGACTGCACGAGCCTGTTGAGAGGAATAGTCTTCGCAAAGGCGTCGTGTGGCCTCGTCCACATTATCCGCGAGGATACGGCCATGCCTCTGAGTTTCGACCCCGACACAATCCGCATGCCGAAAGGCCATTTCATTGGCGGGCGCTACGTTGATGGCAAGGATGGGCTACCAATGCGACGCCCATCTGATGCGCTCGCCTTTGCGGACTGCCCCATCGCCGATGCTGACCTTGTCGATGAGGCCGTGTCGGTTGCGAAGAGGGCGCTCCGCGAAAGCGGCTGGTCCACCCGCCGCCCGCGCGAGCGCACCAACGCGATGCATCGCTGGGCAGACCTTATCGAAGCGGAGGGTGAGACCCTTGCCCGCCTCGAAGCCGTCTCATCGACGCGCCCGATCAGCCAGCTCATCCAGGGCGACGTCGCCGTCACGGCCGAGCAGATCCGCTTTTTCGCCGAATTCGCCGACAAGGAAGGCAGCGATCTCGTGCCGACCGGCGACGACAGCCTCGGCATGATCATGACTGAACCCTATGGCGTCGTCGGCGCGATCACGCCTTGGAACTTCCCGCTCTCCATGGCCGGCTGGAAGCTCGGCCCCGCGCTCGCCGCCGGCAATGCTATCGTGCTGAAGCCGTCCGAAATGACGCCTTTTTCGACGCTCTATGTCGCCGAACTTGCAGTGCGGGCCGGCATTCCCGCAGGCCTCATCAACATCGTGCTCGGAGACGGTCAGACCACCGGCAATGCCATGACCGGCCATCCCGATATCGCTAAGATCAGCTTCACCGGCTCGACAGCCGCAGGCTCCACGATCATGGCCAATATCGCAAGGACGGGCGTCAAGCCGATGACCTTGGAACTTGGCGGCAAGAGTCCACAAATCGTCTTTGCCGATGCCGATCTGACGCTTACCGCCAATGCGATTGCCAACAGCATTCTCATCAATGCCGGCCAGGCCTGCGTCGCGGGCTCACGCGTCATCGTCGAGGAATCCGTGATGGAGCCCTTGGTCACGTCCCTCCTCGCCCGCATGGCCGCGATCACACCAGGCCCGACATGGGACGAGACCAGCGACTATTCGCCTGTTATTTCCGAACGCCAGATCGGCCGGATCGATGCGATCGTCCGCGCGGCACGCGGCGCCGGCGCCGAATGCCTCGCCGGCGGAAAATACCTCGACCGGAAGGGTTATTTCTACGCGCCGACGCTGCTGTCGAATGTGGGCCCAGACTCCCCCGCAGTGGTGGAAGAGATCTTCGGACCGGTGCTGACCCTGCAAACATTCACGGATGAGGAAGAGGCGCTCGCGCTGGCCGACCATCCCATCTATGGGCTGGCAGCCGGGCTTTTCACCCGCGATCTTTCACGCGCCATCCGCCTCACCCGCCGGCTGCAGGCGGGTACCGTCTGGGTCAATCGCTACAGTCGCTCCCGCGACCATATCCTGCCGACCGGTGGCTACAAGCAGTCCGGCATCGGCAAGGATCTCGGCTGCGAAGCCTATCAAGCCAACCGCAAGAGCAAGAGCGTACTCATCAACATCTAGGACCTGATCATGAAAACCTATTCCATTGCGCTGCTGCCGGGAGACGGCGTCGGCAAACCAGTCACCGAAGCGGCCTGGGATGTGCTGCAGGCTGTAGCGAAGGCGTCGGACTTTGCCCTTGAAGGAACCACCTTTCCTTGGTCCTGCGAATTCTACAAGCAAACCGGCGCCATGATGCCAGCCGACGGCATCGAAACGCTCAGGCGCTTCGACGCAATCCTGCTCGGCGCGGTCGGCTGGCCGGCGGAGGTGCCGGATTCCGTCTCGCTGCATGGCCTGCTGCTGCCGATCCGCAAGGCCTTTGCCCAATATGCCAATATACGTCCGCACCGGCTCCTGACCGGTGTTTCCGGTCCGCTGAAGAGCGACGATTTCGACGTTCTCTGCATTCGCGAGAACACCGAGGGCGAATATTCCGGCGCTGGCGGCCGCGTCCACCAGGGGACAGCAGATGAAGTGGCTATCGAAACCTCGATTTTCACCCGTAAAGGCGTCGAACGCATCCTGCGCTTCGGTTTTGAGCAGGCGCGCGTGCGGCGCGGTAAGCTGGCCTCGGTGACGAAATCCAACGCCCAGAAACATACCATGGTGTTCTGGGATGAGATTACTCGAGAATTGGCGGCCGAATATCCCGATGTGGAGGTAGCGAGCTATCATATCGATGCGATGGCGGCGCGCATGGTCATGGCGCCGGAGACGCTCGACGTCGTCGTCGCCTCCAACCTGTTCGGCGACATCCTCACCGATCTCGGTGCCGCCATCCAGGGAGGCCTCGGTTTCGCGGCCTCGGCCAATATCAATCCCGATCGCAGCGCACCGTCCATGTTCGAACCGGTCCATGGCTCGGCGCCCGATATCGCCCACCTCGGGATCGCCAACCCCATCGCCGCCATCTGGTCCGGCGCGATGATGCTCGCTCATCTCGGTGAAAGCGATGCAGCGGCTCGGATCATGGTGGCGATCGAAGCGACGACGAAGGCCGGGATCGGCGCCATTCCTGGAAGGGATAAAACCGAGACGATTGCGAAGGCAGTACTCGAACGTCTTCTCTGAGGGGCTGCTCGAGTTCTTTCCTTGGCATCCGTGCCTATCCCACTGAATCCGGCCTCGGGAGCAAGCGCGCCCCACTTGGCGTTGAGCAATATCTTTGTTTGAAGTGCTCCATTCATTCCATCGCTGAAAGAGAGGGCGCGGATCGAGAGATCCGCGCCCTATAATTGGCGGCAGGGGAGGTGGGACCGCCTATTTAATTCTGTCGAGGGCTTTGTAGTAGAGCCCGACGAGCGGAAGGAACCAGGGCTTGCCGAAATGGCCGGGCACGGCAGGCCATTCGAGGCCGCGAAGCGGGTTCGGCGCGGCCTTGCCCAGAATTTCGTCGGCGATGATCATGCCAAGATGTGTCGACAGCTGTGCGCCATGGCCGGAATAGCCCATCGCATACCAGACGCCGTCGACATATCCCGCGCGCGGATAGCGATCCTTGGTCATGTCGACCAGGCCGCCCCAACAGTAGTCTATCTCCACGCTGGCAAGATGCGGGAAGATCCGGGCAAGGCTGGCGCGCAATATGGCGCCGCTCTTTGCGTCCGAGCGCTGATCCGACGTCGCGGCGAAGCGGGCACGGCCGCCGAAGATCAGCCGGTTGTCCGGCGACAGCCGGAAATAGTTGCCGATATTCATCGAGGTGGTGCAAGTCCGATTGCCCGGCATGGTGGCCGCGACTTCCGCCGCTGTCAAAGGCCGGGTCGCGATCAGGAAACTGCCAACCGGGATGATGCGGCGCTGGAAGTAGCCGAAGGAGGTCCCGGACGTATAGGCGCCGGTCGCGACTAGGACATGGTCGGCACTGAGCTTGCCGCGGGGCGTCTCCAGCCGATGCTTCGGACCCGATATGGTGTGGCGCGTCACCTGGGCGTCTTCGAATATCGTCGCGCCATGACGGGCAGCCGCCTCGGCCAATCCCGCGACGTATCGGCCCATATGCATCATGGCGCTCTTCTTCGAGAGCATTGCGCCATAAAAGGGCGAGCCAACTTCCGCCTTGACATCATCCGCCGTCAGTAGCGCGGTATCCGGGTCGACCTCGCGATGCACCGCTTCGAAATTGCGGGCGATCGTGCCGAAATGCTGTGGCTTTGAAGCGAGCTTCAGCTTCCCCGCGCGCCGGAAATCGCAGTCGATCTGTTCTTCATCGACGATCCTTTCGATGGTGTCGATCGAGTCATCGAACGCACGGTAGAGCGCCACCGCGCGTTCGACCCCAAGTTCTGCCTTTGCGGCGATGAAGCTATGGGCAAGCCCATTGTTGAGATGCCCACCGTTGCGACCGGATGCACCCCAGCCAATATGGTTCGCTTCCAGGACCGCGACGCGCGCACCGGACCTCGCGAGCTGCCGCGCCGCGGCGAGGCCGGTAAAGCCGCCGCCGATCACAGCAACATCATAGTGGCCTTCTATGTCGCCGTCGGACGCGCCTCTGAATTTCGGTGCTGTGTCGTGCCAGTAGGATTCGAATTTCATAGCCGTGCTCCGCTAGAGGCCAGCAACGCCGGCTGGGGCTCTAATGTCCTTGATCTCGACATAGCCGCCATCGGAACTGGCCGGCTCGCGTCTACGATTAACATTGTCCTGGATGCCGAGATGGCGACGACGTGAACTAGGAAGGATGACGCAGTTATCTAGGCTAGTGCATATCGGCCGGTATTGGGTCATCGAGTTAGGTCCTTGTTCATGCCGAGGCGCGTTCGTCACTCGATCCTAGGACGGGTTATGCAGCGCAACAGGCCGAACTTGTCACGGTGTGAAGCATAATCTTTCGTATTCTCTCGATATTTGGCAGGGACTTGCGCCCGCGGTCCGTCGAGGCGCGACCCGATTGAGGATTTGCTGTTAGCATAAGATGCGGTGAGCGCTCATCAAGACGGCTAAAGATATCGCCCGTCTGCCTTTGTCAGGACGATCTTCTCTTCAACCGACGTTATCCTTCGCTGTAAAGAAGCAAGGATCCAGGTGATGCAAACGACCCAACTCGACATCGTTCCGTTCGGTACCCAACATCTCGAAGGTGCGCTGGCGCTTTCGCGTCAGGCCGGCTGGCCACACAGGCTGGGGGATTGGGAAATGGCACTTGCATTGAGCACAGGCTTCGTCGTCCTGGAGAACAACAAGGTCGTGGGCACTACACTCACGACACACTTCGGTGGCTGCGCCACGATAAATATGGTCATCGTTGCTGAAGCCATGCGCGGACTGGGCCTCGGCCGCCGGCTGATGGATGCCGGCCTTAATGCTGCTCGCGGAGAGCCGTGCAGACTGGTCGCGACCGAGGAAGGCCTGCCGCTCTATGAAAAGGTGGGCTTTCGTCAAGTCGGAGACATTATGCAATGTCAGGGCGTCTGCGCAGCCGTGGAGGCACCCATCGATGTCGAGTGGATGCAATCTGGCGATCTCGCGGAAATAGCGGCGCTGGACAAAGCCGCGTTCGGCGCTGATCGCAGCAAGCTGATTTCCTATATGAAGGATATCGGCCGGTTTGCCGTGATTCGGCGCGGTGGACATGTCGCAGGCTTCGGGGCAACGCGTGCGTTCGGGCGCGGCGAGGTCATCGGTCCCGTGGTGGCGGAGAATGCCGAGGATGCCCGCAAGCTCATCTTGTTCCAAATAGCGGCTCGACGCGACAGATTTCTTCGCATCGACACACCCAAGGACTTTGGTTTGTCGCAATGGCTGGCCGAACGTGGACTTATCCATGTCGGCGGAGCGACGGCGATGCAGCGCGGCGGCCAAGCCAATCTCTCTCCCCGCGTCAAAACCTTTGCCCTGGCCAATCAGGCTTTCGGCTGAATCGGAGACAAAGATGCTCAGCAATTCTCTCATAGAACTCGATCGCAATCATCTCGTTCATCCGGTGGCCTCCTACCGCGCCCACGAAAAATTAGGCGTGCGCGTTCTATCCTCGGCCTCGGGCGCAACCGTGACCGACACGACCGGCCACCAGCTCATCGATGGCTTTGCGGGCCTCTGGTGCGTGAATGCAGGCTATGGTCATGACAGCATCATCGAAGCGGCCGCGCGGCAGATGCGGGAATTGCCCTATGCCACGGCTTACTTCGGCCTCGGCTCGGAACCAGCGATCCGGCTTGCAGCCGAGCTTGCTGAGCGGTCTCCCGGCGATCTGAATCATGTCTATTTCACCCTTGGCGGGTCGGACGCCATCGACAGCACCGTTCGTTTCATCCGCTATTATTATCATGCCAAGGGGGCGCCGCAGAAAGACCAATTCATTTCGCTCGAACAAGGCTATCACGGCTCCTCGACCGTGGGCGCAGGGTTGACCGCGCTTCCGGCCTTTCATGCCGGCTTCGGCATTCCCTTCGAGTGGCAGCATAAGATCCCCTCGCACTACGCCTATCGTAATCCGGTCGGGACCGACCCGCAGGCGATCATCGCCGCGTCGAAGCAGGCCCTGCGGCGCAAGGTAGAGGAAATCGGCGCCGAGCGCGTAGCAGCATTTTACGCCGAACCGATCCAGGGCTCGGGTGGGGTATTGGTGCCGCCGACGGGCTGGATGAAGGCTATGCGCGAGCTTTGCCGCGAACTGGACATCCTGTTCATCGCCGACGAAGTGATTACGGGCTTCGGGCGCACCGGGCCGCTCTTCGCCTGCAGCGAAGATGACATCGTTCCGGACTTCCTCACGGTCGCCAAGGGCCTGACCTCGGGCTATGTGCCAATGGGCGCTGTCTTCATGACCGAGCACGTTTATAATACAATTGCAAACGGCGCAGGTGCCTCCCTAGTGGGGCATGGCTATACCTATTCTGCCCATCCCGTAAGCGCGGCGGTCGCGCTCGAGGTTTTGCGCCTCTACGAGGGCGGGCTCCTGGAAAATGGCCGCAGGGCCGGTAAACGATTAATGGAGGGGCTGCAGAGCCTTGCCGACCATCCCCTCGTCGGCGACATCAGAGGCCGAGGCATGCTGGCGGCTATCGAGCTTGTTACGGACAAGACGAAGAAGACGCCGCTTCCGATCGCGGCCGACCCTTCCCGCCGGATTTTCGACCGGGCATGGGACAACGGCCTCATCATTCGCGCCTTCGGCAATGGTGTGCTTGGCTATGCGCCGCCGCTTTGCTGCACTGACGGCGATATCGACGCCATTGTCGATCGGACGCGGAAGTCGCTCGACCAGACCCTCGAGGACAGGGATGTCAGGGTCCTCATGACTTGACGCGCGAGAGAGACTTGGTCACTTCCGGCAGCTCGGAATGGCCCCGCTTAGTAGTAGCCTCTCGAAATTTGCTGGCCTTTGCCAGCTCACAAGGGAAAGAGGCTGGTCAGCGGCAGGTGCGATTTGACGATCGGCGATTTCAGCACGACATAGCTGAAATATCGGTCGATGCCGATATCCATGTCGATGACACGCTCCATGATCTCCTGGTATTCCGCGATGCCGCTGGTGACGAACTTGATCAGGTAATCGTAGCCGCCGGAAATCAGGTGGCATTCTATGACGGAGTCGATCTTTTCGACGGTTGATAGGAAGCGCGCGAAATCGATCTGCCGGTGGTTCTTCAAGGTGATTTCGGTGAACACCGTCATGGTCTGACCGAGCTTGGCGGTGTTGATTAGCGCGGAATAGCCGTCGATATAGCCTTCGGACTGCAGCTTTTTCACCCGCATCAGGCATGGGCTTGGCGACAAGTGAACCAATTCGGCGAGTTCCACATTGGTGATCCGACCGTTCTTCTGCAGTTCGTAGAGAATCTTGATGTCGATACGGTCGAGCTTCATGCGGCCTCCCCCGGGGCCATTTGAGCCCCGCCTATCAGTAGATTATGCCAAAGAGCATAACACAGCTTCCCACGTTTTCCATTTTTGCAGGAAAACGTCCAGCCGGCATAAATGGTTGTACTTGCCGTCAATTGCAGAACATTATTTCGTTCGCGCCTGAATTCAGCGCGCCACTTAGGCGGAGCCCGCAATAGGATGGATTTGCCTCAACGGAGATGATCCATGCCCGCGCCACTCGTTCGTGTAGAAACAATGGCTTCTCAGCCAGAAGCAGCAGACGTGGTCGTCATCGGTGGCGGGATTGTCGGTGTCTTCGCGGCCTATTACCTGGTCCGCCGCGGCCTCAAGGTGGTGCTTGTCGAAAAGGGCCTGATCGGTGCTGAGCAATCGAGCCGCAATTGGGGCTGGTGCCGTCAACAGAACCGTGACGCCCGCGAACTGCCGATCGCCACCAAGAGTCTCGATCTTTGGGACCGGTTCGCCGCCGAAGCGGGAGAAGACACGGGTTTCCGCCGCTGCGGACTTCTATATCTTTCCGACAGGGACAAGGAACTGGAGGGCTGGGCGCGATGGCGGGACTTCGCCCGCACCGTCGGGGTGACCACTTTCATGCTGTCCTCGCTTGAGGCGACCGAGCGCGGGAAAGCCACCGGCAAGCCGTGGAAAGGCGGTGTCTTCTCGCCATCTGACGGCACCGCCGATCCGTCCAAGGCAGCGCCAGCCGTTGCGCGCGCGATCGTCAATGCGGGCGGCATCGTCCTCCAGAATTGCGCCGCCCGTGGCATTGAAACAACTGGTGGTCAGCTCTCGGCCGTCATCACCGAAAAGGGCACCATCCGGACCAAAATCGCCGTACTTGCCGGCGGCGCGTGGGCTTCGTCGTTCTGCAACAACTTGGATGTGCGTTTTCCTCAAGCTTCAGTCCGTTCTTCGATCTTATCCGTAAAACCCGGTGTCGAGGGTCTGCCGGATGCGCTCCACACCACGGAGGTCTCGACGACGCGGCGTGCGGATGGCGGCTACACGCTGGCGATCAGCGGCCGAGCCAGAGTCGACGTTACGGCGCAGCAGATCCGGTTTGCCCGATATTTCGTGCCGATGTTCGCCCGCCGCTGGCGGAACCTTGCGCCCGGCGGGCTTGAAGGGTGGCGCTCGGGACATGAATCGCTCACGCGCTGGCGGCTCGACGAACGCACACCCATGGAGCGGATGCGCATTCTGGATCCGGCTGCGGATGAGAGCACTATCGCCGAAATACTCCGCCGGGCCCGGCATTTGCTGCCGGCTCTCGCAAAGGCCAGGATCGCGTCGAAATGGGCGGGCTATATCGACAGCACTCCCGATGGTGTACCCGCGGTGGGCGAAATTCCCAGCATTCCTGGCTTCATTCTCGCCGCCGGCTTTAGCGGGCACGGCTTTGGTATCGGCCCCGGTGCGGGCCATCTGATCGCAGATATCGTCACCGGACGCTCGCCCCTTGTCGACCCTGTTCCCTACAGGCCAGAGCGTCTCACCGCCTCCTCCTGGGGCAAAGTGGCTGAGTTTTAGCGCTTTCTGGGCGGTTGCAGGTTCGCTGCAACTGAAGTTCGTTCAGCGATGCAAGGTGGCCGCCGCGTGCTTCCTGAAAGGAGGCATCGCCCGCGACCGCGACTGCAAGTCTCAGTTGCGCCGAAACCGGAAGATGGAACTGCTCCGCAACAAGTCCGATTTACTTGGTCAGCAGACCTCTGGTCCGCTAGAGTCCCAATTTCCACCTGGCCGCAGACCGAAAAGCCGGAAAACGTTTATCTCTAGTAAGCTGATGCATCTGGAGCGCCGATGATGAAGCCGAGCGGATCCACCGAGGCAGTGAGAATAGAGGACCTTGACGACGCGGGGCTGGTTGAACACGCGCGACAGCGTAACCCCGCCGCATTCTGGCTAATCATCAAGCGCCACAATCAGCGGCTTCACCGGGTCGCCCGCGCCGTCCTGAATGACGACGCCGAGGCGGAGGACGTACTTCAGGACACCTATATCCACGCCTTCACCCATCTAGCCGAATTCCGCGCGGAGGCGCGGCTGTCGACTTGGCTCACCCGGATCGCGCTGAACGAGGCGCTGGGACGAATCCGCAAAAGGCGACCAACCGTAGACGCGAAGGCCATCGAAGGCATGGTCGCTCCGTTCAGCGCACACAAGCCTGATCCCGAAGAGGCGGCCGCTCTCGCTGAAATCCGCGGCCTCCTGGAGCGAGCCGTCGGTGACTTGCCAGAGCCCTTTCGCATCGTCTTTGTCATGCGCGACGTCGAGGAAATGAGCATTGAGGAAACGGCTTTTCTTTTGGCATTGCGACCTCAGACAGTGAGCACCCGTCTTTATCGCGCACGCCGGCTGCTCCGCGAGGCGCTGCAGGACAAGCTCGCCACCGTGTTCACGGATACGTTTCTCTTCGCTGGCGCTCGTTGTGACCGCCTCGCGCAATCAGTCCTCGATCAGCTCGCAGTCCGGCTGGTTCGAAAGGATACTCATCTGTTGAACGCAACGACTGAGCGCACGTAGACGCCGTCCACGCTGAGATTACGCCGGCTCTTTTCGCAGCGCCTTTGTCGCGGGACACGGGAATATTTTGGCGGCCCGGACCATCTAATGGTCAGGCAAATGCATTCGGTGCCGCGGTGCTGACAGCGGTGTTGAATCAACAAACAAGGAGACCGCCATGCAAGGCGCACTTCACCTATCCCGGCGTCAGTCGCTTCAGGGACTTATCGTACTCGGTGCCGGAGCGGCACTCAGCGGAATCGCGCGGCCTTCTCCGGTATTGGCACAGGACATATCGGACGAGGACATTTTCCGCTTTGCGCTCAACCTCGAATATATGGAGGCTGAATATTACCTCCGCGGCACCACCGGAAAAGGCATCGACGCAGCCGATGCCGGTTCGAAACCCGGTGACGTCGTTGGTGGAAAGCAAGTTTCTTTCGAAACGCCCGCCATCGGCGAATTCATGCAGGAAGTCGCGGAAAACGAACTGGCGCACGTCCGCTTCTACCGCAAGACGCTTGGAACCGACGCGGTTGACCGGCCGGCCATCGATTTCGGTGCGGGCTTCAAAGCCGTCGCGGAAGCAGCGGGCCTCGGGCCGGACTTCGACCCCTTCGGCAACGAGACGAACTTCGTTCTCGGCGGGATGTTGTTCGAGGATGTCGGCGTCACCGCCTATGCCGGTGCGACGACAGTTCTGAAGAACAAGGACTTCCTCGCCGCAGCCGCAGGCATCCTGGCGGTCGAGGCCTATCACATGGGAATGGCGCGATCTACGCTATACCGAAAGGGGGAGGAAGCCTGGAAGGCGGCCAACGCTGTCTCCGATGCCCGAGACAAAATCGACGGATCAGACGATAAGGACCAGGGGATCCAGGGGGACGGAAAAGCCAACATCGTTCCCTCGACGCCCGATGCGATCGCGTTCACCAGATCGCCGCAGGAGGTGCTCCGGATCGTCTACCTCACCGACAAGGACGGAGTGAGCAAGGGCGGCTTCTATCCGGAAGGGATGAACGGTACGCTCAAGACCACCTGAGCCAGTTGCGACGAGTGACGATTGGCCACCGGAAACTGAGCGGATTGGTCTCCGCTGCTCTCGGAAAGGACCATGATAAGGATCATGATGTGAACCACGGATCGGCAGCTTAAGGCCGAGTGCTGTCTCGCCGCAAGTTGAGACCGGTGCGGCGATTGCCAGCGCCGGCGAGCCTCAGCTTGTATGTCTCGACCGATGGCAGCCGGAAAGACAACCAAGCGCTGGCGCTTTACCAGGACACCCCAGTCGCGGGGGAACGCTGCGCTGGGTTTACCCATCTCCTAGAGCCGAATGGCTGTGAGATCGTTGGCGGTGCAAACAGCGCAAATGGCTGGTGTCGTTTCACGAGCCGCTGCCGGCCTGATACATAAGTTGCAGTCTCCCACCTTATGTCTCGAGCCGGGAGCAACGCGACGTCAGCTTCCACGTCCGTCGTGGAAGATGAGGGAGGTTGCGATCAGTCCGGAATCCTGAACGTGAACGTCTCGGGGATGACGCTGGCGGGTTCCAGGCCGCGCTTGCCGGTGTCGAGGGCGTTGATCGCGGCGATCTCCTCAGCCGTGCGCGAAAGCCCGAATACGTCGAAGTTCTCCGCAATCCTCAATGGTCTATTTTAACGGGGCACGTCATCATGGGGCTGCTACCGAATGCCGGCCGCTGGACGGCGCCTGGGGTTTGCCGCTAAAGATCGGACCGCGCGGCGGCTATGCCTGTCTTGTTCGAGGACCGCCTGGTACGAATCTTGCGCGCGGGCGCCACCAACGATGGTGGTGCATCGGCGAGTGCCTCGCGGGCAGCCGAGGTCAAGGTGGTGGCAACGAAATCCGCCTCCCGAAGCGTGGGCGGTTGCCTTTTCTCCTGGTTTTCCACCCAAAGGACCGCGCCGACGCGTATGGCTGGGTATGTGCGCTTGAACCGACGAACAAGTATGCTGGCGTGCCTTGCCGAGTCCTCGTTGAGGAAGCAAACCACAATGGCGTTCGATTGTTTCGGAACGAGGCTCATGGCGCGGCGATTGGGGATGTCAGAATGCCTCGCTGCGACCACCTCGGCTCCCTGTACCTGAAGAACCTGGGCGAGCATCGCAGCCGACGCGTCGTCGAGCGGCCCCCTGCCTCCGATGCAGAAGATGGTCTTGCCACGTCCGTCAGGTAGTTCGCTTTCATCTCCATTGCCTTCCTTAGGGGGGGTGCTGGGCCGAGCTGCCGATTCCTTCTCCTTCTGTTCTTCTTCTCCCTCCTCTTCCTCTTCTTCCTGCGCGATTTCCGCAAGGTTCGAGACCAGTGTGATGGCGGTCCCGAACACCTGTTCCATCTGCTCCGCGGTCAAGACGCCTCGACGCCTATCCTTTTCCGCGAGTAGAAGAGCGGGAATGGCAACTTTGCCGTAGTAATCCTCCAGATAATCCTCCTCAAGGAATTCCTCAGCGTAATCGGTCGCCTCGTCGGGATCGCCGGCAAGAAGCCGCTGGTAAAGCCGCTCCTTGGGATCGAGCACCGGGTCACTACCAAAAACGACCTCAAGGAACTCGAACTGCGGGACATACCGCCCCAACACTGCCAGACACACGGTCAGCGGCGTGGACAGTACGAGACCGACTGGTCCCCATAGCCATGCCCAAAAAATCGCCGCGACGATGATTGCCAGCGGGGAGAGTCCGGTACGAGAACCATAGAGCCAGGGCTCGACGACGTTGTTGCTGGTCAATTCCAGCACGAGGAAGATGGCCCCAACCCAGAGAACAAGGCTCCAGCCAGGGTCAACTGCAAAGGCCAGGAACAGCGGCAGAATCGTCGCGATTACAGGCCCGATATAAGGGACAAATCGAAGGACGATGGCTAGCATGCCCCACAGCGCTGGATTTGGAATGCCAACCGCCCACAGGCCGATCGCCAAGGGGACGCCGTAAGCGCAATTCACCACCAGCTGCATAAGAAGATACCGCGCGACCCGGCTACCCGCCTCCTGGATAGCTTCTGTTGTGCGATGCAGATCTCCATAGCCTACGAGCCGTATAAAGCGATCGCGAAGCTCTTCCCGCTCTAAAAGCATGAATATTACGACGACGATGATCAAGCCCAATGAGGCGATGGGGCCGAGCAGAGGACCAATCAGGCTAGTAAGCGTTTCGATTGGTCTGCTAGGCGCGAATATTTCGACGAGCAGGGGCTCCCTTGGTCTTGATCCGGTACCTGGAGCAATTGGGCGCTCCTCGGCGTTGCTGAGCTCTCGACCGACGCTCTCAACGACGGACGTCAGGCGCCGCACAATACCGCTATCGGTTCCACTTTCCTGGAGAGACCGAATTTTTGCTATGATGTTGCCCTGGTAGGCCGGAAGGTTCTGGGCAACTTCGGCAACGTGTCCCGCTACGACAAGCCCGAACAGGACGAGGACAAGAAAAGCGATCACGACAGTGACTATTACCGCCGGAATACGGGGCAGGCCAAGCTTTCGAAGACGAGAGGAGATGGGAGCCAACGCGAACGTCAACAGGACTGCGATTGCTAGAGGAAGAAGAACGTCCTTGCCGAAATACAAAATGGCGATAACCGCGAGTACACTCGCGAAGGCAGGCATGCGTGAAGGGGAGGATGGCGAGGTCGAATAGACGCGACGGGGGCCGAGCTCATTTTCCAATTCCGCCTCCGTGATCTTGGCGTCGCTCGAAGACATCGATGTGTCGGCCGTTCTCACCAAGTCTTTTGCAATTAGGGCGCAGATCGGCCTCGGCAATGGTTGTGGCCTACCACCTTGACGGCCTTAGGGCATCGTGTGCGGGACGTGATCGCACGGGCAAAGGGACCCGCAGCAAAAAGCTCCCAACAAATGGCCAGGTGGGCGAAATGTGCGCGAGCGAGCTGCCGATCGAGGTTGGCATGGAGGCAGCCAGTATCTCCCATCACCCAGCAAGCCTGAGGATTGTGGCACTGTATTGGAATTGGATCGTCCCCAAGGGGCGCCTGACGGAGTAGCGGCACTCCTCCTCCGAGCCGCTGTTCAAATCTCTCGAAAAGCCTGCCGCACCTCCTCCCGCGGCAGGCTTTTTCGGATCAGTTCTTCGAGATCGAAAGGCTTGCCCCACCTTTCCAAGGATGACCAAGCCGTCAATCCTTCCGGATCGGGTGGGGTAACACCTCGCATACTGACGCCCTCACGCACCAACTGTTCACGGATGAAACGGCCTATATCTTCATTACCAACCCGCGTGATCACCGCGAGACAATGTGGCGCTGCGGTCCGCATCAGCTCGTGATGCTGGCTGACAACTCAATGATATGATCGGGGAGGCGGCCGCCCCTCCTTAAATTGCCTGCGGCTGGTAGTCTGCTGGCGCGCTGGGCATGACACCCTGAAGAAGGGCGACTGATTTTTCCAAGCCTTCCAGCGAGTTCAAAAGCACGTCCTCGTGTTCGATCGACAGCCAGCCATCATATCCTGCCATCTTCAGGCGATAGCAAAACTGGCGCCACCATTCCTCCCCATGTCCGAAACCGAGCGTGATGTACGACCAGCTACGGGCGGGAATGTCCATCAGGCTGCCATTCTCCAAAAGGCCGGTTACGGCCTGCTTGGGGGCGTTGAGGATGGTATCCTTCGCATGGACGTGATAGATCGCGTCCCCTAGCGCCTCTGCTGCGATCAGGGGATCCGCGCCCATCCAGAACAAATGGGAAGGATCCAGATTTGCGCCCACCATAGGCCCCACAGCCTGACGCAGCTTCAAGAGGGAGGGAACATTGTAGACGCACTGGTTGCCATGGAGCTCAAGCGCAATTCGCTCGACGCCATTTTCCTTCGCAAGTGCGACGATTTCGTTCCAGAAGGGAAGGAGCCTTTCCTCCCATTGATAACGCAGAATAGCCTGTGTTTCCGGTGGCCAGGACGAGACAACCCAGTTCGGCATCGTGTCGTTCGGGCTGCCAGCAGGCAGTCCAGACATGGTGCATACGGTCTTTACACCCATTTCGCCCGCAATACGTATCGTATCCTTTAGACCTTCACCCTGCATCGTGTCTGTGGGATGTAACGGGTTGCCATTTGCATTGAGGCTGATCACCTCGAGGCCCCGTTCAGAAAACTTTTCCAGGAAGGATTTTTGGGCCGTCTTATTCCCGAGCAAGGCCTTCAGATTGAAGTGAGGAGCGGTCGACCAGCCGCATGTATTGACCTCGACGCCCGACACGCCCATACGCTTTGCGTGTTCGAGCATTTCAGTCAGCGGCAAGCCGCCGAGGCTGTCGGATACAAAACCCAATTTCATGCGTAAAACTCCGGCTTATTGATCATCTCGACGGCGACTTTGCGCCCTGTGATTAATGCTTTGACGCCAGCCTCCGCGGCAATGGCAGCGCAGTATCCATCCCAGCAGCTGGAGGCGAGTTCGGGAAAGTTTCCGGATTCGACAAAACGAAGGAATGCACGATTCTGCCGCCGATAGGCGTCAAAATACCGGCCACGCCAGTCGGCGTCGTATCCGGTATGCTGCCCGAGCGCTTGGTCGAGGCGCGTGAACGCAACCTGGTTCATCGAAATGGCTGCTTTCTCACCGACGAGCTCGGCGCGGACATCGTAACCATAGGCCGCGTTATTGTTGATCTCGATGTTTACAAGCTGGCCATCTGCTGTCTCCAGCACCATGACCACGGGAGCGACGAGGGCATCGGATCGTCTCGGCTGAAACGCGGAGATGGACACAAACTCGGTTCCCAACACATGGCGAACGACGTCGAACTCGTGCGGCGCCGAATTGGTAATCGCCATGGCACCTGTAAAGTCCGACGCGGGCGTTTCCACGTTTCGATGGAAGTTGTGCATCATCAGAGCGCGGCCGGTCGCGCCACTTTTGAGAGCCCGTTGCATCTCGACATAGGATTGATCATAACGGCGCATAAAGCCGATCTGCACGAATTTGGCGCCGGCAGCTATTTCGGCCTTTATCACCTTCAGGCACTCGTCAGAAGATTGCGACAGGGGCTTCTCGCAAAGAATTTTTTTTCGTGCTGCAATACAGGCGAGGGACAGCGGCGCATGCGTGAAGTCGGGGCTTGCCACAATTACGGCATCAACATCATCGCGGTTGATTGCGGCTTGGGGGTCGCTGACAACGTCAACGGCGCCGTACAGGTTAGCTACGTCGCGAGCTCGGGCTTCATCCATGTCGCAGACGAGCTGAAGTGTCGCGCCCTGCATCTCTTCCGCAACGATCTTTGCGTGATCCGCGCCCATCAGGCCTGCGCCGATAACTGCGATTCTAACTGTCATGGTTTTTCCTGTGTTTCGGAAGGGCTGATGGCAATTTAACAAGATTTGCGTGCCGGGAACGAATTCCCGACACGCCTCGGGAGGCATTACTTCTTGGTGAATTGGTCGACATTGTCCTTGGTGATCGACGCGAAGGGGACGAGTTTCTCAGCCGGCGGCTGTTCGCCCTTTTTGACGCCTTCGACAACCTCAAAGGCGGCCTTTGCCTGGCCAGCAGCATCCTGAAAGATCGTCTGGGACATTTCTCCTGCCTTAATGGCCGTCAGTGCATCCGGTACGCCGTCCACGCCTGAAATCAGGACGCCCTTGAGACGGCCGGCACCTTTGAGAGCTTCGAGAGCACCGAGCGCCATCTGGTCGTTGGCGGCGATGATGCCGTCAAACTCCGGGAAACTCTGGATCCAATCTTCCGTAACCTTCATGCCTTCGGCTCGGTCATAGTTCGCCGACAGGCTGGCGAGAGTCGTCACATCGGAACGACCAAGGGCCTCTTCGAAACCCTTCTTACGTTCCTGCGTATGAGACAGGCCCGGCGTGCCTTCGAGATAGAGAATCTTCCCGTCCTTCGGCAGGTGCGCCTTCATGTATTCGCCCTGAAGACGGCCCGCGTCGATATTCTTGGAACCGACGAAGGTGTACTTCCCGCCAGCCGACTGGATGCCGAGCGCAATAACCGGGATACCAGCCGCGTTGGCCTTCTCGACGCCTGGGACAATACCCTGATAATCGACTGGAACAACAACGATGGCATCCACCTTCTGAGCGATGAAATTGTCGATCTGGTCGAGCTGCTTGCTGGCGTCGTTGTTGGCATCGGAGAAGTTGACTTCGACGGCCGGATCGGACTTGGCAGCTTCGATGAAGGCGTTCTTGCGGGCCATTACGAAGACGTCGGTGTCGGCCATATTAGCGTAGCCGACGACGAACTTGTCAGCGGCAAAGGTTGCACCAGCAGACAGAGCGGAAACCGAGACTGCGCAGGCAAGCGCGAGTTTAGCGATGAGTTTCATAGGGTCCTCCCAATTGAAATGAGTTCACGTCCACGCGCCAATTGGCGCACACAGAGATGGTCCTGGCCGCGTTTGCGGTGCGGCCTGAACAGCGTCAGGCCTTCTTCTTACTGCGGGCCGACTTTGTCCAAACATCAAGGATGACCGCGATCGCAATGATCAGTCCCTTGATGATCTGCTGCCAGTAAGAACTGACATTTAGGAGATTAAGGATGTTGTTGATGACACCGATGATCATCGCACCAATGATAGTTCCGGTGATCGTTCCGGTACCACCCATGAGGCTGGTGCCACCGACGACGACGGCCGTAATCGCATCGAACTCGTAACCGACACCACCGGCCGGCTGTCCAGAATTGATGCGTGACATGAGGACGATGCCAGCGACCGCGCAAAGGATTCCGTTGAAGATGAATGCCCTGACGACGATGCTGTCGGGATTGATGCCAGAGGCACGGGCCGCCCTTTCGTTGCCGCCGACCGCATAGACGTATCGCCCGAACTTTGTCTTGTTGAGCAAGACCCACGAGGCGATCACAAAGACGACCAGAATGAGGACCGAGATCGGGATCGGTCCAAATGACCCTTGGCCGATGATTTTGAAGTCACCAAGACCCGTGATCGGTGAGCCGCCCGTGTAGAGCAGGACCCCACCGCGAGCGACTGTCGTCATCGCAAGCGTCATAATAAAGGACGGGATGCGAAAGAAGGTGATGACGAAGCCATTGATAAGGCCTGTAAAGATGCCGACGGCGATGCCGGCAGCAACGGCCAGGATGACGCTTCCCGTCATAGCCATGACACTTGTCGCAATCACCCCGCAAAGTGCGAGGACGGATCCAAGCGACACGTCGATATGCCCAAGGATAATAATGAAGGTGACACCGCAGGCGAGCAGACTGACGACCACGACCTGGCGAAGCACGTTCGTCAAGTTGGCTTCAGTCAAAAATGTGGGGCTCAGGAGCGACGCAAGGATACAGATGCCGATAAAGATCAGCATCGTCCCGTACCTGCGGTAAATTTGCGCAAAGTTCAGGCTGGTCGCTGAGGATGAAGCTTTTGCGCCATCCTTCTCGATTTTGGTTGCCGTTTCCATCGACATCAGTGTCCTCCGGTTGCGAGGCGCATGATATTTTCCTGCGTCGTCTCGCTTCTTGTCAGTTCGCCCGCCACCCGGCCCTCGCTCATGACTACGACGCGATCGCTCATCCCGAGAACCTCAGGCAGTTCCGACGAAATCATGATGATCGCCAGGCCTTGGCGAGCGAACTCTGTCATCAGTTTGTGGATTTCCGACTTGGAGCCAACGTCGATCCCACGCGTCGGTTCGTCCAGGATCAGAAGCTTGAGATCGCCCAACAGCCATTTTGCCAGCACGATCTTTTGCTGATTGCCGCCGCTCAGGTTCTCGACGATCATCTCCGTGTTCGGCGTCTTGATCTTGAGCATCTCGATCATACGCTGAGCAGCACTTTCCTCTTGGCGCTCACTGATAAACAAGCCGGAGGCAAACTTCTTCAGATTGGCCAAAGAAATATTCTCCCCGACTGACCGGCAGAGTACGAGCCCCTCGGCCTTCCGGTCCTCCGAAACCATGGCGATGCCGTGCCGAATTGCATCGGTCGGAGAGCAGATCTTGATCGGCGTGCAATTGAGTCGAATAGTCCCGGCGTCGCACTTGTCGAGCCCGAAAATCACACGGGCGACTTCCGTTCGTCCGGCACCGATCAATCCTGCCAATCCAACAATCTCGCCCGCGCGCACCGTCAGATTGACATCTTCGAAGACACCGGCGCGGCTGACATTCTCAAGGGACAGAACGACGTCGCCAATCGGCACATCATCTTTCGGGAAGATACTTGAAATGGTCCGGCCAACCATTTGAGAGATCAGCTTGGCTTCGGTGTAGTCTGTGGACGGCCCGGTCGCGATGAACTCACCATCCCGCATGACGGTGATATCGTCGGCAATCTGGAAAATTTCATCCATTTTATGGGTGATATAGATGATCGCGACGCCGTTCGACTTCAGGTCCGCGATCTGCTGGAATAGCATTGCCACTTCCGTGTCGCTGATCGCAGACGTCGGCTCATCCATGATGACCAGTGACGCGTCCCGCGAGATCGCTTTCACGATTTCGATCAGTTGCATGGCAGCGATTGAAAGATCTCGCATTCTGGCGTGGGCGGAATATTTGAGCCCCAACCGATCGAGAAGTTTCTGGGTATCGGAATTCATTTGGTTGAAGTCGACGAATGAGGCGAAGACGCCCGTTTTACCGACCGTCGGTTCACGGCCGAGGAAAATGTTCTCGGCGATCGTCATGTCGAGGACAGGGCTGAGTTCCTGGTGGATCATCGAGATGCCGCGATCCAAAGCGGCCGCAGCATTTTGGTGATCAAGCTTTTCACCTTGAAAGAAAATCTCACCTTCATCGATGGTGTAGATGCCGCTCAGGATCTTCATCAGGGTGGACTTGCCGGCACCGTTTTCGCCGACTAGAACGTGCACGCTGCCTGGTCGAACTCTCAAATTCATACCATCGAGTGCACGAACGCCCGGGAAAGACTTGGAAATTCCTCGCATTTCAAGGACATACTCGCTCTTGGCTGCAGCCGGGGTAGTCGCCGGCGATCCTCCAGCAAATGTCATTTGGATAGTCCTCCAGACCTCAGGCTCTCCCAAGCCCGGCGCCAGCTGGCGTCTTTTCAATGTCGCTTTCATGTCTTTTTCTTCATTTTCTGTCAATTTCGGTCTAGGAGTTTCTTTCAAAATCGTTCAGAGTGCCTTTCATGAAATGGGAGAATGTGGCATGGCGCGGCCGACGATTGCCGATCTGGCGAAAGAAGCAAATGTGGGGATCTCTACTGTTGATCGGGTCATTAACGGACGCCATCCAGTGCGGCCAAAAACGGCTGAAATGGTCCTTGAAGCAGCCGAGCGCATCGGGTTTCACGGCCTGACGGCGATCAAACGACGCATCGAGGCGGACAAACCGGTGATCAAATTTGGCTTTCTGCTCAAGCAGCAGCACCGAAAGCTCTACCAGATGTGGAGCGAGCTATTGACGAAGTCTGTTGAAGCCTTTCCTCACGCCCATGGGAGAGCAATTGTGCGCTTTATGGACGACCTCAGTCCAGACAAGGCAGCCGCCGCAATTCACGACCTCAGCCGGGAAGCTGATGTGATTGGGATGATTACGTCGGATCACCCCCAGGTCAATCATGCGGTTGCCGACCTTGCCGCTGACGGCATCCCCGTCGTGACGATGATCTCTGACTTATCGGCGCCGGAGAGAGCGGGTTTCGTAGGGAATGATTGCGCGAAGAAGGGGAGGACCGCAGCTTGGTTCATTGCTCACCTCAACGCAAGGCCTGGTGAGGTAGCTGTCTTCGTAGGCAGCCATCGATATCTAGCGCAGGAGCTATGCGAGATGGGCTTCAGGTCGTATTTCCGCGAAACCGCGCCCAAGTTCCAAATGCTTGAGACATTGGCGACGATGGAGGAGCCTGAGACTGCGTATCAATTCACCAAGCAACTCTTAGCGTCCCAAGAGCGCTGGGTAGGCCTTTATGTTGCGGGAGGCGGCGTGACAGGTGTCATGCGAGCCTTACAGGAGGACCGTGGTCCCGCAGCTCAGAGGTTGGTTGTAGTGGCCCATGAACTGACGAACGAAACGCGTGCGGGCTTAGCGGAAGGACTGCTGAAGGTTGTCCTTTCGCATCCTGCACGGCAACTGACAGAGACATTAGTGCGCGCTATGGGAGATGCCGCCATGAACAAAGGAGAGCCGAGTGGAATGACGCAAAATGTGCTTCCCTTTGACATTTACACGGCTGCAAATATTTGAGGAGAGAGGTTCCGATTATCTCGATGACCAACGGACTGTCCGTGAAAGCGGTGTCCACAGACAAGTCGTACCGACTGCAAGGCTGTGTTCCATAAATACACTTACGCCGCGAACGGTGATCTCAGGATTTCCCGGACCTCTTTCACAGCCGACAGCAGTGTGCGCACCTTGACCCACCCTTCGCCTGATAATCACCAGCACCTGCGCCAATGACGATCCTGTTTTCTATCTCCAAGTCGTCACAAGCCACAAAGAAGCCGCGCTCAGCTTGTGGAGCGCTGGCACGCTTGACCTCGATTGCCACCTTAGGCTTTCCAGCGTGTTCAATAACAAGGTCGATCTCGGCACCATCGGCAGTCCCGCAGAAGAATGGCGCCACGTCTGGACCGGCTGCGAGGATAAGCGTCTCTAGCACAAAACCTTCTCGGTCCAACGACGGGATGACCTAACATCTATGTGCGCGACAGTGGGCTCGTACATGCTCTCCTGGAAATCGGAACGCTTAACCAATTGGACGCTTGCCAAAATTACCGCTCCATGGCTGAAGTCGGCGAACCAGCATGAGATCAACAAGGAGATCTATGTAGCGGCCAATCATAGGCGCAGAGACACCCAGACCTTGGGCAAGCCGCGCGCTGCATTTCCTTGGCCGTTGGCGAGCATCGTCCAAACCGTCCGATTGTCGCGACTGGCATACGGGGCGCAAATATCGGAACATCGCGTTCAAGGTAGCTGCGAACAAATGCCTGTCGCTAGAGATAACTATCCTCATCCGTCGCCGCCGTCAGGCTATCGGGGAAGCCGCCGCGCAGCCACAACTCGTCGATGTCGATAGAAGCCCGCCCCGGCCTCTTCCAAACCGATTGGCGGCATTTCGAAATAGATTATGCGCCCTGCCAGCGTCTCGGATAGCTGTTGGATTAGGTCCAGGGACGAAGTGGGACAGGTTGGCCGGTACGCAAAGTGCAGCGCCCGCATTTTCGGCCGCTGCCTGCAGGCGCTTATCTCTCGTCTATAACGCCGCTCGCTGGTCAAGAAGGACCGATGCCAGCAAGTGCGCATCGGTGTAGCCAACGCCCATACTAAACTGCGGTGGCGATCGATACCCTGCGGCCCGCCGCCTAAGGTTTGAGATCGAGCAGAGCGCGACCGCTTCCATCCATGGCGAACGGCACGGATGCATGTTGGTGGGACACCATCCAGCGGCCATCGCGCTTCACCAGGCCAAGGGTTTGACGAAACCAAAGATCGACCTCGGTGCCGTCAGTTTTAGTTCCCGTCATGCGCGTCAGACCACTCCAGAAAGCAACGTCTCCGCCGACCGTTAGCTTGGCATCGCAAACATCGCCACCGATCGGACCTTCCCAGGTATTGAACCACGCCTGCAGGCCCGACGCGTCCTTGCCGTGATAGACGAGTGGCGGGGCTAGCGAAAACTCCACCGAATCCTCGGTTTCGTAGGAAAGTGCGCCCTTGGCATCTTTTTCGCCGAGCGCGGAAGCGCGCATCGTTAGCATGGCGATAATAGCCTCTTCTTCGATATTGACTTTGGTTTCGTTGCTCATCGGCCGTTCTCCTGTGCTGTTCAAAGCAGAGGACGAACGAGAGAACGACAATCCGACACCGACCCACAAGCTAGTGGGAATTTTTCCGCCTTCACCTTTAAGTTGTCGATAAGATGTCCCGCGGCTAAATCACAGGCTTCGGCTTGTCGCAGGGATCCGGACCGCCGCCATGGGCGAACTCGTCGCCGCGTCCGGTGGGCAGCTTGAAGTCGATGGTCAGGACTTGCAAGACGTTAAGTCAGTCGCAGGGGGCGACGCTGCGAGCAACCGCCGACGGGCGACGGTCATAACCGGCCATTCATGTCCCCGGCCGTGAAAAAGTCGAACCATTTTCTTCTAGATTGCGGGCAACTTGGGCCGCGAACGCGTAGCTTCCTTTACCCAACTCGCTGGTGATGCAAAGTTTCGGCTCTTCGAGCGCATCGCCACTCGACTTTCCTGTGAGAAGGACTGCGATACCTGCCGATGTCGCCCCGACGCACATCTATCTGACGGAGAGCGAGTTCACGACTGGCCAGACCATCAACATCGACGGCGGCCAGAGACTGTTTTAGGAGCGACTGTTCGCTTGAAGGACAGACGCTGTTTGGCCTGGCTGACACAGCGACTCCTTTTGAGACCGGCAGAAGGCATGGGCAGGAGTGACCGTTATCCGCGAGCGCACTCGGCTTCTTCGCGCCACGAGCGGCCGTGGCCGATTTAGGTGTACCGGCAAATCAACCTATTCTGCACGCTTAGATCGACGCGCGGATGCGAGAATTCAGTGCTTCGCAGGTCTGAAGGTCCGTCCTGGTGGGGCGGGGCGGAAGATGCCGAGATGCTGGAAGGGAATGGCCACCGCAAGCCAATGGGACGCAACCTCGTTCAGGTCAACGCATGGTGCAACCGAAGCAAGTTGCAAGGCGGTACGCAGCCAGGTCGCGTGTCTATCCCATGAGTATCGGGCGGACCAGCGAATTGTGATTGCTGACGAACTCAAAGAACGCTCGAACTCGCGGCGTTTTGCGGATGTCGGGATGGGCCAGAAGATACCAGCCCCGGTTCAATTCCTCGACCGGCGGAAGCACCTGCACGAGATCATCATGCATATCGGCGATTGTCGTCGGCAGCGGCGCAACGCCCAAGCCGGATTTGACCGCATGAAGCACCCCCAGAACGCTGTTGTTGCGCGCACCGACGCGCGCATCGGGCGCCACGGAAGCAAACCATTTCGCCGCCCGATGGTTGGCAAGCGCTCCATCGAAACCGACGATAGCATGCTCGCCAATGTCGGCTGCAGTTTTCAACGACCCGTGATGCTGGACATAGCTCCTGCTCGCATAGACTGCCCAGATGGAATCGGCGATCTTCTTGCCCACAAGATTTTCATCCGAAGGCTCACCGGAGCGCAAGGCGATATCGGCCTCTCCTTTGGAGAGATCGAGATAACCATCGCTCATCACAAATTCGATGCGAATCTCGGGGTAATTCAAACGGAATTGCTCAAGCAACTGCGATCCATTGATGCGGGAGACCAAAGGCTCGGGGCAGGTCAGTCGAACAACGCCGCTCAGCTCGCTAATATTGAGTCGCGCCTGCCTTTCGATGGCGAGTGCCGCCTCCTCGAGCTCTTCGACCTTTGGCAGAAGCGATAGTCCGAATTCGGTGAGCTGATAGCCGCTTGCGTGCCTGTGAATGAGGGGCTGACCTATCCGGCGCTCCAACTCGACCGTCCGACGCTGAACCGTGGACTGGTTAACCCCGGTGGCCTTGGCGGCAGCCGTTGTGCTGCCGTGCCGGGCGACAGCCAGAAAGTATTTAAGGTCGTTCCAATCGAACATGTTTCGTTATGCGCTTTTGCGGGGAGCCTTTGCAAGTCTGCGGCTCCCCTATGTCTGGGATCAGGCGTAGGCTTGCCACACAATGGAGACAGGTCATGCACAAGGTTATGGACGTTCACAAGGCAATTGCTGGAACACAGGTGGGGGTGACCACCTCCGCCGGGAGCACGGGCGTGGCGAAACTCACGGTCTTGTACAAGGAGTTGACGGACGCACTACCGAACGGGAGCATGCAGGAAATCCGGGTGATCATCGCCAAGCTCGAACCGGGTGACAGCACTCCCTACCACTCCCATCGTTTTCCGGTCACTGTCTATATGCTCGAGGGCATTTTTACCCTCGAGCTGGACGGCCGCAACCCGATCGCCATCAGCGCTGGTGAGGTTTTCGTCGAACCGTCGGGCGTGAGAATGACGGGTCGGAATCTCAGTTCTGACAGTCCGGCGGTGATGGTCCTGTTCTACGTCAGCGATCCCGAAACGCCGTTCGCCGATCCGGTCTGACGCAGGCACAGCTCTCTGACGTCCGCAATCGCCCGATCCCAGCCATTTGGCGCCGCTGGCGCTGGCGGTCCAGTTCAATCGTTGCCGAAACGGCCTTCGGCCTCGCCTTCGGCTTCATGTTCGATGGCCGGTTTCCGTCTCCCGCCGAGGCGATTGGAGCGACTATGCGGTTCGTCGGCGTCTGTTCCGCCGTCGCAGTTTCAGCAAGCCGGGTGCGCTATCCGATTTGTCGCAAGAGTCAGCTGCAGAAGTCTGACTTTTGCACCTATTATTTGCGACTAAACTTCCCTGAATTTTCAGTGTCGCCGATTCTGTCGCGAGTCGGTGACGCGGCTTTCGCACGTCGACAGCCTCCTTCCGGCCCCTAAGTGCCGCCAGCAGCCGGCAGCGGAGATTATTCCCGCTTCGCGCCCTCATCTTAGCCAATCCAATCACCGGCATGCGCCCACAGTTCCTGCCCTCCGTTCCTCTGAACGAGCCAGCCCGATGCAAATGCCAGAGACGCAGCTGGAGAGCGCAAGGACGGATCAGCCGGCAAATGCGGCATCGATTTGTTTCCGCATCTGGCGGATGTCGCGGACGGGCGGCGCGCCGAATTGCCGGAGGTACTCGCGGCTGAACTGGGATGCACTCTCATAGCCGACCGCGAAGGCGACAAATGATGCACTATACTCGCCCCCCAGAAGCAGCCGGCGTGCCTCCTGCAGGCGAAGTTGCTTCTGGTACTGGAGCGGGCTGAAGCCCGTGATCGCCGAAAAGTGCCGGTGCAGGCTCGCTCGGCTCATGCCGCTCGCCTCGCACAGGGCATCAATCCGCAATTGCTGGTCGTGATTGTCCCTGATCCATGCAATGGCACGGCGGATGCGGACCAGCGGCCCCTCAGGCTGCGCAATCTGGCGGAGAAGGCGCCCGTCCGGACCTTGCAGGAGACGATAGAGCAATTCGCGCTCAACCATGGGCGCGAGAACAGGAATGTCGTCGGGCTTGTCGAGCAGCGAAAGCAACCGAAGCAGCCCATCACGAAGCTGGACCGTCATCGGATTGATCGACAGCCCGATCTGCTCGCCATCGGTTTCCCGCTTGGGCGGCATGGCAGCCGCCAGTTCTGCCAGCAAAGCGGGATCGAGTGTCAGAGAAACGGCGACATAAGGGCGATGCTGGTCGGCATCTAACACTTGGCCGATCAGCGGCAGATCGAGGGCGCTGATCAGATACTGCGAACTGTCGTAGCTCAGGACGCTGTTGTTGATGGCGACCCGTTTGGAGCCCTGAAGAATGAAGCAAACCATCGACCGATAAAGGCACGGCGTTTCGCCAGTCGGGCGATGTCCGACCAGCAGCTCGACGCGCGGGATCGGCGTGAGCACGGTATCGGGCTTGGCATGGCGCAAGGCGATTTCAAGGTGCACTTCGAAGGCATCGGTCATTGCGGAATTATGTCAGTACCTCCAGGACCGGGCAAGTCAGTTGAGACAATTGGGCAAGATGTTGATCCGATCAGGCGGGTTTAGGTGAAGGCTTGTCGCTATCATGCAGAGGCAGGCAGCGCTCATCGCGAGCGATTTGCCGCTCGCCAATAATCTCTCTCAAAGGCAGAACATGACTGACAGAATCGCGCTCATCACCGGCGCCAGCCGCGGTCTAGGCCGCGCCATGGCGCTTCACCTCGCCGACCGTGGCGTCGGCATTATCGGCACCTACCTCACCGGCGCCGCCGAAGCCGACGCCTTGAAGCACGAAATCGAAGCGAAAGGCGGCAAGGCCGCTATGATCTCGCTCGACGTAACTGAAACGTCGGGCTTCCCACTATTTACCAGAGCTTTGGCCACGGCGCTGGACGACACCTTTGGCCGCCAGCAGTTCGACTATCTCGTCAATAATGCCGGCATCGGCGTGTTCGCCAATTTCGCGGAGACGACGGAAGAACAGTTCGACGCTCTGGTGGCGACACATCTGCGTGGTCCGATGTTCCTCACCCAAAAGCTTTTACCGCTGATCGAGGACGGTGGCCGTATCCTCAATATCTCCTCTGGTTTCGTACGCTTCACTCTGCCCGGCTATAGCGTTTACGCGGCAATGAAAGCGGCAACCGAGGTGCTGACGCGCTTCATGGCCGTCGAACTGGGCAAGCGCAGGATTCGGGTGAATGCCATCGCCCCCGGCGCGATCGCGACTGATTTTGGAGGCGGCGCGGTACGCGATAACAAGGCCGTTAACACCTTCGTCGCGCAGGGTATCGCGCTGGGTCGCGTCGGGTTGCCGGACGATATCGGCAGCGCGGTCGCTGCAATTCTCTCCGACGACATGGGCTGGGCGAACGGCACCTGCTTCGATGTTTCAGGCGGACAAATGCTGTAACGGCTGCCACGGCTGCGCAAGGGAGGCGTGGAGTGTTCATCGCGTGCCAAGGCATATTGGCTCGGCTATGTTTTTGTACGAGAGGACCTCCACGCCCGATCATGACAGAAGCAGAAGTTCACGAAGCGATCGCATAACGATCGAATTTGGTCGCGAGCCGCCTGAGGCATATACTTCGGCGAAAGGCAGCTTTCCTGCCGGCGCCTCTCCAAACCCTACATTTCGGAATCGGCCCCGAAACGGTCATTCCTCATCGGCCGGGGCGACGTCAGCTACTCGAGCATTTGAGATAAGGGCTTCTGTTAACACCAAGGTCGTTGACCTGCGCCTCTCGCGGCGGCTCATCACCCGTTGCTACGCTCCGCCGACGTTTTGGCCGCTGGTGCGCTGCGAGAGAAGCGGGATGTCTTCGATCTTCGCCAGCATGCCATTCTTCTTGAGAAAACGTTCAAAGTTGTCGCGAACGGCGTTCAGTGGGAACCGAGCCGCCACCGCTTCCCGACATGCCCTCAAAATCGTCTCGTAGGCAATATCCTGCTTTTCCTCTGGCCACTCCTCAAGGAAATCGAAAATGTCCTCCAGACATCCAATTTCCTGAATGAAGTGCGTTCTCTTCACAAAGAGAGGTCGGTCAAACAGATTACCCGTCATTGTGTCCTCCGATGCGATCCGGTTATTACAGCCATGATTTAGGGGGACGATATTGAGCCTTCAAGACGTTCGAAAACGCTTCCGCGAGAACAAAAAGCAACGGTGTCAGGCGTCAAGGGACGGTGCGCGGTATTCTCGCATCCTTGCGTTCAAGGTGATGATCATCTTTCGCATGACGGCGACAACAGCGAGCTTGGCGGGTTTGCCCCTGTTTCGGAGATTTGCATGCGATATCGTCGCCGATCTCCTGCGCCCGAAGATCCGAGCGCCGACCCGAGAAGCAGGCGCCAGACCATCGACCGTTTGGTGCAGGCGCTGCTTGCCGAGGCCGACGGTGAAACGTTTTCGGCGATCGTCATGGAGGCTGCAGATGTTGATCTGCCTCCAGCGGCGAGGGGCCGATTCGGCCAGATTTACGGTGCATTGGCCCCGCTCATAGCTTGCCCTTCCAGGGCACGAGGAAGGTCTCGAGAAGCGGATGCCGGCCGAGAAGGTGAAGGCGCAGATCGCGATGATGGCGATACCGACGAAAACGACGTCGGTCGCCAGGAACTGCGACGCCGACATGATCATGAAACCGATCCCGCGCGTGGAGGCGATCAATTCGGCTGCAACCAGGGTGCTCCAGCCGACGCCGAGTGCGATCCGGATTCCAGTGAGGATTTCTGGCAGGGCCGACGGCAGGACGATGTCGAGGAAAAGCTGCAGCCGGCCGCCACCCAGCGAACGGGCGGCGTTGACGCGCTCGATCGGCAGCGAACGAACCCCGGCCTGGGCCGAAAGGCAGATCGGCGCGATCATCGCAAGCACCAGAAGCGTGATCCTCGACGTCTCGCCGATGCCGAGCCAGATGATCATCAGTGGTAGGTAGGAGAGCGGCGGAAGGGGCCAGTAAAATTCAATCGGCGCGTCGAGCACTCCTTTTGCCCAGCGGTTCAGGCCCATGAGCAATCCGAGCGGAATGCCGGCGGAAATGGCGATCAGGGCTGCGACGACGATGCGGAACAGACTTGCAGAGACATGCTCGGAAAGCGATGCGCCGGCATAGCCGTCGCGATAGATAACGCCCATCTGCGTCAGCACCTCATCGGGACGTGGCAGGAACAGGTGCGGGACGAAGCCGAGTGCTGAAATGAGCCACCACAGCAGCAATATGGCGAGCGCGGTGGCAAGGCTGATGGCGACCGTCGATTTCTCGCCGGCGCCAAAGCCGGCCATTTTCACCAGCTTGATCTGACGGTCCTCAACATCGGTCGCAACCGTCGGAGCCTGTGTTATATCGCTCATGCGGCGCTCCTGAAGTCTTCGCTGCCGTGGAGAATGGCGCGGATCTCCTCGCGAAGCTCGGCAAATCGCGGCGAGGCCTTGATCGCGCGGGCATCGCCGGTTTCGGCGAAACGCCTGACGAAATCGAGATCGAGGCGTGCGACGACGCGCCCCGGCCGCGGCGACATGACGAGCACCTGCGTACCCAGAAACAGGGCCTCTTCGATCGAATGCGTGATGAAGAACACTTTCTTTGCCGTTTTATTCCAGACGGAGACCAGCAGTTCCTGCATCTGCTCACGGGTCAGACTGTCTAGCGCGCCGAACGGTTCGTCCATGAGCAGGATGTCGGGGTTGGTCGCCAGAGCCCGGGCGATGCCGACCCGCTGGCGCATGCCGCCCGAGAGCTCGTAGGGATAGGCGGCGGAAAACTCGTCGAGGCCGACCAGCCGGAGCAGTTCCAAGGCGCGTGCCTGCCGCTCCTTCCGATTCATGCCCGCGAATTTCAGACCGAGCGCGACATTGTCGACCACGGACTTCCAAGGCAGCAGAGAATCCTTCTGAAAGACGACGCCGCGATTGGCGCCCGGCCGTTCGACGGCGCGGCCATCGAGCGTAATGCGACCATCGGAAAGCGGAAGAAAACCGGCGATTGCGTTGAGAAGGGTTGATTTGCCGCAGCCCGAGGCACCGAGCGCAACGACGAAACCGCGGTCGGGAATATCGAAAGACACGCGGTCGAGCGCGTGAACGGTCCGCCCGTCGCGGGCTGCAAAGAAGACGCTGGCGTGATCGACTTTCAGCATATATCGGAACTCACAAGTTCGACATCGGCGCGACTGTCGCGCCGATGTCAGGAGGATCAGTTGCTGACGCCGGCAAGCGCGTCGGCGGTGACGAAGGCTCCGTAATTGTCCAGTACGCCGGACACCTTGCCCTGTTCCTTCAGGAAGGACGCCGTGTCCTTGAGGATCTTGCCGGCGCCTGCCTTTTCTCCGCCGCCGAGCCAGGCGTCCGATGCCTGGATTTCGGGAGTGAGCAGCGTCAGGTTCTTCAAGGCCGATGCCTGCTGCTGGGGCGTTCCGCCGAGAAGTTTGGCGAGCGACTTGACGTTGTCGCTTTCGGGACCCCAGGCGGATTTGTCGGCGGCGAAGGACGTGTAGTATCTGGTGACGACCGAGGCGAAACCCTTGAGGAATTCCGGATTGTCGGCGGCAAACTTCGAGGCCGCAACCCAGGCCGAGAAGGTCGGCGCACCCTTGTCAGCCACATCCTTGGAGGTCACGAGGACCTTGCCGTTCTTCTTCAGTTCGGTCAGCGCCGGATCCCAGACGAAGCCGCCGTCGATATCGCCGCGGTTATAGCTTGCGACGATCTCGGGCTGGGGGATTGCGTAGACCTGGACGTCCTTTTCGGTCAGACCCTGCGATTTGATCAGCGCCAGCAGCTGATAGTGGTCCGTCGACACGGGCGCGGCGGCAAGCTTCTTGCCCTTCAAATCGTTCACGCTTTCAATGCCGGAGCCGTTACGAACGACGAGAGCCTCGTCGATGCCCGAAATAGAGGCCAGGTAGAAGGCCTTGACCTCCAGCCCGCGTGATACCGCAGCCGCAAAGGGGCTGGATCCGACATAGCCGACCTGGACATCGCCCGAGGCGACGGCTGCGAAGATCTCGGCCCCGGAATTGAACCTGCGAAAGTCGATCTCATAGCCAGTGGTCTTGGCAAACTCGCCATTGGCGATCGCGACCGAAGACGGCAGGGCGTCGGTCTGATAGCCGACAACGACCTTCTTGTCCGCCGCCTCGGCGACGATCGCCGTTGCAAGAGTTCCGACGCCGACAGCGACCGCGACAATCAAATTTCTGAAATTCATCTTGAGCCCTTTGTTCAGGGCCACATCCGGCCCTTGATCTCACCCTTAAAAGCGTAATGGTTGGGAACGAGCTAGCGGGAGAAATAACAAACTATATTTATAGACTATAGAGATAATTGTTTTCATGATTCTGGCGCTTGCGCGATCGAAGGGACGAGCGAGCGACAGAAGCGAAGGTTCCCGAATTTTCAGGGAGAAATACGGTGATATACGATGTGATCGTGGTCGGTTCCGGTTTTTCGGCAATAGCCGTGACCTGCAATCTCATCGAGCAACTTCCCGCTTCGGCGAAAGTTGCCGTCATAGGCGACGATCCGGGTTTCGGCCGCGGGACGGCGTACCGAACGGAACTCTATCTCCACCGCCTCAACGTTCCCGCGGGCCGCATGAGCTTGTTGCCACATCGGCCGGATGATTTCGTCGACTGGCTGAAAACTCGCGGACGGAGGCTGCAGGCAGGCGATTTCGCCTCCCGCAGCGATTACGGTCTGTATGTCCGCGATACGTTGGCGCGGCTGCTTCGAAAGCGGGACAATCGTTGCCGGGTTGATTTGATCAAGGCCAAGGCGGCGGGATGTGTGGAGCGCTACAACAGCACGCTTGCCTTCCAACTCGGCAATGGCGACGAGATTGCCGGGAGGAACGTCGTGCTCTGCCTTGGCGTCGGCAACGCCAGCCTGCCGGTCGATCCGGCCAGTGTCCCGCCATTTCTGCGATCGCGGATCGTCGAGAATCCCTGGCGGCTCTCCTGGCTCAGGCGCGTCGCCCCGTCCGATACAGTCTGCATCCTCGGCTCCGGCCTGACGATGATCGATCAGGTTCTCGCGCTTCGCGCCCACGGCCACCGCGGCAGGATCGACGTGCTTTCGCGCCGAGGTTTGGCACCCCTCGGACATGCGAGGACGCCGCCGGCGCCTCTGCCGATCGATGTTCAGGCGCTTCCCGGGACAATCAGCGACATTTTGAAGAGCTTGCGGGCGAAGAGCAGGGAGGCCGCTGACTGGCGAGCCGTGATGGACGGCCTGAGGCCGGTGACAGGGGCACTCTGGCAGCGGCTTTCAAGCGAGGAGCGGGCACGTTTCCTGCGCCATGCGCTTCCCTGGTGGAACATCCACCGCCACCGGGTCGCGCCTGACGTGTTCGACAGGTTCGAGAAACTCGTTTCGGAAGCAACCGTCCGCTTCCATGCAGGGTTCCTGAAATCGCTTGCGGCCGAGGAGGACAGGCTTCTCGCCAAATACAGGGTCAGAGCGACAAGGGAGTTCGCCGGGATTAGAGCGGATTGGCTGGTCAATTGCACGGGAATGGAACGCGCCGGGATCAGCCATTCCCCGCTTTTGAAGGAAATGAGCCGCATTCAGCTGATCGCCCCCGATTCCCTCGGCATCGGGATCCAGGTGGATGCCGCTTCCGAAGTGGTGGTGCCATCCCGCATCTCACCCGCCCGGCTGTTTGCAGTCGGCGCCTTGACGGCGGGGCAATTCTGGGAAATTACCGCCGTCCCCGACATTCGGGTGCAGGCAAAGGCCGTCGTTGAAGAGATCGTCTCGACGCTGCCAGCGCCCGAGGCATAGATTGGCAATTCCAAGGTCAATGTGCTTGCTCAATTGCCGGCCGCCGACAGTTACAGTATCGGGTGCGCCACGATGCGATTCGAATTTGGACTGCCGCTACGGGACGCCGCATCCAGAGATCAAGCCGGCTACAGCATTCTTTCTGAAAAACCGATTTCGTTTCCGCGATGTTGCGCTATGCCAGAAGCGGAAGCAGCTGGTCACCTTGCCGCTTCATTTCCGCAAGGTATGGCGTGTCGGAGAGCACAAAATGGGTGATTCCAAGTTCTTCGTATTTGCGCAGAGAATGCGCGACATCCTCGGCTGACCCGACCAGCCAGGTCGTTGCTGCTCCACCTCCTCCGAATTTGCCCGGCGCTGTATAGAGATTGTCATCCAGCACGTCGCCTTGCCGGACAAGGTCCAGGAGACGTCGCTGACCAACGGCAGTGCCGTGGCGATGATCCTGCCAGTTTCCGGCCGTTCCCTCGACCATTTTGGCAACCTTCGCTTCTGCATCCGCCCACGCTTGATCCGTCGTGTCCCGAACGAGTGTCGTGATCCTTAGGCCGAATTCCAGTGGCGCCAGATCGCGATCAAGTGCCTTGCTGAGCGCCTTCAACCGGTCGATCCGGTCCCGCACGCCATCAAGCGGTTCTCCCCAGAAGAGCTGCACATCGGCTTCGGTTGCGGCGACGCGCTCGGCAGCCTCCGAGGCTCCTCCGAAATAGAGTTTGGGATGGCGGCGATCACCGATCGGCGTCAGCCGCGGCGCTACGGTGGATCTGGCGACCTGGAAATACTCGCCAGTGAAGCTAACCTCTTCTTCCGTCCAGAGTTTGCGGGTCAGCCGCATGAACTCCTTCGTGCGGGCATACCGCTGCACCTGGTCGCCCTCTTTGTCGCCATAGGCTGCAAGCTCGTCCGGCCCGGAAACGACGTTGACGCGAACGCGCCCGCCACTCAGGTGATCGAGCGTTGCTGCGGAGGAGGCAAAGTTCGCCGGTTTCCAATAGCCCGGCCGGACCGCGATCAACGGCTCGAAAGTCGTCGTGCGGGCAACGAGCGCCGCTGCAATGGTGAATGTATCGGGCCGGCCCCAGCCCGTGCCGATCAAGGCGCCTTTCCAGCCGTGCTCTTCCAGAGCTCTTGCCTGTGTCGTCAGCGTGTCCAGGCTATTGTGATCCTGGCTGGCCACATCGCCACGGTGACCGGCTTTGACATCGTTTGGAATGTACCACAGAAATTCGCAATGACTGCTCATGATCTGTCCGTGACCCGATTTCGAAGCTTGCCCTCGTCGAGGAGAATCCTGACCGTCTTTGCCGCATTGCGTCGCATCTCGATGGCTGCATGATCGGAATAGAAGGCATTGTGCGGGGTGATCACCAACCGCCCTGCGAGCCAATCCTCGCGGTTGCGCCACGCGGTCAACAGCGAATGGTCGCCAGGCGGTTCCCTGACCAGCGTGTCGATCGCGGCGGCGCTTAGATGGCCGCTGCGAAGCGCGACCTCAAGTGCATCGAGATCTTCGATCAACTCGCCGCGCGCGGTGTTGACGACAATGGCGCCCGGCTTCAGCCGTGCAAGACCCCCGGCGTCCAGAATACCACGGGTCTCTGCGTCCGCCGGACAATGAAGCGTAACGATATCGGAGCGGCCCAAAAGCTCCACCAACCGGTCCGCCCGTTCATAGCCGATTGCCTTCTCATGCCCAGGCGGCTGGCCGGGATCATAGCCAAGGATGTGGAAGCCGAAAGGTTTCAGTCGGTTGACCACCGCCGTGCCGATCCGTCCGACGCCGACGACACCCACCGTCGCCTTGTTCGAGCGGGGAAGCGGCTTGAGGCTATGAACCTGCCATCCAGACGTATAGCCGCGGGCGCGAGCATCATGTTTCCAAAGCCGCCGATGCAAGGACAGGATCATCGCCAGCGCATGATCAGCGACTTCTTCGGTGCCGTAATCGGGATTGTTGGCGAAGGGGATGCCGGCACTGTCGAGTGCCGTGAGATCGATCTTTTCGTAGCCTACGCCATAGCGCACCACGCCCCTGCAGCGGGTCATGTGTGAAATGATTTTCGGCCCTAGCCTTGCGCCCCAAACCATCAGCGCGTCGAGCCTTGCAAGACGATCAGGAGCGAAGGATGCCTCGTCGGTACTGGCGAAAAAGTCGATCTCGACATCATCACCAAGGACCTCGGCCTCGAGATCAGGCGAACCGATCATGTGGTCGGTAATTCCGACCACATATTTTTTCCCTGCCGTCATTCTTCCATGTCCTCGCCGCGTTAGCGCGCCATTCCCCATTTCGCCACAGTCCTGCACTCCAGCTGGCGGAAGAGGACGTTCTCGACCAGAAGGCCGAAGAGGATGACCGTGATCAGCCCAGCAAAGACCCGGTCGGTGTAGAGCTCGTTTCGGTTCTGGAAGATGTACCAGCCAAGCCCGCCCTTGCCGGAGGAGGCTCCGAAGACCAGTTCGGCCGCAATCAGTGTGCGCCAGGCGAAGGCCCACCCGATCTTAAGGCCCGCAATGATTGACGGCAGGGCTGCAGGCACGAGGATGAAAAGCACGTAGCGGACTCCTCGCAGCCCGTAATTGCGGCCGGCCATCCGCAAGGTTTCCGGCACGCCCGTAAAACCGGTATACATGTTGAGCGCCAGCGGCCAGAGTACCGAATGGATCAGCACGAAGACGAGACTTCCCTGTCCCAGCCCGAACCAAAGCAGCGCCAGCGGTAGAAGCGCGATCGGGGGCAGGGGATTGAGCATGGAGGTCAGCGTCGACAAAAGGTCTCGGCCGAGCTGGGTGGAGACGGCCAGCGAGGTGAGCACGAAGGCAAGAACGACGCCTGCCGCATAGCCCTTGATAAGGACATCCAGCGAGTTCAGGGCGCGGACTGGAATGACGCCACTGATGGTGTCCTCTACCAGAGCCCTGATCGCAGCCGAAAACGGTGGCAGCAGCAGCTCGTTTGCCTGAAGTCTCGCGATGATTTCCCATAGCAAGGCGAGACAGAGCAGGATCAGGCTTTTGCGCGGCCAGGCGCGCTGCCAGAGTCTTCGATAGACCGGAAGAACCTCTTCGCTCGTCGTGTCTGCAAGTGGCTCGAGCGGCCGCTCGTATTCGGGGCGGAGCGGCGGCATGGGTTGCGGAGCGGTTTTCGCATCGGCGCTCAGAACATCAGTCATGGTTTTCTTCCTCGACCTCGGCACTTTCGAACAGAAGGTCGTGAATGCGGTTTGCGGCCGCCTGGAACTGTGGGCTTCCGCCACTAGCCAGATCCCATTCATGGCTGTTGATCTCGGCCCGCATCCGTCCGGGATGCGGCGACAGGAGCGCGATTCGGTTGCCGACCACCAGTGCTTCTTCAATGGAGTGGGTGACGAACAGCAGGGTGAAGCGCACCTCTTCCCACAGCGCCAGAAGCTCTTCCTGCATCTTGCGCCGGGTCAACGCATCCAGAGCGGCGAATGGTTCGTCCATCAGCAGGATACGTGGTTCCATGGCGAGTGCACGGGCAATGGCGACGCGTTGCTTCATGCCGCCGGATAGGGTGTTCGGATAGGCATCGGCAAAACGGGTCAAACCGACCTTCTCGATATAGTGTTCCGCTCGTTCAAGGGCCTCCTTGCGATTGAGGCGGCCGGAAGCCCGTACCGGAAAGGCGACGTTCTCGCGAACGGTCTTCCACGGCGGCAACTGGTCGAACTCCTGAAAAACGACGACACGGTCCGGTCCGGGATCATGCACCGGGCGACCGTCGAGCAGTATCCGGCCGGTGCGCGGCACGAGGAAGCCGCCGACTGCCTTCAAGAGGGTGGACTTGCCGCAGCCTGAAGCCCCGAGCAGGATGAAACGGTCGGCTTCCCAGACAGCGAAGCTGACATTCTGCGTGGCGCGAACCACGCGACCAGGCACCTGATATTCCAGCGTGACGCCCTCGACTGAAAGAAGGGGCGATGAAGGTGGTGCGCCGTTTGCCCAACTGGGCTGCCTGGTAGGTACAGTCATAGCGTCCATTGTCATTTCCATCGGATTTACCGATCTGGAGGCGACTTGCCTCGCAAGCTGCCTCCAGATCCTGCTGAAGGGTGTGAGGATGACGTTAGCCGCCGTTCCCGCCATGAGCCTCAGGGAAGAAATAATCCTTCCAGGACTGGGCTTCGCTCTTCAGCACGCCGAGCTTGTGAAGCTCCGTCGCGTAAACGAATGTATTCTGAGGGACGATGGTGAAATCGTTCTCGGGATCGTTGATGATTTCGAGGACGAGCTGCGGCGAGAGCTTCGAATTCTGCTGGCGTATGAACGTCTCTGCCGCTTTCTCCTTGTTTGCATTGATCCAGTCTGCAGCTTCACGCAGCGCAGAGTAGAAGGCGGCATAGGTCTTCGGATTTTCGTCGTGGAAAGCCGCGGTGGTATAAAGCACGTTGAAGGTCGCCGGCCCACCGAGGATGTCATAGGAACTGATGACCTTATGCACCGCCTTGTTTGCCTGCAGGGCCTGGTAATAGAAGGGTGCAGAGGAAAAGTGCGAATTCACTTCTGTGCCACCAGAGATCAGCGCCGCGGTCGCGTCCGGGTGAGGGAGGCTGACGGAAATCTGATCGAGCTTCTGGAAATTATCCGGCCCGAAGAGTTTGGCGGCCTCGATCTGCAGCGTTCGCGACTGGAAGCCGACGCCGGCGGCAGGAACAGCGATCCGGTCTTTGTCACTGAAATCCTTGAGTGTGTGCACATCAGGACTGGTCGTCAGCAGGTAGTTCGGTAATGAACCGAGCGCAGCCACCAGCTTTACGTCGCCCTTGGAACGGTCCCACATTGTCAATGCCGGCGGCACGCCTGCCGAAACGATGTCGAGATTGTTGGCGAGAAGCGCCTCGTTCATCGCAGTCGCACCAGAGATGCTCGCCCACTCGACTTCGATATCGACGCCGGCTTGCTTACCATGCTTTTCGATGAGTTTTTGGTCGCGAACGACATCCAGGATCAGATAGGAAATTCCGAACTGCTGCGCGATCGTGATCTTGCCCTCGGCGGCGGCCTGTCCTGCCAACAGTGTGGCGACGATACCGAATGCAGCGCCCAGAGCTTTGTGGCGATTGAATTTCACGAATGTCGAAAGGCTGAGTGCCTTCATAGATACCCCCATCGGGCGAAATGATTTCAGAAAACGCGGTGCGGCGTGATTCTCCGCGAGGAATTTCAGAAAGGTTTCACTAAAGCCGGGAACCAGCCTAAGCCGACAGGCTAAGTATTTCGACAAAATCTATGGTGTTCTATTCTGAAGCGTAAAATGAGAGCAAATCGCTCCGCGCAGTCGAAACGTCGAAAAAATCTGCTTGTCGCCGGTCTCCGGATTTCATTGCGGTGTACTTGCGATAAATGCAGACCGCCCCAATCGAAGCAGATGCCAGCAGCGGCCTATTCTGCCGCTATTGCCGCCAATCTCGAGCGTGCGTTCAAAAGCAGGGAAGCCTCGCCAAGCGCCTGGTTCACGCGACCGAGTATCGCAGGCGAGGGGGCGCCGTCGATGAAATCACGGCCCGAGGCGTAGATCGCGGTCGGCGTCACGAAGGCCTCGAAAAACGCAAAGAGTGGTCGCAACTGGTGCTCGACGACAAGCGAATGCCGGTCTCCGCCTCCTGTCGCCGTCAGCACGATCGGCTTGCCGCGCAGATCGGCGGGATCGAGCAGATCGATCACGTGCTTGAAGAGGCCGGTATAGCTTCCCTTATAGGTCGGCGATCCGATGACGAGCGCATCGGCGTCGATGATCGTGCGGACGACCTTGCGCGCGGCGGGATCGAGATCGGTCACCGACCGTGCTGCCGTCAGAGACGATCCGAGATCTTCGACATCGAAAACCGCATGACTCAGGCCGGCTTGCTTCGCGAGCGCCTCCGTCACATTTTCCACGAAACGCTTCGTGCTGGAGGGCCGCGAGATATTGCCCGAGAAGCCGACGATCAGATTGTTGTTCATTCCATTTCCCTTCGAGAGTTCGTTTTGAGATATGGAGAGACGACGTCCCTGCTCTCCCATCAGGCCGTCTTGAGAATGGAGATACTCTCGGGGCAGCCCGGCCGGTCGGCTTCGGCCCGGTGCCATCGGTCGAAGGCGGCACGGCCCAGGATCGAGACGGACGTATCTTCCTGCGGCGCATGGACGAGTACCGACTGGATATCCCGGAAATGCCGTTCAAGCCCGAGATCCGCATTAAGGCCCGGATTGCCGATGCCGCGGACTGCGATCTGCACCGCCTCACGGATCTGTCGGCCGGCCAAAAGTCTCGCCCTGATCAGGTTATCCGCATCGCCCTGGCTGTTTTCCAATGCGCCGAAGATGATCTGGCGGGCACCGGAGACAAGCAGGTCGATTTCGCCCGAGAGCGTCATGAAACGCTCGGTGCGGGCAATGGGATGGCCGAGATTGGCCGGCACGCGCTCATGGGCGAAACGGATGAAGGCCGCCTGTGCGGCTTCGGCCGCCCCGAGATAGATTGCAGTCAGCGCCAGGGTGATCGCCGCATGGACGCGGTTGTCCTGTTGGGCCACGGAAGGATCGACGAGTTCCAGCACGTTTTCCGCCGGGATCTCGACATCCTTGTATTCGACGTCATGCGATCCTGTGGCGCGCATGCCAAGGCTTTTCCAGTTCTCGACAACCTGGATGCCGGGAAGACCGTTCGGCACGACGAAGGTTCCAACCCGCCCTGGCAATTCGTCCGTATGTGCCCAGACGAGAAAATGCGTGAGCCCGCAGGCGCCCGTCACGAAACGCTTACGACCCGTGATCGACCAGCCGGTCGCCGTGCGGCGGGCGATCGTCCCAGGCAGGCCGCCGCGTGCTGGCGACCCCAGTTCCGGCTCCACGCGCGCGGCGTTGAGCAGCAGCGGACGCTGCTTCGCTTCCGCCAGCAGGCGCCGATAGAGATTGTCCGGCCAATAGTCCTTTGTCGCCTGCGCCAGATGGGTGAAGATCGTCATAGCGGTGATCAGAGCGACTGAAGGGTCACCCCGGCCCAGAGCTGCGAGGATATGAGCCGCATCGGCAAGCGTCCCACCTTGACCGCCATAGCGGGTCGCAACGGTGCTTTCGAGGAGGCCAGCCTCATAAACGGCTCGAATACCGATCCAGGGAAACTGGCCGGCCTGGTCCGCTTCCGGTGCGGCCTCTGCGAGAATGCGCGCCGTAGCGTCGAGGATGATTGGATCATGGGACATGCGGGGTGTGGCCTTCTGGCTGTCGAGGGACATCATCCGTCACCACCGGACGAAAGGATCGCTCTGCACCGAGATAAGAAAGAAGATCGGATCTTGGGAATGGGCCCAGACCGAATGCATCACGCGGCGTTCTTTTTCTTCGCCTCTTCCCGTTCGCGAATACCTTCGCGCACGAGCGGCAGGATGTAGCGGCCGTAATCCACCGCATCGTTGAAGTTGTCGTAGCCGCGGATCGAGATCAGATCGGCGCCAAGATCGATGTAGTCGAGAATGGAATCGGCAATCGTGCGCGGCGAACCGACAAGTGCCGTGGTCGCGCCGCTGGCATTGGTGGCCGTGACCGTCGGATACCAGAGGGCTCGGTCATGAACATCGCCGCGCTTGGCGATATCCAGGAGGCGCTGCGAACCGACATTGGCTGGCGGCGCGGCGTTGATGGGCGCGCGCGCCAGACCCCTCTGGCGGTTCTCGTTCAGGCGATCCAGGACTTTATGCGCCTTTTGCCACGCAAGCTCGTCCGTTTCGGCCACAATCGGCCGGAACGTCACCCAGATACGCGGGCGGTCCGTCCGGCCTGCCTTTGCGGCTTGCGCGTAAATACGATCAATTTGCTGTTTCGTTTCCTTGAGCGGCTCGCCCCAAAGTCCGAAGATATCGCAGAGCGAACCGCCGATGCGATAGGCTGCATCCGATGAGCCGCCAAGCGAAATCGGAATGAGCCCGTTGATCGGGCGTACAGCGCTGCGGAATTGTTTGAACTGATAATATTTACCGTCGAAATCAAAAGGCTCCTTCGACATCCAGGCAAGCCGCAGGATATGAATGTACTCTTCCTGCCGCTCATAGCGCTCTTCCTTGTTGAGGAAATCGCCTTCACGCGACTGCTCTTCGTCGCTGCCGCCGGCAATGAAGTGGACGACGACGCGGCCGCCGCTCAGTTGATCGAGCGTTGCCAGCGATTTGGCTGCGACCGTCGGATAGACGGTGTTCGGCCGCAGCGCGACGATGATCTTGATGTTCTTCGTGTGCGCGAGAACCGTGGCGCCGATCGTGAAGGGGTCGAAGGACGAGGAGGAGTATGGGATCAGCGTGTAGTTGAAACCGTAGTCGTCGAGGGCGCGGGCATAGCGCTCGAGAAAGCGAGGATCCACCGGCGCGTCGGGAATTGGGTTCAGGTCGTTTGACGCGTTGGGAAAGCTGACACTTATGAATTCCGCGGCCATGTGCGCTCCTTGATGTTTTCCGAAGAGTGAGACGAGGTTAAGTCGCAGGGGAGAGGGCAGGAAGACAGGTCTTTCTAATTCTATAGATTGTATAGAAAATATTCGCGTGGTACGGGCAAGATGGGCTGAGGGCTACCCAAATCCGCCGCAGAAACACTCACGGTCCGAGGGTGGGTGACCATCCGAGCTCTGGAGCAACCGTCTCGGCAAGATCGGTCAAAAGCCGTAGGTTTTCGGCAAGTCCAAAGGCGGGAGGGAGGAAGAGCACGACCTCATCGGCGGCGGCAAGCCCAGGGTCATTGAGGACAGCATCGATCACTTGATCCGGCGTTCCCTGGAAGACAGGCGAAATCTGGGCGCCCGCCGGCTGACCGGCAGGGGCAAGCGCGCCTATGGGACGTGACGCGGCAATGCCCTTGGTGCGGCGCTCCAGATCATAGGCCGCATATTTCTCGCGCAGTTCTGCGGTGGTGCCGACGAGGATGGAGGCGGCGACGGCCACGGGCGGCGGCTCCGTCGCCCACCTCTTGTGCCAGGTGACACGAAAAGTCTCGATGATGCGGGCCTGATACTGCCCGAATGTCTCTCCTTCGGCCTGGTCGTGCAGGACAGTCCCGGAGATGAGCCCGATGCCGAGCTCGGCTGCCTGCACGGCAGACTCGATGCTGGCCGAACCTTGGCGAATGCGGGCCCTGAGCGTCGGGCTATACGGCGTCACACGCAGCTCAGCACCCTGTGGCGCACCGGGACCTTGCTCGACAACCCTATGGAGGACGTCCCCTGCAATCGCGGAGAGAAAGCGTGCCTGGCGGCGTTTGGCCTCTGTGCGCGCGTCGGTGTCGACGGCGCCGAACACGGCATCAAAGCTTGCGTTGGTGCCGGTCGAGATTGCGAGTTCCAACCGGCCGTCGATCAACAGGTCGGTCGTGCCGGCGGCTTCCGCGAGCAGGATTGGATCCTGATAGCGCATCGGAATGACCGCCGATCCAAACGTGATATGCCTGGCATGCTGGCCGGCCGCGGCGAAGAACGGGAGCGGCGACGAAAGGTAGTGGTCGAAGTGCCGCTGATAGGCCCAACCAGACTGGTAACCGAGCCGCTCGGCCTGTTTGAACAGTTCAATCCCATCGCGCAGGCCTTGGGCAGGTCCGGCATCATCATTGAACGACACCCGGGTGTTGAAACCCAGCCGCTGCTTGGGACGGAACGATGCGGGCAGGGTGGTGGATTGCATGGCGATAGTCATGCGATCTGCTCCTCTCGGAATGCTTGCAGGGATCGCGGTTGCTGCCCGCGAGCAGGACCGGCGAAGCCGGAAGGGATCGATTGCAGCAGCGATGCCGTGTAGGGATGCCGAGGATTATCAAAAATGTCCTTGATGGTTCCATGCTCCACGATGCTGCCCCGCTGCATGACCGAGACGGTGTGAGCAAGCTGGCGCACCAGTGCCAGGTCATGGGACACGAAGACATAGGTGAGGCCAAGCTTCGCCTGCAGGGAGAGCAGCACTTCGACAATGTCGGCCTGGACGCCGACATCGAGAGCGGAAGTCGGCTCGTCCAGGACGATGACGTCGGGCTTCAGGATCAATGACCGAGCGATTGCCACACGCTGGCGCTGACCGCCGGACAAGGCTCCAGGCTTGCGCGTCAGCAGATGTTCGCCAAGACCGACATTGGCGAGCGCCTCGCGGACCTCTTCGGCCCGCTCCCTGGGCGTGCCGACCTTGAAGCGGTCGAGAGGCTCGCGCACCAGATGCTCGACGCTCCAGGTCGGGTCGAGCGAGGTAAACGGGTTCTGGTAGACGAACTGAAGATGCCGCCAGACTGTGCGCAGCGACGCGTGCGAGAGCCCGGTTAGGCGCTCGCCTGCCACCGAAATCTCGCCCGCATCCGGTTCTTCAAGCCCCAGCAGCAGCCGGATCGTCGTCGTCTTGCCGGATCCCGATTCGCCGACCAGCGCATGGGTCGTTCCCGCCGGGACGCTGAAGGAAACGTCATCGACGGCGGTCAGGTGTTTGCCATCGATCGTGAACCTCTTGGTGACGGCGCTCACTTCGATCTTCGGCGCCTGGTTGGTGGCATCGAGGAGACCAAAGCCGGGATCGCGAAGCCTCGCATAACGATCAGGATTGAGGGCCGGGACATCGGCATGCAGTTTCCTGGCATAGTTCGATGCGGGCGATGAGAAGACAGCCGATGTCCCTCCTGCCTCCTGAACGGTGCCGTCCTTGAGGACCACCAACGAGTCGGCCCGCTCCGCCGCGATTGCCAAATCGTGGGTAATGAGGAGCAGACTGATATCCAACTCGTGCTGCAGACGCGAGAGCAGATCGAGGATCCGTTTCTGGATCGTAACGTCGAGGGCGGAGGTCGGCTCGTCTGCAACGAGGAGCGCGGGACGCGGCAGGACGGCAAGACCGATCAGCACGCGTTGCAGCATGCCGCCGGAGAGTTGATGTGGATAGGAGTCGTATACTCGATGCGCATTGTCGAGTCCGATCTGGGCAAAGGTCTCGAGGACAAGCGCTCTTCGGATAACGGCACTTGGCTCGTCGGTCAGGGCTGCCGCTTCCATCGCCTGCGCACCGATCGTTCGCACCGGGTTGAGGGCGTTGCCGGGATCCTGCGGGACAAATCCGATCGCCCGTCCACGCAAGGGCCGGAACCGGCGTTCGGGCAGGGCCAGCAGTTCCTGACCATCGAACCGGACATGCCCGCCTGCCCGCGCGCCGCCGGGCAGAAGCCGCAGCAGCGCGCGGGCGATGGTGGATTTTCCGGAGCCGGATTCGCCAATAATGGCGAGGCTTTTGCCATGTCCCAGTTCGAAGCCGACGTCTTGAACGACCTCCTGCTTTCCATAGGCGACGGAAAGTCCCTCGACCAGAAGGAGAGGTGCCGCGGGTTGCGGCGCGGGTGCGGGCGTCTGTCTTCGAAGGAGTGGCGCAGTCAGTCTGTTTTGCGAAGCCATCGGCTGATCCTATTGACGGAGAGGACGGTCAAGATGGTGACGAAGGCGGGCGCGTATACGAGCCACGGCCATTTGAGGTAATCCTTGCCGATCGAGATCAGCAGGCCCCAGTCCGAAGCGGGCGGCGGGTCGCCGTAGCCGAGGAAGGCAAGGCTGGCGATTACCAGGATCGACTCGCCGAACTGCAGGACGGCGAGCGGCAACACGGAACGCGAGGCGTTCGGCAGGACGTGGCGCAAAAGGATGTACCTGCGCGAACCGCCGAGCAGGAACGACGCCTCGACAAAGGTCGCTTGTCTGGTCTTTATGACCTCAGAGCGTGTCACGCGGGCAAAGAAGGCCACCGCCGACACGCCGGTGGCGACAGCGGCGTTGATGGTCTCGAAGCCGATCGCGCTGACGACGATGACGGCGAGCAGAAATTTGGGAATGGCGAGCAGCACATCGACGAGGCGGGCGAAAACGACATCGACCCAGCCGCCGAGAAAACCGGCCAGAAGCCCAATGAACCCTCCGGCGACAACCCCGATCAGGACCGCCACGAGCGCGCTCGAGACAGAGGAGGCCGTGCCGTAGACCACACGGGTATAGACGTCGCGTCCGAGATGATCGGTGCCGAACCAGTGACTCATGCTAGGGCCCAGCAATTTTTCCGCCGGGACGCCGGCGACGGGGCCGTGAATGGTGAACAGGCTCGGTGCGAGCGACCAGGCAACCACCACCGCGACGACCGCGAACGAAAGCGCCACCGTCGGCGGCATCCGCAGGGCTGTCGACCAACCGCCGAGGCGGGTACGTGACGGAGATGAGTTCGAAACGAATGTCATGACGTCACCGCCTTGGTGTCTAAGGACGGGTCGTCCGCGGCAGTGGGGCGTCGCTTCGGCCTTCCAAGAAGCTTCACGCGCGGGTCTAGCAGCGGGTAGAGAAGATCGGCAATGAGATTGACGAGCACGAAGACCACCGCACCAAGCGAGACGACCGCCTGCAGAACGGGCAGGTCCTGCGTGCTGACCGAGCGCTGAACAAGGCTCCCGACACCGGTGCGCCCGAAGACCGTCTCGGTGATCAGAGATCCACCGAGAAGCTCCCCTATGGTGAGCGCAATGACCGTGACGACGGGCAGTGAGGCCGGCTTGAGCAGGTGTTTCGCGAACAGTCGCGCCTGGCCAATACCGCGACTGCTGGCAACCGTGGCGTATTCCTGCTCCGCCTCCTTGTCGAGATTTGCAATAAGGACCTCGGCGATCTGCGCCGAAACAGGAATGCCGAGTGCGATCGCTGCAAACAGGGTCGCCCAGAAGCTGTCGGGATTGATGACGCGGAAGAGACCGAGCTGGAAGCCAAAGACGTGGATCAGTACCAGGCCGATGACGAAGTTCGGCACCGACAGGAACAGCGACGGGAAGCCGCGCAACAATCCCTGGCCGTAGCGCCTGGGAATGAAGCGGCTTCCATAAGCAACCGCCATTGCGAGGACCAAAGCGACGGCCAGACCAGCGGAGGCTAGAATGAGCGTCGAAGGGAGTACCTCGGCGATCAAGCTTGAAACGGGCCGGTTGGACCGCATCGACATGCCCAGGTCACCGGTCAGGAAAGCCGACAGGGCATTCCACAGCTGCACCAGAACGGGTTTGTCCAGACCTTGAGCCGCAATGATCTCGGCAATCTCTTCTTCGGTGAACCCGTTCTGAGGATTCCGCAGGACACTGGTGATCGGGTCCCCGGGGAGGATGCTGACGACCACGAACGTGAAGACATAAGCCAGCAGGATGACGACGAGCGCCTGGCTGAGCCGTTTTGCAGCGTAGGTTAGGTAGGTATTGCTCATGCCGGTGCCTCGCATTTTCCGGTTACGGTGCGCCTCAATCGCTGACGAAAGCCGTGTAGTAGCTGGCATAAGCAACGCCGTTGTAGACCTCGCCCTTGAGCGACGGAGACTGTACGTAGATGCGCTGCACGATCTGCGTGCGTGGGATAAAATAGCCCTGCTCAAGGACATATTCCTGCAGCTCATCGAGAACCGGCTTGCGCACGTCGATGGAGGCGGCGCCGGCGATTCTGTCGCGCAAGTCGTTAAGCTTGGCATCGCGGTCATCGAGGGCGAACCAGTTCTCGCCGTTGTTGGCATTGGTCAGGATGCCGGCGACGGTGCCGGCATCGATGAAGCTGCGGGTCACTTCGTAGGCCGGCACGGCCGGGCCGCCATACTTGACCTTCTCGCCGAAGGTCACGACGTCGTAGGCGCGAATGTCAACCTTCCAGCCGATCTTGCCGAGCTGCTGGGCGATGAGCTCGTCGATGGATTTCGACGTTGCGAGATAGGGGTTGGAGTGGAGCGCTATCGTAAGTGGCTTTCCGTCCTTGGCGCGGATGCCGTCGGCGCCCTTCAGCCAGCCCGCCTCGTCGAGGAGCTTCTCTGCCTTGCCGGGGTCATATGCCAACAAAGCGCTGTGATCGGTCGCGCCCGGCACGTTGCTTTGGATGAACGATTTCGCCAGTTGCCAATCGGATGTGTAGACTGTGTCGATGATCTCCTGGCGATTGATGCCGGCCTGAAGGGCCTGACGCACCTTCAGGTCATCGAAAGGTGCAAGCTTGGTGTTGATCGCCCAGCCGTTGACGAAACCGAGGTAGCGTGGCGTGGCAATCGTAAATCCCTCCTCTTTGAGGGATTTCAGCTCCTGGGGGGAGGCATTGTAGGCGACATCGGCTTGTCCGGACTGGACCGAGGCGACCCTGAGCGACGGTTCGGACACCAGCTTATAGGTGATCGAATCAAGAAAGGCCGGACCGGTATGGCCGACGGCGGCCGGACCCCAGTTATAGTCCTTGCGCTTGACCAGCTTGACGAAATCGCCTTCCTTCCAGGAGTCGACCACATAAGGGCCGCTGCCGGAAGTCTTGCTCAGATCGGCCTGCTCAGAAGCGGGCTGCGCAATGGACTTAGGAGAAATCAGGATCGAGCCGTGATAGCCGAGCGTCGGAATAAAGCCGAGCGTGGGCTTCTTGAAGAAGACCCTGACCGTGGTGGCATTGACGGCCTGTGCGTGGTCGTAGGTTTTTGGGAAGAGACCGATGGGGTTGATGCCTTCGTTCTTGCGCCCGCTGTACCAGATGTCGAGGTTGGCGACGACGGCCGCCGCATCGAGCGGTGAGCCATCGGAGAACGTCACGCCGCTTTTAATATGAAGCGTGAACTCGGTGGCGGCATCGTTCTGTTCCCAGCGCTCGGCCAGCCAGGGGCTGACCTTGCCTTCAGCATCGACATAGAAAAGCTTGTCGGTCACATGGCCCCAGATGTGGCCCTGGAAGCTGGAGATCGCGCTGTTGTTCGGAATCCATGTATCGCCGAGCGAGTCGATCAGGAAGGTGATGTCGCCGCCTTCGCGCGGACTGTCGGCAGCCCGGGCCGGAGTGAAACCCTCCGGTGCAAGCAGAGCGGCGGCCGCCGCCGCGGATGTCGTGATCAGTAGACGACGTCTCGAAAGGGAGAGCAAGGTGGTGCGTTCGGTCATGAAGGTTCCTGATGGTTGTTGTTGTCTTTGTGATCGTCGAGCGAACTGCGCGCGTCGAGCCGCACGCGCTGCGACAGCCCGCCGAGCGGGCGAAACGCTTGGCCGGAAGCCGAATAGATCTGGGCCTGCTTACGTCATTCGAACGGGTGGAACGCAAGCTGCGGTGCTGACGCTACTGCTCAGCGATCGATGGTGATTAAGTCGGATCCCATGCGTGCTGATCGTTTTCGGGTCATGAACGGTCCCCTGTTTTTGACGAGAAGATCATGACGACAGCCTAGCAGGGTGGCTCAACCGAGAAAGACCAGTTGTTCTTTTTCTACTAAAATTATGGATTATTTTGCCGTAGTTATTGACGGTGACAGGATCAGCTTTTCAGAAGAGTTTCGATCGGGCTATTGATCGGCCGACACGCAGAACTTCATACCGTCGAATATCCGCACCGGCGGCGGTTCATCGGCAAAGTGCTCCACCTCTACCGTGGTGATCTGCCAGTTGAGCCCTGTGCCAATCGACGAGGTGGGGCGGAAGGCGGCCACCCTTGTCGATCCACTACTTCATGGCTTGGGTAGAACACCGTCGACGACAGTGCCCGCCGGACTGTCGCCTTCTATCCGCCCCGGCGCGATGAGCTGCTTTTCCACCTCCAGCATGAACAGCCGGATGAGGAGATCGCGGTGTAGTCGCCGAAGGCGGACGGTTTCACGCCGTCCGACAGCCACGGATGGTAGTTGTTGTCGAGATCCCACAGATGAAAATGCGGATCGATGATCGGGAGGTCCTTCATACATGCTACCCTTCAAGAGATCGCCGAAAAAGGGGCGCCGACTAGAGCAGCCGACGTCCGTACCACTTAGTTGGCGGGCGGGAATACCCGTGCGACGGCCTTCGCTTCGGGCGTTGTCGACCTTATCCTCCGCCACGAGAGGCATGATGAGAGCGAGGTCTTTCTTGACCGGCGCACCGGTGATTGCATTGACGACCTCCTGCGTCCCGTCGATTCCCTGTCCAACCGCCTCCTGGAAGAAGATGCCCTGGATCGCGTTCGACTTCAGCAGAGAGATCGTCGTCATCCACGACTGCGATACCGACCTTGTCTGTGCCCGCGTGTCTGAAGAACCTTTGCGGCGCCGGTCTCGGCCTCATCGTACATCCCGTAAAGGGCCTTGATGTCAGGATGGGCCGTGAGCATGTCGATCGTCGGCTTAACGGCAACCGCCTCCATCGCTGCGGACTATCCTCAAGCCCTGTTGACTCCAAGACGAGCAACCATTAACAGATTGGGTAATCGATAACCCAAAGCGAACCCAGTGACTGCATCGCTCAATGACATAGCCGCCCGCGCAGGCGTTTCCGTCAAGACCGTCTCAGGCGCCTTGCATGGCGGCTCGGCGCGCATGTCGGAGGAAACCCGGCAGCGGATCAAGGAGATCGCCGAGGAGATCGGTTATGTCACCAACTTCGCCGCTCGCAGCATGCGGCAGGGCTGGATGCCGCTCGTCGGCCTTGTCGCCGACGATCTGATCACGTCGCCTTTCGCGACCGAGATCATCAGAGGGCTCGACGGCGCAGTACGCGCCGCCGACATGGCCGTCTTCGCCATGACGCTCGGCGGCCACCGGAGCATAGCATCGATACTCGACGAGATGCGGCGCTTTCGCCCGCGGGCGATCGCCTATGCCGCCATGTATCACAAGAACGTCGACCTGCCGCCCGAATTTTCCGATGCGGTCGGCGTCATGATCAATTGCCGGGATGCCAACGATCGCGTGACCTCTCTGGTGCCCGACGAAACGGGGGCGGCGCTCGAGATTACCAACTACCTCATCGATGCCGGCCGGCACAATATCGCCTTCATCAATCTGCCGGGGCTGCTCGCAGGCGAACTCCGGGAACTCGGTTTCCGGCAGGCGCTCGATCATGCGGGCATCGACGGAGCCAACGCCATCGTCTTGCCCGCAGTCAGCAAGGCGATCTACAGCGACCGGGCGCACAGCCTCGTGGCCACGCATGTGCATGAGCTCATGAGCGGCCCCCGGCGCCCAGATACCATCCTGTGCGGCAATGACCGCGTGGCCATGGAGGTCTATGCCGCGCTGCGCCGGACTGGCGCAGCCATTCCCGACGACGTCGCCGTTGCGAGTTTCGACAACCAGGTCGAGATTGCCTCGCGTCTCGACCCGCCGCTGACCACCATGGCGCTTCCCCATCGCGCCATGGGCCGCCAGGCCGCGCAAATCCTGCTTGCCGAAGACCGGCCCCCGGTCGGAGTGCAGAAACTTCCGTTCCAGCTGGTGGAGCGGGCATCCGTATAAATTGAAACAGGCCCATTCAATTGAGGAGGAATTCTTATGGGTAAACGTTTACTTTGGTCTCTGGTCCTGTCCTCGGCGCTAACCGCTACATGGGTGCAGGCAGCCGAGAAAACCGCAATCCAGGTCATGCATCAGGGCGATCCCGGTTTTGTCGCCGCCTATGGCAAGGTCGCAGAGCGGTTCGAAGCCGCCAATCCCGATGTCGACGTGCAGTTCATCTATGCGCCGCACGATGCCTATAACGAGAAGTTCAGCGCCGCCGTCATGGCCAAGCAGCTGCCCGACGTCATGGAGCTCGATGCGCCGTTCCTCGCCAATTACGTCTGGTCGGGCTATCTTCAGCCCATCAAACCGCTGATCGACAAGGACCTCCTCGACGACATGACGGAGTCCAACATCGCCCAGGGCACATACCCGATCGATAAGGACCTCTATGCGATCGGCCTGACCGACTCGTCGGTCGTACTTTACGGCAACAAGAAATATCTCGAAGCAATCGGCGCCCGCATCCCGAAATCCGTCGACGATGCCTGGACCTGGGAGGAGTTCGAAACCTATCTCGAGAAGCTTTCCAAGCTCGACGGCGTGAAGTGGCCGATCGACACCTTCCGCGGCTATGGCATCAAGACCGAATGGATCACCTATGCCTATGGACCGATCCTGCAATCGGCCGGCTGCGACCTCATCGACCGCAAGGCCTGGAAATCCGGAGGGACGCTGGATAGCGACGCCTGCGCCGATGCGCTGGCGATGATGCAGAAGTGGGTCAAGAATGGCTGGGTCGTGCCGCAGTCGGCCGGAACCAACCAGTTCTTCGCCGAAGGCAATCCGGCGGCGCTGGCGCTCGGCGGGCACTGGGTCTATGCGGAAGCCGCCGCGACCATGAAGGACAACATTGTCGTGCTGCCGCTTCCAAAGTTCGGCGCCAAGGGTGCGAGCCCTGATGGCACCTGGATCTGGGCAATCACCAAGACATCGGCGCATCCCGATATCGCCGGCAAGTTCATCAGCTTCCTGCTGAAGGACAAGGAGTTTCGGAGCTTCGTCGCAAGTCAGTCGGGTTACCCCGGACTAAAGAGCTTCGCTGCTGAATCTCCGCTCTATGCTCCAGGCGGCCCGATGGCGATCGCCTTCGAACAGGCATCGAAGACGGCCGTCGCGCGCCCGCCGCATCCAGCCTATCCGACCATCACCTCCGCCTTCATGCAGGCCGTCGACGAGGTGTTCAATGGCGGCGATCCCAAGGAGGCGCTGACATCGGCCGCCAACAAGATCGATCAGGATATCGAGGACAATGACGGCTATCCGCCGTTCGGCGAAGAGCAGTAAGCGTGGTCGCCGCCGACAGGTCGAAGCCCTGCGATGTCTCCGCCGGACATCGCAGGGCGGGACCGGCATCCAGGTTTGGAAAGGAGGACTGCATGGTCATGCAACAATCGACATCTTCGACATCCGTCCGAAAAGCTCCGGTACGCCGGCATGACAAGGGACGGGCGATGCAGGAAGCGGCCATGCTTGCGCCGGCCGTCGTCCTGTTGACCCTCTTTCTGATCCTGCCGTTCCTCTTGTCCTTCTGGACGGCGATGACCAACCAGCCTCTGGTGCCACGGCCGACGCCGGTCCGGTTCGTCTGGTTCAACAATTTCATCCGTATCTTCCAGGACGATCTTTTCTGGACGGCGCTCTGGAACGTGTCGCGCTTCACCTTCTGGATCATTCCGGCGCAGTGCGGCCTCGCCTTCGCGACAGCGCTCCTGCTTCATCAGAAGCTGCCGTTCCGCAATCTTTTGCGCGGCATGTTCTTCCTGCCGGCGATCACCTCGATGGTCGTGGTCTGCGTCATCTGGGGCACTCTGTTCCAATATCCGACGGGCCCGTTCAACCAGATCCTCGGCTTCCTTTCCGGCGGAGCGATCCAGCCGATCGATTGGCTCGGCGATCCGCAATGGGCAATGTTCTCGCTCGTCCTGCTCTCGGCCTGGCAGGCCTATGGCTTCCAGATGATCGTCTACCTCGCCGGCCTTCAGGGCATTCCGGACGAACTCTACGACGCCGCCAAGATCGACGGCGCGAACGCTTTCCGCCGCTTCTGGCATGTGACCATGCCCGGCCTGCGTCCGACCCATGTCTTCGTGCTCGTGATCACGACCATCCAGGCCTTCAAGCTCTATACCCAGGTCGCCATTCTCACGCAGGGCGGACCGAAGAGCAGCACCGAAACGGTGGTGCACTACATGGTCCGCGCCGGCTTCGAAGAGCAGAAAATGGGCTATGCCTCCGCCGTCTCGGTCATCCTGTTCGTGATCGTTCTCGTCATCGCGCTGATCCAGCGCCAGCTCCTGAGGCGCTTCGATGTCTGATATCGTTCTCTCGATCCCGCAGGCCCGCAGCGCGCGGCCTCGTTCCGCCGCCAGGGTTCTCCGAAGCGTCCAAACGGCCTCCATCTTCATCATCGCATTGGTGATCGTCTCTCCGTTGCTGCTCCTGGTCGTGGCGAGCCTCAAGGACGACAGGTTCCAGATCCTTGCCGACATGGGCAGCTTCCGGGCCTTCTGGGTGTCGAACCCGACGTTGTCCAACTATGCGGAAGTCGGCCACCTCTCCGGCGAACTCGCCTTCGGACGATACCTCATCAACTCGCTGATCATCCTGGTCACCACGGTTTGCTCCGGCCTGATCGTGAATTCGATGGCTGGCTTCGTTCTTGCCTGCGGATCGCTCAAGGGCCGCGCCATCATCCTGTCCATCGTGATCGCGCTCTATGTGATCCCGCAGGAAAGCATCATCATGCCGCTCGTGATCATGGTCTCGCGAGCGGGAATGTCCGACACCTTCGCGGTGCAGATCGTGCCCTGGGTCGCAAGCCCCCTCTACATCTTCCTGTTCTACCAGTTCTTCGCGCAGCTGCCGAAGGAATTGCTGGAAGCGGCCGAGATCGACGGCGCATCCTTTTTCCGGGCCTATCGCTCCATCTTCCTGCCGCTTAGCCTGCCCGCACTCGCCACCGTGTCGATCCTGATGGGTATCGAGACCTGGAACCAGTATCTCTGGCCGATCCTCGTCACGCAGACCGACTATGCCCGGCCGATCGCCGTCGCCATCGCGACCTTCTTCGGACAGGACAGCATCTACTGGGATCGAGCGATGGCCGCCTCCGTTTTGATGATGACCCCGATCCTGGGGCTCTACCTCGCATTCCAGCGCTGGTTCGTGAGTTCGTTTATCGGCTCTGCCGTGAAAGGTTGAATTGATGACAAGCCAAGCGATTTCTGCCTCCGATGAAGTGGAGCTGGAGACGATCAGCGCCGTCCTGCCCGCGGGGTCCACGGTCCATGCCTGGATCAAGGCATCCCATTGCGTAGCCCCGGGAAGGCTGACGGCACATGTCGACGGGAACACGGCCGGCGTTGTGGAAACATCAAATCCGCATGAGTTCGAGTTTCGGCTGCTGACGCTGGAAAGAGGCGGAGACACCGTCTTCTCCTACGATCCTGCTACAACCGAGGTCTCGGTGCTCTATGCCTTCCTTCAGCCCCGGGTTCTTGAAGAGGGCATCCGGCTGCTGCATGTGCGCCCTGCCAATGCCGCCCCCGCAGTCCCGGGCGGCTATCATTTCCGCCCGCCCTTCGGCTGGATGAACGATCCGAACGGTTTTGGAAGGTTCGGCGGCAGGCTGCACCTCTTCTACCAGCACTATCCCCACAGTCTTCGGTGGAACAACATGCATTGGGGTCATGCGGTCTCGCAGGATTATCTTCGCTGGACGCATCTCCCGATCTTTCTTCCGCCTTCGGATGAACTCGCCGCGCGGGCCGACGGGCGGGGCGGCGCATTTTCCGGCTCGGCGATCGCTCTTCCCGGCGACGAAGCCGGTCTTCGCATTTTCTTTACCGAGCATATGAAGGATCGGGAACCGGAGGAACAGGTTCAGTTCACCGCCACCAGCCGCGATCTTGTCAATGTCGACCCGGCAGACCTGATCCTGCCGACGCGTCCCGCCGGGCTTGGCCTGACGAGGGACTTCCGCGACCCTTACGTCTTCTCGGGCCCCGACGGCAAATGGAAGATGCTGCTTGGCACGCGAGACCGCGAGGGCGGCGTCATCCTGCTCTATGAAACCGATGATCCGGCCGCGGCATCGGGATGGACTTTCCTTGGCACGCTTCACCGCGAGAACCGCTTCGGGATGACAGCGGCGGAGTGCCCCTGCATGGTGCCCCTCGACGGTCCCGCAAGCGACCCTTCGACGCGCTGGGCCCTGATCTTTGGTCTCCTGACGAGCCGCGACCCGGTAACAGGCCGGCGCAACATGACGCTTGCGACCATCGGCCGGTTCGATGGCCAACGGTTCTTGATTGAATTCGAACAAGAACTGGATTTCGGCACCGACGCCTACGCGTTCCAGGCCTTCGTCGACGAGGGGGGGGCGGTCGGCATTGCTTGGCTTGCCAACTGGACGGATATCTCAAGAGAGATCGACATGCCGACGGCGATGACCCTGCCGCGCCGGCTGGCACTGCAAAGCGGCGCGCTGATCACGCCGCCGGTATCAGGCATCGAAAGCCTGCGGCAGCACCAGCTGGATGCCGGAGGTTTTCTGGATGGCCGGACTGTCGATCTCGTCAACGGCTCCGTCGAGATCCTGCTAACCCTGGGGCAAGCCGGCAACGCTTTCCGCCTCGATCTCGAACATCCCGGGGCGACGGTCGCGGTCCAGCTGAACAAGGACGGGCTGAGCATTCCTTTTTCGGTGGCGAATACCAAGGCAGCTCCCCGCTATATCGCCGCCGGCGCCCGCCCGTCGACCATCCGGATCTTTCTCGATGCAGGCTCCATTGAGGTCTTCGCCGACGATGGCCGCTGGACGGGAACCAAGCGGCTGCCCGGTTTCAACGGGGTGAGCGCAGTGCGCCTTACGGCACCTGAGAGAAACATTGTCGCCGCCGAAATCTGGCAGCTCGGTCTTTGATCTCTGGAGGAAAAAACGACGTGGCATCCGTTACGATCGATAGCCCGCAAGCATTATGGCTGTTCCAGTGATCACGAGGCGTCTCCGTCGATATCCGTTGCGCTCGTCGGCCCCTTGGGCTGCGACAACTCAAGCGCCCGGCACATCGACGTCACGTTCGCGCGCGACCTCGAGCTCAATCCGCCCGAGGAATGGTTGCGGGACATCGACCAGACGCTGTTTCCCGGCGGATATTTCAAGGAGTTCATCTTCCAGGACGTCGAAGACGCTCGTTCTCACGGACCCGATCATCAACATCGAATTCGACAAGGTGGCCGAGCCTTGGGAACGGCTATAAGATTCAGCGGAATGGACCACCCCCGCGGGCCAGATATTCTTCCGCATGCGCCTGCCGCTGTTACTGCAGCGCGAAAGGCGACTGCAGTGTTCGCGAAAATCCACTCCTGGCGTCCGGATTGCATTTTACTGAGCCATGGCCGGTGTTTCGAGTCCCATGGCGACGACGTCATCAGGCGAATATTCGGCCCGCCGCCATCCTGAAGTGGAGATCAGGCGAAGCCTATCAGCGCCGCCGACCGGGACGACCACCACGATCCACGGAGGGGAGGCCACGCCATGAGAAGGACAAAGCAGGTCAGCGCAAGCGCAAACTCGTGCGGACCAACGGGCTGGTAGAGCGCGGCTCCGAGTACTCACCACCGTGGCGTTGGCACCGCCCATCACGCGACCGAGAGTTCCTTATCTCTTGGGTAATAGGGTTGCGCGAAGAGCATGGCGGAGCAGCGACCGCGTGGTACGCATGCAGTCTTAGCGCCAGGCTTTTTCACTGCGATGTTCGTAATGGGCGAAGGCCGTTTTCAAACCCTCGAGAACTTCCGCGGCTGTCTCGAACATGGCTTTGAACTGTGGCTCGTCGACTTTCTCAACGTCCTCCCGCAGATGGCCGATCATCTCGTCGAGGCGGGTTTTCATCTTTTGCGTATGATGAAGTGGCTTGCGGTCGTCTTCACTGACCATTGGAACACTCCTCATTTTATTTGCCGACAGATCCGCCAGTTGCGACGGCGCGAGACCGGGTACAACGTCGGAGCCTGTCGTGGGGTTCCCGGACACTCGAAAGCGAGGCCATCACGTTTCCTGCGAAAGGTTTGCTAGCTGCCGCGAGGTCACTTTTTCGAAAAGGCGAACGCCCTGGCGGAGAAGGTGAAGAAACGTCAGTGGCGCCTCTCGGCTTCAGAGCACCACGCCGAGGGACGGCAGCGGGTGGAATCTTGCTGTCTGAGCCGACCATCGGATGGGGCTTCCGACGCTCCACTTGGCCGGTCCACGGAAACTCGATCCCATAGCGGCCCGCGAGTTCCGCCACTTCGGTTACCTGGTCAGGAATGCGCAACTCGCGTGCGGCCCCTCAACGAAGAATTCCTCCAGCCCTCCGGGTGTCAGGATCGTAAGGTTGCGCCCTAGCCCGGCGCTGCAAAATCGCCCACGCATCAGGACACGGCCCCCAGCGAGCAAACGGCACGCTCGTGCCGCCCGGCAAAGTTGGGAGCGAGGTGTCGCCCGAGCAGGCCTACGAGGCCGCGAGGCTATCGACGCCGGCGATCCTTGGGAGTCTTCAGCGGGCTTTGGGTGATCTGGACGGCATCGCTGGCTGGCTTTCCATTGCAGAACATATCGCCGTCGCACCAGGCTTTAACCGGACGACGCAGGTAATCAACGGCTGCTCGGACCTTCTGCTGAGCACGACATTCATGCGACCACCTGAGGGTTCCACCGCTTGACAACTCTGGGCCAAGCGAGGAAAACATCGCGCATGGGGCTGCGATCACCCCACGAGGCGACAGCCGAAGCATCGCGTCCATTCAACCGCTAGACGGAGGACGCGTTATGCCGTCACTTCTTGAAATTTCCCCCGAAAAGCTTGCCTCACAACTGGCCCTCGCCGAAGAAAGGGGTCTAAGATGACCGAGATAGTCAGAAAGGCCGCCGCTGACACAGTGCGGCGGCAGCAATACGCTCATGGCATTCCTTTTGGTGAAGCATTGCGAGTGTGGCTGAGGATCGCGGCCTTAAGCTTCGGCGGACCCGCCGGCCAGATCGCAGTCATGCATCGCATTCTCGTCGATGAAAAGCGCTGGATCGGCGAGCACCGGTTCCTGCACGCGCTCAACTACTGCATGCTGCTGCCCGGTCCGGAAGCACAGCAGCTTGCCGTCTACATTGGCTGGCTCATGCACAGGACAGCCGGCGGCCTCGTCGCCGGCACGCTGTTCGTGCTGCCCGGCTTCCTTGCTATCCTGGGCTTAAGCTACATCTACGCCGCCTTCGGCAATGTCAGCGTCATCGAAGGGCTGTTCTTCGGCCTCAAGGCGGCGGTGCTTGCCGTCGTCGTCCAGGCAGTGTTCCGGATCGGCGGCAGGGCGCTGAAGAACTGGCTGATGATCGCCATCGCTGCGGCAGCCTTCATTGCGATCTTCTTCTTTCAGGTTTCCTTCCCGCTGATCATCCTGGCGGCGGGTATTGTCGGTTATATCGGCGGCCGCTTCGGTTCCCCGCTCTTCCGGATCGGTGGCGGCCACAAAGCGGGCAGCGGCCCAATTCTCAAGGACGAGGACTCTGTCCTTGGCGAGGAGGTGCCGGTCCATGCTCGCCCGAATCTCGCCTGGTCCCTTCGGGTATCGGCGGTGTTCCTTTCGCTGTGGTTGGTGCCACTGGCGCTCCTCGTCGTCTTCCTCGGACCGGACAGCGTCTTCACCCAGATCGGACTGTTCTTCAGCAAGATGGCGGTCGTGACCTTCGGCGGAGCCTATGCCGTGCTCGCTTATGTCGCGCAGGAAGCGGTCCAGCATTATGGCTGGCTGAGACCTGGTGAGATGCTCGATGGCCTCGGCATGGCGGAGACGACGCCGGGTCCGCTGATCATGGTGGTCCAGTTCGTCGGCTTCATGGGAGCCTATCGCGATCCCGGTTCGCTGAACCCGATGATGGCGGCGACGCTCGCGGCAATCCTGACGACTTGGGTGACCTTTGTTCCCTGCTTCCTCTGGATCTTCCTCGGCGCGCCTTTCATTGAACGGCTGCGAGGCAATATCGCCTTGACGGGTGCGATGTCGGCGATCACCGCCGCCGTCGTCGGGGTGATCCTCAACCTTGCCGTCTGGTTCGGCCTGCACACGCTGTTTGCGGAGGTGGTGGCCTGGGACATCGGACGGTTCTCGCTCGAAGTGCCTGTCCTGAGCTCGCTGGTTCTGCCGTCGCTCGCGCTGACCCTGGCTGCAGGGGTTGCAATCTTCCGGTTCCGCGCGTCAGTCATCGCGACGCTGCTGGCCTGCGCCGTCGCCGGTATGATCTGGACGCTCATGATCTCGTAAACGCTAGTGAAAGGAACACAGGAGCGCGCGGGCGAAAGGAAACAGTGAGATTAGTTCGAAGCACCCACCCTGCGACATATCTTTTCGGAGCGCGCGCCTTGCGTGACTTCGGCGACGGCTTCGTCGCTATCCTGTTGCCGGTCTATCTGCTCGCTCTCGGATTTTCTCCGCTGCAGGTCGGCATCATTGCGACGGCATCGCTCTTTGGCTCTGCGCTCTTGACGATTGCGATCGGCTTCCTCGGAGCGCGCTACGACCTTCGCTGGATGCTCCTGGCCGCCGCGAGTCTGACGACGGCCACGGGCGTCGCGATGTCCCTGGCGCACGATTACTTGCTGCTGCTGGTAATTGCATTTGCCGGCACGATCAATCCGTCGGCCGGCAGCGTGAGTGTCTTCATTCCGCTGGAGCACGCGGCGCTCACCCGCGAAGTGACCGATGCGGAGCGGACGGGGGTGTTTGCCCGTTACAGCCTCATCGGGGCACTCGCCAGCGCCGCCGGCGCGCTCGCGGCCGCCCTGCCGGATTTCTCAACCGTCATCGGGCTCGAACGACTGACCGCCATCAAGCTGATGTTCGTGCTCTATTCGCTCGTGGGCATTGCCGGCGGCCTTCTTTATGCCCGCCTACCGAAGCGAATGGTCAGTCACGAATCCGCCAAAGCCGCGCTCGGACCCTCGCGCGCCATCGTTCTGAAGCTCGCAGCTCTGTTCAGCCTCGACGCCTTCGCAGGCGGCTTCGTCGTTCAGTCGCTGCTGGCCTTGTGGCTGTTCGAGCGTTTCGATCTGTCGCTCTCCGAGGCTGGGGTATTCTTCTTCTGGACGGGCGTGCTATCGGCGTTCTCGTTTCCTGTGGCCGCATGGCTGTCGCGGCGCATCGGGCTGATCAACACCATGGTGTTCACCCATATCCCGTCAAGCATTGCCCTGCTGTTGGCGGCGTTCGCGCCCACCTTGCCCATGGCGCTAGCCCTGCTGTTGGTCCGGGCGGCGCTCTCGCAGATGGATGTGCCGACGCGCTCTTCCTATGTGATGGCGGTTGTGACGGAGGCGGAGCGGGCCGCGGCCGCGAGCTTCACATCCGCGCCGCGCAGTCTGGCCGCAGCGGCCAGTCCCGCCCTTGCAGGTGCTCTCTTTGCTGCAACCTATCGATCTTCGCCCCTCGTCATCTGTGCCGTGCTGAAGATTGTTTACGACCTTCTATTGTTGCTGCAGTTTCGCCAACTCAAACCGCCTGAGGAACGGTAACCGTTCATAATCAGTATGCTTTGACGCGGGAATAGCGTTGGTGAAGTGATAAAGGCTACAGACGCCACCTGCCGAAAGCAGGGCTGGAAGTTCGACATCATGTTGGCATCCTTTTTCCTGTCGCGGAACAGCATCCCGCCATCGAATTTCTTAGCGGTCGATGACGACGGGATCCGCGACAATGCAGTCGCACCCGGCACGATCGACACCGAACTCCTTCGAACGAGCCGAGGGATTGCGCAAGCATCCGAGGGCTTCCGCCAAAGGACGAGAGCGTAGGCAAAATGCCGATCACGGATCGGGCTGCTGAAACAACCCAGCCACGCTGCTCGTCACGTCGGTGCTGGAAGGTCCAGGCACGGAGAGCGGCACCGGCGCCGGACGGCCTCGAATAGGCCGTCAGTAGTGGATATCAGGACTTAATAGCCAAGGGGACCGGCGAGCTTCGCCGGCCCCCCTTTATTGTTTCGTGGACGGGAGCGGATCCGGGCTCAGGCCAACTGGAAATCAGCGAGCATGCTGTAGGACGGTAATGCCCTGTTGGCGAAGATGCCGCGGCGGAGGATGACTCGGTCCGAGTGCGGGCGGGCGATAACCTGGTCGAGGCTCCAGGCTTCCAGGATCATCAGGTCAGCCGAACGACCGATGCCGATGGTGCCGGCGTCGATGCCCATGATGCCGGCCGGTGTCGGGCCGGCAAGCGCGGTCGCATCCGCGTAGGGGTGGTCGAGATGCAGGATGCGCACCGATTGCCGCCAGGTGTCGAGCATGTCATGATCGCCATAGGCGTGGAACGGGTCGCGGCAATTGTCGCCTGCGGCCGCGACCGGAATGCCGGCCGCGCGCAGTTCCTGCATGGGCGTGACCCCGCGCCAGCGCGGGGTGCGGCCAGCTTCGCGATCCTGGAGATACATGTTGACGGTTGGCAGCGTGATGATCGAAAGGCCGGCATCGGCGATCAGCGAGATCCTCTCGCGCAATTCGTCCTCGCTCAGAAGCGAAAGCGAACAGCAGTGGCCGCACGTGACGCGCCCCTCGTAACCGTGGCGGATGGTGGCGCGCGCCACATGCGGCAGCGCATCGGCCTGTGCAGCCTCATCGACATGCAGATCGACATCCAGTTCTCGTTCCTTCGCCAGCGCAAACAGCTGGTCGAGCAGCAGGTCGATATCGTCGAGGCTCGAACCATGCGTTCCCCCGGAGGCGCGGGTCACGCCGCCGAGCAAACCGCCATGGCCAGCAACGATATCGGCAAGGCGCGCACCGTAGTCGTCGCGATAGGCATCGAGCGGCACGAGGCCGGCTGCCTGCAAGGTGACGCGGCCTTTCCAGCGTTCGCGCGCCTGGGCAAAGGCGTTCCAGGTGATATCCGCCTGCCCTTCGTGGCTGTCGAGATGGGTGCGGATGGCCACTACGCCATGGGCGTCGGCCGTAGCAAGGCCGAATTCCATCCGCCGCATAAGGTCGTCCGCATTCCAGTAGGCGAGGCGGTCTGCCGTCGTTGCGGCGCGGGCGCCTGGATGCGTGCCGCCGGAATCCGGTGCTCGTCCGATGGTGTGGCCCTTGTCGAGATGGGCATGCGCATCGATCAGAAGCGGCCAGACATGGCGGCCGTCAAGGGCGACGGTCTCTTCGCCGCTTTCGGGGAGGGCGGGCGTCAGGGCGGCAAACCTGCCATCCTCGATCAGAATATCGACGAGAGCTGAACCGTCTCGATCCACCTCTGCACCCGGCACATCATCGAAAAGCAGCGCGACCGGCACGCGTGCTTTTGCAAGGCGAATGCGTTCTGGTCTCGCCAGACGGGCGGCAAGGCTTGGAAACAGGGAAAGATCGTTCATGGTGAGGGTCTTTATCGGATGGGTTGCTGAGGCGGTCAACTCTCGTCGAACGAGGCGAGCAGGCGCTCCTGCGCGAATTGCATGAAATGGCTGCCGGCAGGCGAAAGCGAGCCGCGGGCGCGGTGAAGGATATTGAGCCTTTGCAGCGAGCCGGTTCCAGTAAGCGGAATGAAGACCAGTTCGCCGGCAGCCATCTCGCGGTCGACGTCGAGCCGGTTGAGGAAGGTGATATGCGGGGCCGTCCGGGCCAAGCGCTTCATCAGCTCCATGGAATTGGTCTCGACGACGGGAACAAGTGTGGCACGCGCCGGTGCCGTTGCCTCGACGACCTCGCGCAGCGACAGCGATCGATCCGCCAGAACCAGCGGATAGAGGAGGCAGTCCGACATGCGAACGGTCTTGCGGGTTGCGAGTGGATGCTCAGGGGCGACGACCGCTCCCAGCGCATGGCGGAATTCGGCGGCGCGCTGCAGGCGGGTATCGTCCGACAGGTTATAGGCGATGGCGAGATCGGCCTGGCCGAGTGCCACCATTTCCGCGACGGTCGTCCGGTCGCCGACCATGATCCGCAGCCTGACGTGCGGATGTTCTTCGCGGTAGGCGGCAACAATCTCGGCGATGCGGCCGGCGGCAAGCGTCGACATGGTCGCCAATATCACCTCGCCGCGATCGAGCCCCTTGAGGGACTGGATCTGCGCTCGCATCCGCTGATGCGCCTGCAATGTCTCGCGAATGTGCTGGATGAGGATCTCGCCGGAACTCGTAAGCTGCAGGCCGCGCGGCAGGCGCTCGAAGATGGGCGCCTGCAGCTCTTCCTCAAGCTCCAGGATGTAGCGGTTCACCGCAGAGGCGGCGACGTGCAATGTCTTCGCCGCCTTGCGGATGGAGCCCTGTCGGGCCACCTCGTCGATGTAGCGCAGCGCGCGTCCATGAAGCATGATTGGTCCGTTGCCTGACGGGGGTCGGATTGACTGTTTTACGATGTCACCGCAACGGACCATCTTCAACGTTACTTCTTGGTGAAATTGGCGTTGATGCGTCGGGTCAGGTATTCGCCGGCCGTGATCGCCTCGTATTTGCCAAGCGGACCCTGCATGACGGCATCGCGGTTTGCCTGGCAGAAGAAGGGCAGGGACAGGCGGCGGCCCATATACTCGTCCTTGCGCGGCATGCGCACCCGGTGCAGCGTCGACTGCAGCTGGTCGTCCGACCAGCGCATCAGCATGTCGCCGATATTGCAGGTGATATATCCCTTGCGCGGCGGCACGTCCGTCCATTCGTGCAGGGCCGCATCCTTTCCCGGGCACACCTGAAGCCCGCCTTCGCCTTCCTTCTGGTGAAGGATTGTCAGGCAATCGAAATCCGAATGCGCGCCGGCACGCCACGACGTGAAGTCTTCCGGCTTGGCGCCTTCCATCGACATGTAGTGGATGAGCCGCAACGTCGATTGGTACTGATCCGAAGAGGGATCGTGCGCCTTTGTGAAGAAATCCTCGGCAAAGCCCATCTTCAGCGCGAAGCAGGAGAGGATGCGCATACCGAGTTCCCAATTCTGGCGCTCGAAGCGGAGCATCTTTTCCCGGAAACCCGGAAGATCGTCTTCGCTTGGCCACAGGTTGAGACGGACCATGTCCGGGCGGGTGAGCTGGAAGCTTTCCTTGTTATCCGGCGTGCCGGTTGAGGGGCGGACCTGCGCCTTGAATTCCCAGCCGGCATTGATGCCCTTCGGCATCGGGGTTTTTGCCTTCACCTCGGTCGGCAGTTCGAAGAACGTCCATGCCGTATCGAAGGCCGCGTCGATCTCATCCTGGGCGATGCCGTGATTGTAAACCTGGAAGAAGCCGATCTCAACCGAGGCGTGCCATAACGCATCGGCGATCTCGTACTTTCGGTTGTCGAAGTCGGCAAGGTCGATGACGGGGATTTCCCGGTCCACGGTCGTGCCCATGCCGCCGATAGTCGCTTCCTTGGCGAGTTCGGCGAGGGTGTCTGTCTGGATATTCATACCATTCTCCTGGGTGAACGCCGGCGGACCGGCGGTTGAGGGGCAGTGTCGGGGCAGAGCCCGACTGCTTCGACTCCGGATGAGTCAGCTGTTCTTCGGCACACTCCAGGGGAAGAGGAGCTTCTGCGTCAGGACCACGGCCTGAAACAGCAGGAGCGACATCGCAGCGAGCACCAGCAGGCCAGCCCAGGCCTGCGGCAGCTTGAACAGCGAGGTCGACAGCTGAATGAAATAACCCACGCCGGCTTCGGATGCGCAGAACTCCGCAACCACGGCGCCGATGACGGCAAGCGTGATCGAGATTTTCAGAGCCGAGAAGATGTAAGGCACCGCAAACGGCAGACGGATCTGGGTGGTCTCGCGAAAGCCCGAGGCGCGCAAGCTTCGCGATAGTTCAATCAGTTCCGGTGGGGTCGCTGCAAGGCCGGTTGCCGTGGATACGACGAGTGGAAAGAACGTGATGAGACAGGTGATGACGATGCGCGGCGCATCGCCGGCTCCGAGCACCACGATGATGATCGGCGCGATCGCCACCACCGGCGTCGACTGCACGACGACGAGCAGCGGATAGAGCGTTCGCGACAGGAACGGCGAGCGCATCATGACGACCGCGAGCGGAATGGCGATGACGATGGACATCGCGTAGCCGATCAGTGCCACCCGCAACGTCGCGGCGATGTGGCCCACCCAGCGCTCGAAGCCGATGGACGAGAACGAACCGAGGATCGCGCTTGGCGGGGGCAGAAGATAGGTCGGGATTGACAGGAGCCGCGCTGCCGCTTCCCACAGGATGACGGCGCCGATGAGGGCTGCAATCGTCGTGATGCCCGGCAATGCCAGCACCTGCTTGAAGAAGGCGACTGGCGTACGGCTCTGCATGGCGTCATGCCGCGTGACGGTTGAGGAGGAGATCGCGGAGATAATCGGAGAGGTCATAGATCGCCTTGTCCTTTGCAGTTTCGGGGCCGCGCGGCCGGCCGACGGGGGCGGTGACTTCGGTGAGGATGGAGCCGGGTCTTTCCGTCATCACCAAAACGCGGTCGGACAAAAGCGCCGCCTCGCTAACGGAATGCGTGATGAAGACCACCGTCTTCGGACGTTCGGAAAAGATGCGCAGCAGATCGAAGCCCATCACTTCGCGCGTCAGGGCATCCAGCGCCGAGAAGGGCTCGTCCATCAGCAGAATGTCCGGGTCCATGAGCAGCGCGCGGGCAATGCCGACGCGCTGCTGCATGCCGCCGGACAGTTCGTCCGGCAAGCGCTTCTCGAAGCCGGAAAGTCCGACCATCCTCAGGAGCTCGCCCGCCCGCTCGCGTTCCTCTGCCGTTACCCGGCCGGTCTTGTGACGTGCGGGAAACACGACATTGTCTTCGACAGTGGCCCAGGGAAGCAGCGTCGGCTTCTGGAAGATGATGCCGATATCGTCACGGGGTGCATCGACCGGCAGGCCGAAGACGTCAACCGAGCCGGACGTTGGCTTCAGCAGGCCGGCGATCATTCGCAGGAGTGTCGATTTCCCGCAGCCCGAAGGGCCCAGGATCGAGACGAACTCATGCCGGGCCACATCGAAACTGACGTCGCGCAGTGCTTCCGTGCGTCCGGATCGGGTCTCGAAAACCTGCCCCAGCCTGGCGAAGCGGATAGCGGGTATCGCCATGACGTTTACTCCGTTGCGGCAAAGGTGCGGTTGACCATGGTTTCCGGATCGAGCTTGACCGGATCGATGCCCTGTGCTTCGGAGACACGGTGCCAGGTTTCGGCGAGGCGGGCGGTTTCGAAGACACCGAGGCCGTCCTTCTCCGTTACCTCGTTGAAGATGAGCGGCAGCGTGTCCTTGAGCGAGCCCTGAACATCTTCCGAGCTGAGTTCCGGTACGATGGCGGTAACAGCGGCGGCAGCCTTCTCCGGGTTGTCCTTGGCGAACTCGACGGATTTCTTGTACGCCGTGACGAAGCGGGCTGCGACTTGCGGACGCTTGGCAAGGAAACCGTCGCTGGCGATGAGGGATGCGGAATAGAGCTCGAGACCGGCTGCGGACCACGGCAAAGCAATGATCTCCTTGCCGGCCTCCTTGCCCTGATTGCTGTAGCGCGTCAGGTCGGTCATCCAGGCGATGATGCCGTCGGCATTGCCGGTCATCAGCATCGGGCCGAGTGCGCCGGGATCGGCCTTGATGAGCTTGACATCCGCCATGTCGATGCCGGCATCCTTGAGCACCAGTGGCAGATAGACATTGGACGATGTGAATGGCGACGTCGCGATCGTCTTGCCCTTGACGTCGGCAACGCTTGCGATCGAGCCGCCCTTGGCGACGTAGAAGGCATGCGGTCCCTTGTTGAACAGCGACATGACGGCCGTGACCTTCACGCCTTCATTGGCGCGGGCGGCCATCAGGGCGCCGATATCCGAAACACCGATGTCGGAGGATGCAGCGGCCAGGCGCGAGATGGCGTCGGTCGAGCCGCGACCGGAGGCAATTTCCACCTCGAGGCCGGCCTCCGAACAGAAGCCTTCATGGATGCAGACATAGATCGGCGCCTTGTCGCCGCCCGGCAGCCAGTCAAGCTGAAAGATGACCTTGTCGGCGGCTGATGCTGCGCCGGCAGAAAGGGTTGCGGCAAGTGCATAGAAAGCAAGCTTGGTGCGGGACATGGGTCGACCTTTCGCAATCAGTGTTCTGTTTTTAAGTACGGACGGAGATTAGCGACGCGCTCCGGATGGAAGCCATTCGCAACGAGCCTGGCGATCGCGCAATCGCGTTTTTCGGGGCGCTTGCTTCTCAGGCATGCAAAGCAGCGATGCGTGCGAAGCTGGTCGAATCCGGTGTCGATCTCGGCGGATTTCGGGGCGAGATCGCTGATTTTCCCTTGCATTTGGACACTCCTCGACAGATTTACCTGCCGAGCAATGTCCAGAACCATGGTTCAGACCGCTTCTACCCGCGAGCTCTTTGTCTCATGCAGAAGCCGCTTTTTGCAAGAGTTTTGATGAAATTTTATACGTGATTGAAAATTAGGCAGGATGAGCTTCGCGTTGAGGTACGATCGAGCCCTCAAGCCATTGCGCTTTGATTTCAAACGCAATATTTTGTCGAAAGAAAGTTATAAATCGCTCAGGAATTCATCGTTCTAATAATTAGAACGGAGAGAGCGGAAATCTCTTTGTGCTAATAACTGTTGCGGCGACGAAAGTGGCCGGATCTTAGGATCAAGTAGGTTCCCCCTGACTGGCGTCTTTGGGCACCAATCAAGGGCCGTGGATCAGCAACGTCGAGTGCCCCTTGAACGCTTGCAATCGAACATGAGCGAAGGGTCGAATGGGCCCTGCACCAGCTGCTATTGCAGCCGAGTTCCTCCATCAGCCGGCAGCGATTGCTGGTAACGCGCGATCTCTTCGATAAGCCATGCTCGAAACGCCACGACCGGACGCAAATTCTTCCTGCTGAGCGGCGCGACCGCATAGTAGGCGCTGGGGCTTTTGACCTGATGCGGAAGGGCTTGAACGAGCTGGCCATTCGCAAGCTCGGAGTCGATGAGGAAAAGCGGCATCAACGCGAGCCCCAGCCCGGCAATGCAGGCTTGGGCAACATTGCTGAACTGCTCGAACCGCATCGCCTGCGATGGGGTGCCGCTGATCTCGAGGCTCTCGAAAAAATGGCTCCAGGCCCCAGGACGGGATGTCATCTGCAGCAGCGGCAGGCGAAGCAGATCCTCAGCCTCCAAGATGGGATGCGAAATCAGAAAAGACGGGGACGCGACCGGCGCTACCATCTCCTCCATCAGAAATGTGATTTCCGCCCCCGGCCAGTCAGGCTGGCCGATATGGATTGCCATGTCGATGTCGTCGCGGTCGAAATCGAATATCCCTATGCGCGTCGCGAAGTTCAAGGTGATCTGCGGGTGTCTGGCGACAAATCGCGGAATGCGTGGCATCAGCCAGCGGGTTCCGAATGTTGGCAAGATGGCAAGATTGAGTTGATCGTTATGCTGTTTGGTCATGACCTGCAATGAAGCGGAACGAATTTCCGCCAGAGCGCTGGCAATGGCTCGCGCATAATCGGTGCCGGCCTCTGTGAGGTTGACACCACGGCTCGTGCGCTCGAACAGCAAAACGCCCAGTTGTTGTTCAAGCGCGGCAATCTGCCGGCTGATAGCGCCCTGCGTCAAGGAAAGCTCCTCAGCTGCCGCAGAGAAGGTGCCTAGCCGCGCGACGGAATCGAAAGCCGCGAGAGCGGAGGTCGAGGGGAGGAGTCTTCGTGACAGGTTTGCCATCAGCTATTACTATAACTCATAGGCTGATGAGTAAACCTCGCTTTCTCAATGCCGGAAAAACGGTTCTAATTCCATCAAATCGAACCGCCGAAAACCTCAACGGGAGGATGACGATCTTGGCCTTTTCTTGGAATGACCCCTTTCTGCTCGATGATCAGCTGACCGAAGATGAACGGATGATCCGCGAGTCCGCCGCGGCTTTCGCAGAATCCGAACTCCTGCCGCGCGTCCAGGAGGCCTATCTCGACGAAACGACCGACCCGGAACTGTTCAGGTTAATGGGGCAGACCGGCCTTCTCGGTGTGACGCTGCCGGAAGAGTACGGAGCCGCGAACGCATCCTACGTCGCCTACGGCCTGATCGCTCGCGAGGTCGAGCGCATCGACTCCGGATATCGATCGATGATGAGCGTGCAGTCCTCGCTGGTCATTTACCCGATCTTCGCCTACGGCTCTGACGAGCAGAAGAAAAAGTATCTGCCGGGCCTCGTCACGGGTGAGCTGATCGGCTGTTTCGGCCTGACCGAACCCGACGCGGGCTCCGATCCCGGCGGCATGAAAACCCGCGCGGAGAAAATCGAAGGCGGCTATCGATTGCGGGGCTCCAAGATGTGGATCTCGAACTCGCCGATTGCCGATGTTTTCGTCGTCTGGGCAAAGTCTGAGGCTCATAACAACGAAATACGCGGCTTCGTTCTCGAAAAGGGCATGACGGGGCTTTCGGCGCCGAAGATCGGCGGTAAGCTTTCGCTGCGTGCCTCGATCACAGGCGAAATCGTAATGGATGGTGTCGAAGTCACCGAGGATGCGCTTCTGCCCGGCGTTTCCGGTCTGAAGGGGCCGTTCGGCTGCCTCAACCGTGCCCGCTACGGCATCTCCTGGGGCGTCATGGGAGCTGCCGAGGACTGCTGGTTCCGCGCCCGTCAATATGGTCTGGACCGCAAGCAGTTCGGCAAACCGCTTGCGGGGATGCAGCTTTATCAAAAGAAGCTCGCCGATATGATGACCGAGATCGCGCTTGGACTGCAGGGCTCGCTTCGCGTCGGCCGCCTGATGGATGAGCACAAGATGGCCCCGGAAATGATCTCGATCGTCAAACGCAACAACTGCGGAAAGGCGCTTGAAATAGCGCGGCAAGCCCGGGATATGCATGGCGGCAACGGCATTCAGATCGAATACCATGTCATGCGCCACGCGCAGAACTTGGAGACGGTCAACACATACGAGGGCACCCACGACGTCCATGCGCTGATCCTTGGGCGTGCGCAGACTGGCCTCCAGGCATTCTTCTAATTCCCCATCGTCTGTTTGGCGCAGATCGTGCTTCAACTTACAAATCACCGAGAGGCAGCATGCCTATTGCGAATGAGCTTTCTACCGTCGCCGTCATTGGCGCCGGCCAGATGGGGACTGGCATCGCGGAAGTCGTGGCGAAACATGGGCATGAGGCCTTTGTTTACGATCTCGATAAAGCTCGAATCCGGGCGAGCATCGAAACGAGTGCCGGATATTTCAGGTGGCAGGTCGAAACCGGCAAAATGCCGGGCGAGACGGCTGAGCAGGCGATCTCCCGAATAAAGGCAGCGTTCTCTCTTTCAGCTGCAGAAGGCCTCGGAGCTCGACGTCTATGCCGGACCGTCAACCCGCTACCGTCCGGCCGGGGTCTATGAATGGGTGGAGAAGGACGGCAAGGACACCTTCGTCATCAACGCCCAGAACTGCGTCCACTGCAAGACCTGCGACATCAAGGACCCGAACCAGAACATCAACTGGGTGGTGCCGCAGGGCGGCGAGGGGCCGGTCTACCCGAATATGTGAGGCGGATCGGCGAGCTTAGCAATGATCAGGGAGTACCGATGCAATTTCCGCTTGAAGGCGTTCGGGTGGTGGAGCTGGCCCGTATCCTGGCCGGTCCGTGGGCTGGACAGACACTTGCCGACCTGGGAGCGACCGTCATCAAGGTGGAAAGCCCGGAGGGCGACGATACGCGCCGCTGGGGGCCTCCCTTCATCGAGGATGGGGAGGATGTCGCGGCAGCCTACTTCCATAGCTGCAATCGCGGAAAACTGGGCATCACGGCGGATTTCAAGTCGGCGGAAGACGTCGAAAGGGTTCGTGCACTGATCGCGAACGCGGACGTCGTCATCGAGAACTTCAAGGTAGGCGGACTGAAGAAGTTCGGTCTCGATTACGAGAGCCTGAAGGCGATCAATCCCACGCTGATCTACTGCTCGATTACCGGCTTTGGCCAAACCGGCCCATATGCCGGCCGGGCAGGATATGATTTCATCGTTCAGGGCATGGCGGGCATCATGGATTTGACTGGTGAGCCAGACGGCGAGCCGCAGAAAATCGGCGTGGCGTTCGGCGATATCTTCACCGGCCTCTATTCGGTCATCGCCATCCAGGCCGCATTGATCCTCCGCAACAGCACGGGGGAGGGACAGCATATCGATATGGCCCTGCTGGACAGCACGGTCGCGGTGCTGGCCAACCAGGCGATGAATTTTCTGGCCTCGGGAAAGGCGCCGACGCGGCTCGGCAATGCGCATCCCAACATCGCGCCATATCAGGTATTCCCGGTATCCGACGGCAACATCATTATCGCCTGCGGAAACGACAGTCAGTTCGCACGCATATGCGATGTTCTCCGGCTTTTCGCTGTGGCCGCCGACGCCCGTTTCAAGACAAACGCGGACAGAGTGCGTCATCGAGAGGAACTGACATCGGTGATGGAAGCGCAGACAAAGCTTTTCAAACGGACGGATTTGCTGGCCGACCTGGCGCGTGTGGGCGTTCCCGCCGGGCCGATCAATACCGTGGAAGACGTATTCGCCGACCCGCAAGTCGCGCATAGGAAGATGGCGGTGGACAATGAAGGAATACCGGGCATCCGAACGCCAATCATCTTTTCAGGGGCGGCACTGAACTCGCATCACAAGTCGCCTAGGCTGGGCGAACACAACGGCAAGGTGCGATCAGACTGGTCTCTAGCGGACTGATGCTTTGAGCGAGTAAAACGAAAAGCGATCTGTCCTTATTGCAATGGGCCTCACTGCTACGAGACAGCATTAGATAGGAGTGGAGGGCGTAGTCGCTGTCGATCCAGCATCAGCTCTTTGCGAATTCTGTTGACCAGTCGATGAGGGTTTTCGAGTTGAACGACTTGAAACGGCGGAACAGCCAGTCCGATCAAGCCTCGGCAGCTCGACCGCAAGCCCTGCTGAAATTTCCCGGGTCAGTCTTGTGTGAGGCGAGTTGTGCGCGCGGTGAGACGATCCCCAATTCAAAAATGCTGCAAGATCCGCCAGGTCGAGGTCGGTCAGCTTTGTCGCTTCGCCAATGCTGAAGGCAAGCAGATCTGTCAGATGGGGATCGAGCCGCGTGGGCATCAGATCATAGCGGGGCGAAACCGAATCGGGCCTTCCCTGTCGTAGAGGAGAGTGAATTTTTTGGCATGGGCATCGACATCTCCGGGTCATGAGATCGAACAGAACCGCCCTGATGAAACATTGCTTCTTCGTCACCGGCTCGGCCGTCGCGTCGAGAGCACTCGCCATCCCGCCTTACACTTCAATGCACGGTAGCCTCCGGCTGGACCAAGAGTTTCAAGGCCAGTTTGATAACCTTGCGGAGCTGGCGCCAGTGGGGAAGATCCCGTTCGTTCACCCGCTCCTGGATGGCAGTCATTATCCAGCCGACGCAGGCGATGTCCTCGGCCGCGCGATAGGTATCTGACCGCTCAATGCAGGCGACGATCCGCCTGCGGGCGTCACCGCCCTCGAGCGGGATGCCGGCGATCAGGGTTTGGGCTTGCCTATAGGCGGCCGCGATCCGCTGTCGCTCCTCGGGGCCGCTTTGCGCGATCACGCCGCATGTCCAGGCAAGTGTTTTCGACAGGGCTACGACTTCACTCTCATTTTTCGCGCCCGTGCGATCGACTTCCTCAGACATAGCACTGCCTCCTGATGAAGCGCCGCCGGCGGCGCGACATATAATCCTTGCGCAAGATGGTCGCTCCTCGATGCAATCGAACCGCCTTCTTGCGCCGTCGAAACTGCGGAGTTGCGACCGCCTTTCGTACGGCGTTGATCGTCAGCTGGTTGCGACACTGCCAGCTGCGTCTCCCAATATTTCATCTATAGGTAGCATTTTACAGGCTAGAAAGCAAGTGAGGCAAGATCTTTCAAAATCTCTGCGGCGCTATGGTTTGCAGGCTTTTTCGCTTTCCCGCGTCCAACTTTCGCAGCGTCGGTCTTGCCATACCGTCCCACCGATGGTTGTTCGTGGTAGGCACCTCTGAAACCGGAAGTGCTGTTGGAACCAAAACGCTCGCCGGGTGATCACGTTTTGTGCATCGCTGACGCGATACCGCTCGATGCCTTCGGCAGGAAGCCAGCAGAAACCGGTCCTTGCCCACACGGGCAATGATCAGTTGAAGAGGAGTCGCTTCGCCGGCTTCGGAAGACACCAAATAAATGCAAGCGACAGATAAGCTCCTACGGGAAGAACCATGCTGCCCAATAGAGGCGCGAACCGCCGCATATGCGGAAGAGGGCAGTGCGCTATCTCTTGACGTTGAAGATCGGGTAGCTTTTGGGCCTTTCGGCAAAAGGAGACGTCCATGACCGGAGACCTCGTCGATATATATCGTGCCTACTTGGATTGCCTCAACCGGCAAGCCTGGGACGAGCTTGGCCGTTTCGTTGAGAACGACGTACAGCATAACGGTCGGCTGCTAAGGCTATCGGGCTACCGGGAAATGCTGGTGAAGGACTTCGTAGACATTCCGGATTTGCAGTTCAACGTCCAACTGCTTGTCTGTGAGCCGCCGCGCCTTGCAGCCCGCCTTTTCTTCGATTGCTCCCCGAAAGGCGAGTTCTTGGGCCTGCGCGTCAATGGACGTCGAGTATCCTTTACGGAGCACGTTTTCTACGAGTTCGTAGGATCGAAGATCAGCTCAGTTTGGTCAGTAATAGACAAGTCGGCAATCGAAGCCCAGCTCCCATAGTAGGAGAGAGTTGATCAACGACCGCTTTCGGGCCAAAAACAGCCTGCGTCCGGCGTCATCGCACAGCGGCAGCAACATTACGAGCCCTGTGCACGGCTTGTTGCGGAGGATGTTCGCGTTCTGGGCCAAAACGATCGCGTAATGTATCGTCGGGAACGACAGCGTCACGGCGGGCATTCGAATATTAATCCATCGATGGTTGTCTATTTTCTTCCGCTCTCTAGCGCGTCCAGACGAACACTGGAGAGCTGGAGCCAGGGTGGATTGTCGGCATACATTTCGCGGATAATCTGTTTTATCTCGTCGATCCGATCGCCCGCTTCGTTACGCCGATAGCTCATGATAACGGGCGAGGTGGCCTTCTCGTCGGCAATCATACGATAGCAGACATCGTCCGGCCGTTGGCGCTGCGAGGCCGCGGGGATGATGCACAGGCCGGCACCGGCCGCGACCATACCGAGCGCGGTCTGAATCTCACGAACTTCCTCGACATGGCTTGGATGGACGCTGATCTCACCGAGCAGGTTCAGTGTCTCGTCCGCGAAGCTTGGCCGGGGGGCCGAGGGATAGATGATCAGCGATTCGCCTTCGAGTTCGGAAAGGTCGATGGGCTCCTTGCTGAGAGATTTCGGATGGCCCTTCGGAAAGGCTACGACCAGTCGCTCCTCTCGCAGCGTCAGCCGTTCCACTTCCCTGTCATTGAACCGTACTCTGCCGAAACCCAGATCGATGCGGCGTTCCTTAAGCGCAGTCATCTGTTGGGTTGACATCATTTCCAGAATCTCGATGTCGAGGTCGGGCCAGCGCTGACGCATGCGCCGGACGAGGTCCGGCATGCCTCCATAGAGGGTGGAGCCGACGCAGCCGATGATGAACCGTTCGCGCTGGGCCTTTCCTATTCTTTGGGTCTGTTCGCGGACGTGTTCGAGCCGCGCCATGATCTGCGAGGCCTGCTCGAAGAAAAACCGTCCGGCTTCCGTCAAGCTCAGCGGCCGCTTGGACCGGTCGATCAGGTGGACGCCCATTTCCTCCTCCAACTGCTGGATCTGCCGACTGAGCGGCGGTTGGGCAATATGGAGGATTTCCGCGGCGCGCGAAAAATTGCGCTCGGTGGCGACCGCCACGAAGTAGCGGAGTTGGCGTAATTCCATTCCTACTATACCTCCCGGGTATAAAGTTCGACTTATATAGTTTTGGACCCGACACTAATAGGACGCTAGCCTTCCTGCAAATAAAGGGAGGAAGTGCGGTGTCCGTGGAAGTTCGTATCGTCTCGATCGAGGCTATTATACTCGATCTGCCGACTATCCGGCCGCACAGACTATCGATGGTCACCATGAGCCGCCAGAGCATGATGATCGTGCGCCTGCGCTGCTCGGACGGGGTCGAGGGCCTGGGCGAGGGCACCACCATTGGCGGGCTCGCCTATGGACCGGAGAGCCCGGAAGGCATGAAGATCACGATTGACGAATACATCGCGCCCCTGCTCCTGGGTTTCGATCCGACGCGGGTGCAGGTTGCCATGGACCGCGTGCGCAAGGCAGTGAAGGGCAATCATTTCGCCAAATGCGCCGTCGAAGCCGCATTGCTCGATTGCCAGGCCCGCCGCCTCGGCGTGTCGATGTCCGAGTTGCTCGGGGGTCGCCGTCACAAGAGCCTGCCGATTGCCTGGACGCTGGCATCCGGTGATACCGCAAGGGACATCGACGAGGCGCAGGCGATGCTCGACCGGCGCCGCCACAAGGATTTCAAGCTGAAGATCGGCCTCAAGTCGATCGAGGAGGACATCCGTCACGTGGCTGCCATCCGCAAGGCGCTGCCGGACATGGCGTCAATCCGCGTCGACGCGAACATGGCCTGGCGGGAGCGGGAGGCACGCAATGCGATCGCCGCACTCGCCGAGGCGGGTTGCGTACTGGTGGAGCAGCCGGTCTGCGGCATCGCCCCGCTTGCCCGGCTGACAAGGGTGTCATCGATCGCCATGATGGCCGATGAAGTGCTTGTCGGTCCGGAAAGTGCGCTCGAAGCGGTGACGGCGCACGCAGCCGATGTGTTCTCGATCAAGATCGAGCAGGCGGGCGGCCTGTTCGCCGCCGCCAAGGTCATCGCCATCGCGGAGACCGGAGGGATCAGTGTCTATGGCGGCACCATGCTGGAGGGGCCGATCGGCACGATCGCGGCTGCGCAGTTGATGGCCGGTGTAAAGGATCTGCGATGGGGCACGGAGTTCTTTGGCCCGCTGCTGCTGACGGAAGAGATCCTCGCCACGCCATTGGATTACAGCGATTTTGAGCTGACCGTTCCCGACGGACCCGGTCTGGGGATCGAACTGGACGAAGACTGCCTGGCATTTTTTGTTCGGGGCGGAATGCGCAAGACAATCAGCATTGCCGGGCAAAGAGGCTGACCATGCTCTTTCATGTACGGATGAACGTGAACCTTCCCCATGACCTGCCGGCGGCGGAAACCGCCGACATCCTGGCCCGGGAAAAGGCCTATTCGCAGGAGCTGCAGAAGAGCGGCAAGTGGCGGCACATCTGGCGGATCGCCGGCCAGTACGCGAACTACAGCATCTTCGACGTGCCGGACAATACGCAACTCCACGAGATCCTGTCCGGTCTGCCGTTGTTCAAATTCATGGATATCGAGGTGACACCGCTGCTGCGGCATCCTTCCGCGATCCGCGAGGACGACACATAGCGCGTGGATCGGCGGAGGACGGAGCCGCATCAACTTTCAATCAAGAGGAGGAAAAAATGAACGTGAAGATCTTCGACAGGCCCGACATCCAGGACTTTCTCGAGGTCCTGAGCGGCTTGGACAAGGACGGCGGCAATCCGCGCGTCAAGCAGATCGTCCATCGGATCATGTCAGACCTGTTCAAGGCGATCGACGATCTGGACATTACCCCCGATGAATATTGGACGGGCATTGCCTGGCTCAACGAGATCGGCGCCGCCGGCCAGGCCGGACTGATCTCGCCCGGTCTCGGTCTCGATCATTTCCTGGACGAGCGCCTCGACGCGATCGATGAGGCTCTCGGCATCGACAACCCGACCCCGCGCACGATCGAGGGGCCGCTTTATGTAGCCGGCGCACCAGTCGCGAAAGGCTTTGCCCGACTCGACGACGGCACCGATGCCAACGGTCACACCCTGATCATGCACGGCACCGTCTATGGTTCTGATGGCATGCCGCTGCCGGATGCCACTGTCGAAGTCTGGCACTGCGATACGCGCGGGTTCTACTCGCACTTCGACCCGACCGGCAAGCAGGCGCCGTTCAATATGCGCCGCACGATCGTCACCGACGAAAACGGCTGTTACAAATTCCGCAGCATCGTGCCGCACGGCTATGGCGTGCCGCCCGGCAGCCCGACCGAGCAGCTATTGTCTGCGCTCGGACGGCACGGCCAGCGACCGGCCCATATCCATTTCTTTGTCAGCGCCGACGGTCACCGCAAGCTGACGACCCAGATCAACATCGAAGGTGATCCGTTGGTCAATGACGATTTCGCTTACGCAACCCGCGCCGGATTAGTTCCTGCCGTCATTGAACGCACCGACGAGGCGAGTATCTACGCCAACGGGCTGAATGGTCCGTTTGCCGAGATCGAATTCGATATCCGCCTGACCGCGTTAGTGGACGGCGTCGACAACCAGATCAACGAGTTGCGCAAGCGGGCGGCTGCATAAGCTGCAAGGGCGGCGGCCCGAACGGGCCGCACCTTTGAACACCATCGTTATCATGGAAATTGGCAAAGACTGCGCTCATGAACAGCGTGCTCTTTGCGGGAGAACCGCTATGTCTGCGATTATCGACAAGGCACGAGACCTCGATCATCTCCTCGCCACTGCCGTGCAGGACGACAAGGAAGCTGGCGTATTCCGTTGCCGCAGGGACATCTTCACCGATGAGGATCTGTTCGATCTGGAGATGAAGCATATCTTCGAAGGCAATTGGGTCTATCTGGCGCACGAAAGCCAGATCCCCAACAACAACGACTACTACACGACCTATATCGGCCGCCAGCCGATCGTGATCACCCGTGACAAAAACGGCGACCTGCATGCGGTGATCAACGCCTGCGCGCATCGCGGGGCAATGCTATGCCGGCGCAAACACGGCAACAAGGGAAGCTTCACCTGTCCCTTCCACGGCTGGACATTCTCGAACAGCGGCAAGCTGCTCAAGGTCAAGGACGAGAAGACCACGCAGTATCCTCCTCAATTCGCGCAGGACGGCTCGCATGACCTCAAGCGCGTGCCACGTTTCGAAAGCTACCAGGGTTTCCTGTTCGGCAGCCTCAAGGAAGACGTCTCCCCGCTTGGGGAATATCTTGGCGAAACAAAGATCATCATCGACCAGATCGTCGACCAGGCGCCGAACGGGCTGGAAGTGCTGCGCGGAAATTCCTCCTACGTCTATGACGGCAATTGGAAACTGCAGATGGAAAACGGCTGCGATGGTTATCACGTCAGCTCTGTCCACTGGAACTACGCCGCGACGATGGGCCGGCGCAAGGAGGAGGGCACGAAGGCGGTCGATGCCAATAGCTGGAGCAGGTCGATTGCCGGCGTTTATGGTTTCGAGAATGGCCACATCCTGTTGTGGACCAACACCATGAACCCGGAAGTCCGTCCGGTTTATAATCGCCGCGACGAGATCAAGGCTCGCGTCGGCGACATCAAGGCAGACTTTATCGTCAACCAGACCCGAAATCTTTGCATCTATCCAAACGTGTTCCTGATGGACCAGTTCAGCACCCAGATCCGGGTGACGCGCCCGATCAGTGTCGACAAGACCGAAATCAGCATCTTCTGCTTTGCACCGAAGGGCGAAAGCCAGGCGGATCGCACACTGAGGATCCGTCAATACGAGGATTTCTTCAACGTGTCCGGAATGGGCACGGCCGACGATCTGGAGGAGTTCCGCGCCTGCCAGTCCGGCTATGCCGGTACGGCGGCGCCGTGGAACGACCTGTCGCGCGGCGCGCCGCTTTGGATAGACGGACCAGATGAAAACGCGAAGCGGATGGGCATGAAGCCTCTTCTTTCAGGAGAGCGGAGCGAAGATGAGGGCCTGTTCGTCCGCCAGCATGAATACTGGGCGAAGGCGATGCGCGAAGCGCTGTCCGCTGAAAAAAGCGGAGTTGTCGCATGAGCATTTCCTATGGATCCATCTGCGCCTTCCTCTATCGGGAAGCGCGCCTGCTGGACGATCGGCAGTGGGACGAATGGCTGACCTGCTACGCGTCCGACGTCACCTACTGGATGCCAGCATGGGATGACGACGACCAGATCACTGAAGATCCCCAATCCCAGATCTCGCTGATCTTCTACCCGAACCGCGATGGACTGGAAGACCGCGTGTTTCGCATCAAGACCGAACGGTCCGGCGCTTCCACGCCGGAGCCGCGCACCAGCCACAACGTGACCAATGTCGAGGTGGTGGCCGATCGGAACGAGGAGGTGGACGTGCGCTACAACTTCCACACGCTGAACCACCGCTACAAGGTCACCGACCAGTTCTTCGGCACAATGTTCGTCACTCTGCGCAAGGATGGTGAGACCCTTCTGGTCGCAAACAAGAAAATCGTGCTGAAGAACGACTACATCCGCCAGGTCATCGACATCTACCACATCTGAAGGCCGGCTGAAGCAGTCGAGACCTTGAGGAGGAGTCATGTGCTACAAGATCGCATTGAATTTTGAGGACGGCGTAACCCGGTTTATCGGGTGCAAGAGCGGCGAGAAGCTTCTCGACGCGGCCTATCGCGCCAAGATCAACCTGCCGATGGATTGTTCCGACGGCGTGTGCGGCACCTGCAAGTGCCGGGCCGAGAGCGGCAGCTATGACCTCGGCGACGACTTCATCGACGATGCGCTGAGTGCCGACGAGGCCGAGGGCGGACTTGTCCTGACCTGTCAGATGAAGCCGAAATCAGATTGCGTCATCGCCGTGCCGACAACATCAGTGGCCTGCAAGACGGGACAGCAGAAATTCGTCGCCACGGTCGCGAATATAGTGCCGCACAATGACACCGCGATCGTGCTGGAACTGGACGTGGATACCGATCCACCCGCATTCTTGCCCGGGCAGTACGTCAACATTGGTGTCCCCGACAGCGGTCAATACCGGTCCTATTCCTTCAGCACCGCGCCGGGCGAACAGAAGATCGCTTTTCTGATCAAGAAGATCCCCGACGGTCTGATGAGCACCTGGCTGGAGCGTGCCGAGGTCGGGGCAAAGCTCGAACTGACGGGACCGCTCGGCAGTTTCTACCTTCGGGAGGTGCAGCGCCCTTTATTGTTCCTGGCCGGCGGTACGGGCCTTGCGCCCTTCCTGTCGATGTTGGAAGTGCTGGCTCGCGAAAAGTCGCAACAGCAGGTTCATCTCATCTATGGCGTGACGCGGGATCTGGACTTGGTCCTCGCTGACGAGATCGAAGCCTACGCGGGGCGACTTGCCAATTTCACCTACAGCACCGTGGTAGCCGACGAAGCCTCCAACCATCCGCGCAAGGGGTGGGTGACCCAGCACATTCCGCAAAAGGCGCTCAATGGCGGCGATGTCGACCTCTACTTGTGCGGTCCGCCGCCGATGGTCGATGCGGTGCGCAGATATTTTGAGGACAACGGGGTAAAGCCCAACAGCTTCCACTACGAAAAGTTCACCCCCAATGTGGCCGTGAGGGAAGCAGCATGAGTTCGGCGCACTTCGCAGGCCGTTTTGCGGGCAAGGTGCTTGTCGTCACAGGCGCCGCCCAGGGCATCGGGCGGGCGGTTGCGCTGCGAGCAGCGCAAGAGGGCGGCGAAGTACTATTCGTGGACCGCGCCGACTTCGTCGCCGAAGTCGCCGCGGAAGCCGTCAGCGCCGGTACCGCGGCCATTTCGGCCGATCTGGAAACCTATGAGGGTGCGGCTGCTGCGATGTCATTCGCTGCCGAGAGATTCGGGGGCGTCGACATCCTGATCAACAATGTCGGCGGCGCAATCCGAATGCGTCCCTATGCCGAATTTGAGGCGCCACAGATCGACGCTGAAATCCGCCGGTCATTGATGCCGACGCTCTACTGTTGCCATGCGGTTCTGCCGCATCTCTTCGCGCGTGGCGGCGGCACAATCGTGAATGTCTCATCAAACGCCACGCGAGGCATTCACCGCGTACCCTATTCGGCGGCGAAAGGCGGTGTGAACGCCGTCACGCAATCGCTGGCAATGGAATTGGCCGATCACAATATCCGCGTGGTTGCCACGGCGCCCGGTGGCACCGAGGCGCCGCCGCGCCGCATTCCGCGCAATGGCCAAGGCGATACCCAGGCGGAGGAGGCTTGGATGGTCGATGTCGTACGCCAGGTTAAGGCAACCAGTTTCATGAAGCGCTACGGCAGCATCGAAGAACAGACGGCGCCAATCCTGTTCCTGGCGTCGGACGAAGCTTCCTACATTACGGGCAGCGTGCTGCCCGTCGCCGGTGGCGATACCGGCTGAAATTTCCTGACGGATTTGCGTAGTAACTCGAGGAGGAGCGATAATGCGCAGTATAGACGTGAATGAAACGATAGATTCCAGCCCGTTCGGCGGCTTTCAGTGGATGGTGGTCGCCCTGTGTGGGTTGCTGCTGATCGTCGACGGTTATGATGTATTCGTGGCCGGAACGGTTCTGCCGACGCTGATCACGGAATGGGGCTTGAGCAAGCCACAGGCTGGCACGTTGCAGGCCTGGGCGTTGTTCGGAATGATGTTCGGCGCCCTGATTTTTGGCTCGCTGGCGGACAGGATTGGGCGAAAGAAGGGTATCGCGATCAGCTTCCTGCTGTTCACCATTTCCACGATGTTGACCGGCTTCGCCAGCTCACCCAGTCAATTCATGATCTTCCGATTCTTTGCCGGTCTCGGTTGCGGCGGGTTGATGCCCAATGCCGTGGCGCTAATGAACGAATATGCACCCAGGCGCCTTAGAGGCACGATGGTGGCGCTGATGTTTTCCGGCTATTCGGTCGGGGGCATGGTGGCCGCGGGTCTGGGCATTGGAGTGATCCCTCAATTCGGCTGGAAGCCAATGTTCTTCGTTGCCGCAATCCCGCTGCTGATGTTGCCGGCCATTCTATGGAAACTGCCGGAATCGCTGGGCTTCCTTATCCGTCAGGGGCGACAGGAACAGGCGAAAGCGATCTATGCGAAGATTTCTCCTTCCTTTGCTCTCGCCAGCGACGACAGGCTGATCTTCTCCGAAATCAAGGGTGCCTCGGCGTCGGTTTTGGAATTGTTTCGGCATCAGCGCACCCTGCGCACAGTAATGCTCTGGGTGGCGTTCTTTTGCTGCCTGCTGCTGGTGTATCTGCTTTCTTCCTGGTTGCCGAAAGTTCTGCAGGAAGCCGGTTACGCTGAAAGGGCAAGTCTGCTTAGCCTCTTCTCGCTCAATTTCGGTGGCATGGTCGGTGCGATCGCCGGCGGTTGGCTCGGAGACCGCTTCGGTCTGCCCAAAGTGGTGATTGCCTTCTTCATGGTGGCTGCCGTATCAATCGCGTTGATCGGTTACAATCCACCATCGGGCATTCTGTTCCTGCTGGTCTTCGTGGCTGGCGCCACTTCGATTGGAACGCAGATCCTGCTCTATGCCAGCGTCGCACAGCTCTATAATCTCTCTGTGCGTTCAACAGGACTTGGTTGGGCATCGGGCGTTGGCCGCATCGGGGCAATCGTCGGCCCGACACTCGGTGGCGTCCTTCTCGCTCAGCAACTGCCGCTGCAGCAGAACTTTCTGATCTTCGCCGTTCCCGCGGCGGTGTCGGCTCTGGCAATGCTGGTCTTCGCCGTCAGCAATGCGCGCCGATCAAGCGGCGCGCAGCTTGTCCCGGCGTAAAAATGGCGATCGGCAGCGGTCGCGAGCCACCTGGCGCGACCGCTGATAAATCCGATCAAAGCCAGATGTCCGCAATACTTACCAGAAAAGCCGGTGTCATATCGGCTTTCGAGATCGAAGGCATCTCACATGGCTTATCTTGAACTTGCCGGACACCGTCTGCACTACCGTATCGATGGCGAAGGGATCGGTAGCCAGGAAAAGCCCTGGCTGATGTTTTGCAATTCACTCGGGACCGATCTCCATATGTGGGATGGCCAGATTTCCGAGCTTTCACGGGGTTTCCGCATATTGCGGTATGATAGCAGGGGTCACGGTCTATCCTCGGCTCCTTCCGGCCCTTATGCGTTATCGGACCTCGGGAATGACGCTATCGCGCTCCTAGATGGGCTGAATATAGATCAGGCGCATTTCTGTGGGCTGTCGATCGGGGGACTGACGGGGCAGTGGTTGGGTATCCATGCCGGGACGCGCCTTGGCAGCATCGCCGTCTGTGCGACAGCCGCGAAAATCGGCACCGCCGAAAGCTGGGCTGCACGCATCGATTTTGTCCGGGCCAACGGCCTTGCTGCCCTAAAGGACGCGACGGTCGAACGCTGGTTCACTCCTCAGTTCCAAGCCGCTCGGCCGGACACGGTTGCTGCCGTGATCGACAGTTTCGTCGCAACCTCGATCGAAGGTTACATCGGCTGCTGTGCAGCCCTTGCCGAGGCAGATCTACGCGAAAACCTCAGACAGATCGTCAATCCCGTGCTCGCCGTTTCCGGAGACTGCGACCCGGTATGCCCGCCAAATGATCTCGAAGACATCGCTGCGTGCGTGCAGCGCGGGACCCATCTGTCGTTGTCGGGTCGGCACATCGTCAATATGGCGTCGGAGCAGGCGTTCAACACTGCACTGATAAGTTTCTTGACGATCGGACCTGACGGTAGAGCGGCGATGCCCGGAATAGCTCCCGAGATGGCCATGACGAGGTCCCATCGATCATCCGCAGGCCCCTGATGAACTCAGGCAGCGACTCCGCCATTGTCGCGACACCGCCTGTGACCCAACCACCAGATGCGGCTGCATGATCTCACCAACCTCGCCGCCCGCTTGAAGGTGAAAACCATCGTCCACTGACGTCGTGCTGTTCCATGAACCATCTCGCCACGAAGCATCAACAGCAACCCTGGACAAGGCATTGCGTGGTCATCAATGCCAGTCCGTTGTTGACGGGAACGGCCGGGAGCAATTCGCTTCGTGAAGCGAGTTCAGAGTCGATTGCCTGCGCCATATCGTGCTAAACTGACGTGGTGTGAGCCGTGTTCTGTACCATGATCAAAGTAACCGCTCTACCTGACCAGATGAATTTCGAGGTTGCCGCCGGCGAGACGTTGCTCGAGGCTGCTTTGAGGTCGGGTGTGCCGTTTGCACATGCCTGCGGCGGCCGGGCGAAATGCTCGACCTGCCGCGTCTGGGTTCTGGATGGCGTTGCGGGTTGCCCGAACCGGAATCGAGACGAGAGCTCGATGGCGGAACGACTGAGGCTGGCGGATGAGGTTCGACTGGCCTGTCAACTCAAGCCGGAGGGCGAGCTTCGCGTCCGACGCCTGGTGCTGGATGAGACTGACTTGATAATAACCAGCCAGCTTCTCAGTTCTGCCGAGACGCGTTCCGGCGAGTCGAAAGAGGTTGCGGTCTTCTTCAGCGATGTCGCCGATTTCACGAAACTGTCCGAGCAGCTTTCGCCCTATGATGTGATGTATCTGCTCAACCGCTACTTCGCCCAGGTTGGCGACATCATAGAGCGAAATGGCGGGTTCATCGACAATCTCATCGGCGACGGGATGATGGCGATCTTCGGAATCGACGATCAGCGGGACGCTCCGCTTCGAGCCGTCAACGCGGCGATTCAGACCATTGCCACAGTCGATCGCCTGAAGCCGTTCTTTGCCTCCATGTACGGCATCGATTTCGACATTCGTATCGGTCTTCATTATGGCGAAGCCGTCATCGGCACATTGGGCTTCGGCGGAAACCAACGCCTCACGGCAGTCGGGAACGTCGTGAACCTTGCCAGCCGGATCGAAGCCGCGAACAAGGATGCCGGGACACGACTGCTGATTTCCGAGGCGCTTCACGGCCAGATCGCCGACAAGGTGGAGGTCGGCGATTTTGTCAGGGTACGCCTAAGGGGTTCCTGCGAACGGACGAGCTTGTACGAAGTCATCAGGCTCAAACCCGAATGCGACGCTGAACTGAACGCCAGGCAACCCCGCGAAACCATCCGCCATGCCGGCAGGAGGTGGGTCCGCGCATTTCCCGAGGACGAGCTCCAGCCCCACGAACGACGGATTCTCGATTTCGAGGATTACGATATCGTCGTCGTTCGCGGAACCGACAGTTACTGCGCCTTCAACAACGCCTGCCCGCATCTTCATCTGCCGTTCTACGAACGTCGAAAACCTGCCGAGGTGAAGACGCTCAATCTCCCACACACGGAGAGCACGATCACCAGTGATCACGGCCTCGTCTGCCGTTGGCATCAAAGCTGTTTCGACCTGTTTTCGGGCGAAATCAGGAACTGGGCGCAATTGCAGCAGGATGGTACTGCGCCGGGTTACGAACATACAGGCGACATCTCGAAAAATCCCACCAGGCTGACCGTATACCCCTGCCGAATACAGGACGGATACCTGTGGATCGGGCTCGACTGACAAGGAACGGTTAGGTTTCTTCGGCGGATGCGTTTCGCTCCAAGCGTCTGCCACTCGAGAGTTGCGACCGACTTCAGCCGCAGACTGTTCAGCTTGGGGATGGGAGCGCGCCCTCCGCCGACAAGCAAACCAGTGTCGCGAACCGGACTGGCAACCAGATCGTACTTGTTTCCCATGGGTACGGCGGAGGAACTGGCGGCCTTTTGACGCAACATAAAGCCGCCAGAGCAATATCAACCGCGTGGCTGGAGCAGCGCCAGTGAGACCGTCGATGCGGCAAGGACGGCGGTAAGGATCAATGGTCCCGTAGCGCCATAGTTGTCCACGGCGTAGCCGCCGAACACTGCGCCGATACTGATGGCGACCTGGAAAGAGACGACCATCAGACTGCCCACTGCTTCAAGCGCGTCGGGCGCCCCGCGCGACAGATTGGTAGGCAGCACCACCGGCGCCATGCCAAAAGCGAAGCCCCAAAGCATAGCGAAACCGAAGGCGACGACGATATGCGCGCCCCAAAGCACCAAAGCTAAGGTAGCAAACGCCATCAACGCTGCGGTGGCCATGAGGGCAACTCGGATATCAGCGTCAGCCATTCGGCCACCGGCAATATTGCCGATCACAGAGGCAATGCCAAACCCGAGCAGCGCCAGGGCAATCGGCCAGGTTTCAAGGAGCGTCACCTGTTCGAGGAAGGGACGCACATAGACCGAGCCGGCAAAATGCCCCGTCATCAGCAAAAGAATAGCAAGCATTCCCAGTTGAACAGCACGCCGCCGTGTCAGCCGCAAGACGTCGCTCAGACTGTTGCTGGCGCTTGCGGGCAGCGTCGGCAGACTGAGCAACTGCAGCAGCATGGCTAGCGCGGCGAGCCCCGCCGTCATGGCCATTGCGCTGCGCCAGCCCAGCCAGTCGCTGATCAACGCGCCCATCGAAGGCGCAGCAATGGTGGCGAGTGAGACGCCGAGGGTGACGATAGCCATGCCCCGACCTGTCGCATTGGCGCCAACCAGCCTTGCCACGACGGCGACTGAAAGGGCCCAGAAACCACTGAGCGCGACGCCCAATCCGGCGCGGCCCAACAGCAACAGCCAGAAATCTGTCGCTAACGCCGCAAGAATATTGGAGCCGATCGCCAAGGCACTGAGACCGACCAGCACTGCCTTGCGGTTCAATCTGCCGATGAGAACATTGCTCAACAAGGCTGTCACGGCGCCGACGGAAGCGGTGGCGGTTACGACCTGTCCGGCCGTTCCTTCACTAATGCCGAGATCACTCGCCATTGGCGTCAGCAGACCTGCCGGCAGGAACTCGGCCGACACCAGGGCAAAGCTGGTGGCCGCCATCGAAAGGACCGCGAACCAGGTGGCCGCGCTCCATGCGGCTGGCTCAGCGGCATCAATGTCTATCAGCGTACTGTCAAACTGTGATGTTGTATCCGTCATTGAAGCATCTCCAAGGTGTGGAGACACTTCTTAGACCAGTCATTCAGGATGATATGTAGCTTAAAATCCGAAATCCATGTCCGTTCGTCCGGAATTGGTGCGGCGCACAACGCCGGGCGAGACCCTGGTGATGCGCTTGAACGCCCGTGCAAAGGATGCTTCGGATTCATAGCCTAAACGGGTGGCGACCTCGGCAACCGACATGCCGCTTTGCCCCAATAACTCGCGGGCGAGCTGCATGCGCAGGCGAGCGAGATAACGTGCCGCACCTTCCCCTAAAATAGCGCTGAAGCGCTCTGCGAAGATCGAGCGCGACTGGCCCGCGACGCCGGCGAGGCTTTCGAGGCTCCAGTCACGACCGGGGTCGCGGTGCATGGCGGCAAGGACGCGACCGATATGCGGGTCGCGGATGGCGGCGAGCCAGCCAGTGGTTGAGGCTCCGTTGCAATTGACCCAGCAGCGGATGAGCCGCGCGACCAGCAGGTCCGCCATACGCGATAAGACGGTTGCGCTGCCCATCTGTGGCTGTGCGGCCTCTGCTGTCATAGCCGCCAGGAGGGGACCAACGATCGGGTCATTGCCGGCGACATCGCAGCCCTTGATGATCGACGGCATCAAGGCGATCAGGGGATTAAGCGCACCGGCGCCCAAGGCCATGGAGCCGCAAAAAAGCGTGCTGGTCTCACCCGTTCCTTCCCGCACCACTTCGCAGACGTTGCTCCCCAGCCTGGTCACTTGGCAGCTCTTGAGCGAATCGTCCTCGATACCGGGCGCGCTGGCCAGCCGGTGGGCGATCCCTTGCGGCAGCAGCACCAGATCGCCATCGTGCAACTCCTGCCAGCCATGCGCTTCGGTATGGATCCAGCATGGCCCCTGGCTCACGAAGTGAAAACGCAGCGACGATTGTTGCGGGAAGGCGATGCTCCATGGATGTCGAAGCTCGCAGCGGCCGTAGTTGACGCCACTCAAGCGAAAGTCTCGTAGGACTTCGCTCAGCGCATCCATCGGGATATTTGGCGGCGAAGAGGGTTGCGACGAATGGTCAAGCATCTGCCCAATTTAGATGCCGCCCGTCCGGAATACAAGGTGGCCATGGTCAACACAGCCGGCATTGGTGACCCCGTGAAGGATGCTCCGGTGCCTCTTACGCGTCGGATCGCCATCTCTCACAACCCAAGATCAAGCTGGGACTGGCGCTGCGCATCGCCGTTTCCGGTAGTCGTCAGCGATGAGAGCGTCACCCCGAGCAGCCGGACAGGGCGCTTAAACGGGTAGACGGTCGTCAGAAGGTCTGCCGCCGTATCGAGAATGTCTGCCATGTTCGCCAATGAAATTGTGCTGGTTCGACTGCGCGTCGCCTGAGTGAAATCCGAGTATTTGATTTTCACGGTCACCGTCTTGCCGCTGATGCCTTGCGCCTCGCAGTAGCGCCAGACCTTTTCGGCAAGGGGCATCAGCTCCGCGGCCGCACGGTCGAGGTCGGCGATGTCCTCAACAAAGGTGTCTTCCGCACCCACGGACTTGCGAATTCGGTTGGGCTTCACCTGGCGCTCATCGATGCCGCGGGCAATGCCATAGAAATACGGGCCGGATTTGCCGAAATGCTTCTGCAGAAATTCGAGCGACTTCGATTTCAGATCGAGCCCGGTCTCGATCCCATATTTCCGCATGCGCTCCGCGGTCGCCGGCCCCACACCATGGAATTTCTTGACGGGGAGTGACTCGACGAAGGCCGGCCCGTTCTTCGGCGTGATCACCGCTTGACCGTTGGGTTTGTTCAGGTCGCTCGCCATTTTGGCGAGGAACTTGTTGTAGGAGATCCCGGCCGACGCATTGAGGCCGGTGACCTGCTTGATCTTGGCGCGGATTTCCAGCGCGATCTCGGTGGCGATCTCCATGCCCTTGAGGTTGTCGGTGACATCGAGATAGGCTTCGTCGAGCGACAGCGGTTCGATCAGCGCTGTGTATTCCGCAAAGATGTCGCGGATCTGCTGGGACACTGCCTTGTAAACGTCGAAGCGCGGCGGCACGAAAATCAGGTCCGGGCATTTTCGTTTCGCGGTCACCGACGGCATGGCGGAATGAACGCCATAGGCGCGCGCCTCGTAACTCGCGGCTGCGACCACGCCTCGCGCCGCGGAGCCGCCAACCGCAATTGGCTTGCCGCGCAGGTCCGGATTATCGCGCTGCTCGACCGACGCATAAAACGCATCCATGTCGACATGGATGATTTTGCGGATAGGACTCGGGCTCATATCATTCATGGCTTCAGCGCTCGCGATGGGATCGGCGCATCATTCAGAAAATCTTGCCGAAACAAATAGAGAACATATCAGTCTCTATCGCGATATCAACTGTTTCGACCGACCCCTGCCCACGCCTGCTCGACTACGGCGCCTTTGAAGGCACGACTCCCAAGAGCCAGTATTGCGGCGGAACGGTCGTACTCTGGGATCGTGGTTGTTGAGAGCCGGAAGGCCGCAAGTCTTCGGAAGAGGCACTGAAGAAAGGCGCTTCAAGTTCACGCTGGAGGGAAAGCGGCTGCATGGAAGGTTTGTCCTGGTTCGAATGCGCAACGACCGAGATGGTGGAAAGCGGATCAACTGGCTGCTGATCAAACACCATGACGATTATTCGGTCAGAGAGAACGGTGAAGCTATCCTGGAGGATCACGCGGTATCGTTCGCTTCCGGCCGCAGCTGGAGTAAGTCGCCGGCAAGGGCCGCAAGCCACAGCCGTTCATGTCGCCAATGCGGGTGTCGAGGCGGATGCTGCGCGCTCTATGAGAATGGCGCATCGGATTTTGCCGCACGTCAGGCGGTTCTGTCGGAACGCAAGACCGGTGACCTTGCTATTTCGCATCCGACTTGCTTTTCTACAGTGGCGACGACTTGCGGTCCTCGCCTTCCATTCCTGCGAACCAACCTTCTTGGCGCTCTCTAAGCGATGCCTTGATGTGCAGGCGGCGCAAATGCGAACATGCTCGCTGCCGATCCCCAAACCTTCATGTCGCCAAAGTCGATCTGCAGGTGATGACCTGGCGCCGTCTCAAATCGGACTGTCGCCCGTCTCTGCGCCTTTAATTCTCGCCGCCAATGACGAACCCTAAGCTTGACTGAGCGCAGCCCCATTGGCCAGGATCAATGCCCCTTACGCCGCGGACAAAACGCCGCTGCGCAAGTGGGTCTTCTGCGTGCGCTTGATACGGATGTGTCACGATCTGCGATATAGGATTATGCATAAATCGACGAATAGATACGCTATTCTATATCATTATTGCGCACGCTCTTAGACCCGCCTCGGTAGCGCCCGCGACCATCAGTCAGTCTTCCTCTGCTCTCAGACAGCGAGGGGGGATTAGTGGCGGCGCATTGGCGTTGGCCAGTCTCGCCGCGATACCTTGGCCCGAGATTGTGACAAGCTTCATGAGCGTAGGGGCGCCGCCGATCGTGTAAACGAGCCGTGCAGGATGTCGTTCGAGAAGATCCCTCGTCACGATCGTCCCTTGCGGCGTGACGATCGTTTCCGGCAATTGAGAATCCTCACCACGCGCTCGTCAAGTGCATCATGGGCTTCAAACAAGACCCTCTTTCCCGACGGTGATAATATATTTGCCACTGAACCTTGGGAGGCAACCAGCCCCTTTACGTTCCCGTAGCAATTCTTCCCGCATAGTAAGGCCAAGCAAACGATAACGGGACGTTGGGAAACTCATTCGTACGGGGGCCCACAGGTTGTCATAATGTTTTTCGGCGAACAGTCGCGTCAGATTCGGATGCAAAGTTCCTGATGGATGTAATTCCTCTTTGAGGATGAGTTAGTGATGAAAAATTCCGATAATTTCGATCTAATGAACTGGAAACTCTGCCTGCCGATCGACGAGGATGGTGGAACCATTAGTACGGCTTTGGAGATCCTGGAGCTCACAGGCTTCGAACATTCGTCCTATTTTTACACGGCCGACGATGGAGCGATGGTGTTTCGTGCGATCACTGATGGCGCCTTGACCAAGGGCACGACTTGCGCGAGGTCGGAGCTGCGCGAGATGGATGGTCGCTCGTTAGCCTCCTGGAGCTTGAATGAAGGAGGCACGATGACTGCGACCTTGACGATCGATGAGGCGCCGCAAGTGACGGGCGGCGCGGATGGGCGTATCGTCGTCGGCCAGATTCATGGTTCGGGAGACGAACTGGTCAGGCTCTACTGGGAGAATGGTGGAGTCTATTTTAAGACCGACAAGAGCGGAGACGGCAACGATTCCTCGAGAGTCGAGCTCACCAATACAAGCGGTGAAACGCCGCAAGTTGCTCTTGGGGAGCAGTTCTCCTACAAGATTGACGTTCATGGAAATACACTGACGGTCATCGTCTATGCCGGCGGGGACACGTACAAGTCGGTAACAACGGTCAGTTCCGCCTGGGATGGAGAACAATTCTACTTCAAGGCGGGTGCCTACCTTGGAAGCAATGAGTCAAACAGTACCGGCGCCGGCCAAGTATCATTTTATGGGCTTGATTTTTCTCACGTAGCAGGCGGCGGGTTGGGCGGCCTAGTGACCGCCGTGACAGCCGATGACGGGACGAGCAACTATTCCGCAGATTCAACCGGTACGATCGGCGATGACGTGCTTACGGGCGGTGAGTTCTCTGACGTCATCTACGGCTATGGTGGCGATGACGTGGTTCGCGCAGGTGCCGGAGACGACAGAATTGTCGGTGGCTCTGGCGCTGACAAGCTGCTGGGGCAGGACGGCGCCGATCGGGTTTCCGCAGGGGCGGGCGATGATATCGTCTATGGAGGGAATGGTAACGATACAATCGATGGCGGTGCAGGTAACGACACACTCAAGGGCGAAACCGGTGCGAATACGGTCACCGGCGGCGACGGAGACGATACCGTCTATGGTGGTGCAGGTACCGATGACCTGAGCGGTGACGCCGGTGCCGACACGATCGTCGCAGGGGAGGGCGACGATTCGCTCAATGGCGGCGCGGATAATGATAGGCTCTATGGTGGTGAAGGCGCCGACCGGCTATACGGGCAAGACGGTGACGACATGCTAGTCGGTCAGGGCGGCGCTGATAGGCTGGTCGGGGCAAACGGCAATGATATGCTCTATGGCTATAGCGATAGTGACAAGCTTTATGGTGATGCAGGAGCGGACAAGTTGGTGGGCGGTGAAGGCGACGACACGCTCTACGGAGGGGCCGGTGATGACCGACTTTATGGCGACGAAGGCGCTGACAACCTCTACGGCGGGACGGGCGCCGACACCTTCGTCTTCATCTCGCTCGATCCGTCGACGTTAACTTCTACCGGCCGCGACGACATCTACCAGTTTTCCCCGGCTGAGTACGATACCATCAATCTCAGCTCGATCGATGCGAACGCAACCATCAATGGTGGTCAAGCCTTCAATTTCATCGGGACTACTGCATTTTCAGACCAAGGCTGCGAACTGCGCTATGTCAATACCGGTTCGGAGACCTATGTCTATGGCGATGTCAACGGCGACGGGGCTGCGGACTTTTCGATCCACGTCGATGGCGTCGTGCAGCTTCAGAGCAGCGACTTTATCCTCTGACGGACAACAGGTGGTCGAACTGTTCGTTTTCCCTCAAGCTCGCGATGGCACACTATGCTAGGTTCAACTTAGGACCAAGTACTAAAAAAGGTCGCAGATTGCCTTTGACCGCGCGGCATTTAAGGCGATTGACCGACTTTGATTTGAGACCCGGGTACTAATATATTGGACATTGCTTTTATATAGACAGTTGTATGAACCCCCAGTTCGTGTAATGATTGAAAGTTGTATGTGTCCTCGCCTCTATTGAATGGGCTTTTGGGGGAACTGGCTTAAGAAAAAGGATGGGAGGAACCTGTGAACTCGCAGCACAGAGCTATTTTGAAAGCGGCGCTTGCGGATATTGAAAATCTCGCAGCGCCCAGACATATCGATCGAGTGAGTGCGGCACTTGGTATGGACACGGTTCAATTCGCCAAGCTCGGCGCGGACGGCATGAAACAGGTCATCTACAGCGCCTTACTCCTAGGCAGCAGTGCCGCGACAAGCGCTTCCATTCAGGAAAGATGGCGCGACGCAGCACAAATCAAAATGCCGTCCGCTTCACCAACGCGCAATTGATGTCTGTTTCCCGACCGTCTGCAGCGATTCCGGACTTTCTCAAAGCAGAGGAAGCCCGTCGAGCTTCAGTGCTGCAGAGTAACTGGTTTCGGAGGAGATTGTCGCTTGGCGCTGACCGGCCACACGCTCGAATTCCGTGGGATCCTGTAGGGCCTCGCGCGTCATCGCGGTGAGACGTTTGAACCTGTCGAGGCACCTTGATTGAAGCGGTTCGCCGCTGTCCGAAGCGAGCTTGATGATGGCAGCGAGTGGCCGCAACGCATAGACATGGTAGTCAAGGGCTTTTTCTCCGCGCGATAGTTCCGCCGGCAGGAAGCCGCGATCATCTACCTGGCAAGCGCCGATTTCGAAACTTGTTTTGCCCCATGTCTTGAAATCAGCATTATCGAGAAGAAAACCGACGGCAGCGACCGACAGGCCAGCCCAATAACGGTGATTATTCGTTTTCGATTTCGGGCCGAGGCGAAACGAATAAGCATCCATGGTATCGCGGGCAAGCCTGCTGAACCAAGTCGAGTAAAGCGCCCTACGCTCACTAGAGAGCTTAACCTGTTTGCTGGCCGACCGAACCGCAAGTGCGATTTCGGCTACCCAGCGGTCGCGGCTAAGATAGGCGTCAACAGTGCGCATGTCGGTTAGCGCCTTCGCGGACGCCCATCGATCGACATTATGCAGCACGCATTCTGCCCGCGCCTGGGCAACCACCGAATTATTCGATGCGGCATAGGCAATATTGGTCAGCAGGCGAATAGAGTTGCGAATTGGCTGTACGCTCCTATCGCGCGCTTCCAAAGCCTCGGCGTCGACTGAGGATTTTGACTTGTCGTCAACCCTGTACTTCGATTGGGTCTGCAGCATTGCGGGCGGGGCAGGAATGCTGACGCAAAGTGGAACTTGTTCGGATTCGGTTCTCGGTGTGCCGCTGCTGGAGCCGTTGGTGGACAGGGAAGAAATACTTCCCGTTTGGATCGTATAATCCTTCTGGGCGGCGACAGCCGCGGTGGCTTCCGACGCTGCGCTATTCTGATGATCAGAAGTGGCTAAAAGATTGCCACTCAGATCTTCGAATAAGGTTGTCACCCACTCTGAAGTCTTTGGCAGCTGGACTTTAGAAGTCTCAGGTACGGCTGCCGCTTCCTGTGCACTGCAGAGGTTCGGAGAGAATATGTGGAGTACAATGATAGTCCCGAACTTGAACGCATTTAGTCTCATTTTTATCTCCCGCGGATAGGGAGAAAATAGAGGTCACGAAGCAATATTCTCTTTTGAGAAAATGTAAAATTTTATGCAACTCGAGATTTATTTGGTTCTAAAGATATTGATCTCAGAGATTTCAATTTAGGGAATGAATTAAGAAAGAATTTATTATGCCAGCTTCTCCCAGGTTGATCGGTCCGTCCACTGTTGGAGTGTTCTCCCTGAATTTCAGCACGACGATCAGCTATGCGACCGCATCTTATTGTCCATAAATAAGCATCGGGCTGTCCGCGGTATGTTGGTCGCGGGTAGAAATGCGGTCTTGCCGTGGGCTCCGACTTGGGTTGCTGAACATCGCCGGGTTACGCTTGGCGCGGGCCTTTGTCCGGCGATTCGGTTTCAGCCGCAGCATTAAGAAGCGTTGCGCCGTTGCCTCAGTCGGCAAGAACTCACATAAATTTATTTTCGGTTAATGCTTCTGGGCACAAAAAATGAGCACTGAATGCACATATTTTGATCATATCCATAACACGTTGTTATTGTTAATAAAATCCTAAAGCCGACGCAAACAATATGTATAGATCCAATTAATACTGGCACAAAGCGAGAGTGCCTAATTTTGGTGCAAATATAAGAATCCCATCATGTTGATAACTGAGTCGCGTTATGTTGACGTCATAAAGAAATGCTGTATTGCAAAGTCGAAAGGGGCGCTATTCACACTGGCAATATATAGATCTATTTGAATTTATTCTGGCGGTTAGGAAAGCGGCATTTCTATTATTTTATTGATCGAAAAATGCGGGAAAGGGTGCAGTGGTGGGCAAGAAAAATTGGCGTGTAAGCATTTTTGGCGCGGGTTATGTTGGGGCAGTATCGGCCGGTTGTCTTGCAAAAGACGGCTTCAAGGTTGTGGCGGTCGATCCGGACCAGTACAAGGTCAGGTGCATCTCAGACGGCCACTCTCCAATTTACGAACCAGGCTTGGCTGACCTGATCGAAACGGGTGTCGAGAACGGCCTCTTGACGGCCACTAGCGACTATATCGCCGCGATCAACGAGACCGATATTTCGTTCTGCTGCCCTGGCACGCCGAGCCGTGAAGACGGTTCGCTTGACACGAGCTTTGTCAAGCTGGTCTGCGAGCAGATCGGTGTTGCATTGCGCGACAAGGGCGAATTCCATATGGTCGTTATGCGCTCGACGATCCTTCCAGGCACCGTGGAGGAGGTTGTCATTCCGGCCCTTGAAGGGGTCTCCGGCAAGAAGGTTGGAGTGGACTTCGGTCTCGCCTACTATCCGGAATTCCTGCGTGAAGGTACGGCAATCGCCGACTACTACAGCCCGGGTGCGATCGTCTTTGGCCAGTACCAAGGCGATGAGAAAACCATCCAGGCCCTACATGACCTCTGCGCCTCCGTCGAGGTAAAGCCGCACGTCATCCCGATCCGCAGCGCCGAAATCGTCAAGTACACCAACAACTGCTGGCATGCAGTAAAGATTTCCTTCGCCAACGAAATTGGCAATCTCTGCAAATCCGTCGGCATCGACAGCCACGTCGTGATGGATGTTGTTTGCGCCGACACGCGACTCAACATCTCCCGCGCCTATATGAAGCCCGGCTTTGCCTATGGCGGCTCCTGCCTTCCGAAGGACCTTCGGGCGCTTCGTCATTTTGGCAAGATGCAGAATGTGTCAACGCCAGTCCTCGACGCCACCGTCGAGGCGAACCAGTATCAGCTCGAGCGCGCTTTCCGCCTCATCAATCGCTCCGGCGCCAAGAAAATCGGCCTTCTCGGCCTGACCTTCAAGTCGGATACAGACGACCTGCGTGAGAGCCCGCTAGTGCTTCTGGCTGAACGCTTGATGGGTAAGGGTTACGAGCTTTCGATCTATGATTCTAACGTCTCGGTCAATGATCACGGCGGCCGCAACTATATCTCGCACCTAGCGAGCTTCCTGCGTTCGTCACCCGAGGAAGTCGTGTCGGAGAGCGAGGCCATCGTGGTCGGCATCAACGGCAAGGGCACCAAGGATGCCCTGAAGGGGGCACGGGAAGGCGTTAAGGTCATTGACCTTGTCCGAATCCCCGTCGCGATGCCATCAGGCGTGCACTACGAAGGCCTCGTCTGGTAACCGTGATGTTGGGCGTCCTCAAGCATATCATTTTCGTCCTACTGTTGGCGCTGTGTGCAGCGCTGCTGCCTCAGCAGGCCTTCGACGACAAGGCGCGCGACGCCGTACTGGTGGTCGGCGTCATCGGGCTGTGGCGTTGGTCTTGGGGACTACTTCATTTGCTGCGCAGTGTCTGGTTCCGGCTCGTCCGGTTCCCCGCGATGCGTCGAGTGGCGGAAGCTGCAGCGAAGTCGCAAGGGTTGGGGCATGCCTACTTCCTGTTAACGAGCTTCAGGATCGACGCCCCCACCACCACCAAGGTCTATAGCGGCGCTTTCGTGGCGGCAGCCAATGCGCCCGCCGGTGCAACGATCGTGTGCTCGATCGTTGAAATCGGCGACGAGCGCCTCATTCGTCGCCTTGCTGAAGTAATGTATGGCGACCGCCTGCCATTCCGGCTGGAAATCATCCGCATTCCCGGGACTGGTAAACGCGATGCGCTGGCTGCCGGCTTCCGTGCCATCGCGGCGCTCAACCCGGCTGGCGACGATACCGTCTCGGTGATCGACGGCGACAGCATTGTGCCGTCCGATTTCGTGGAGCGCTGCGCCTGCATGTTCCTGATCAATCCCAATCTGGGCGCGCTAACCACCGATGAGGTGTGCACCGTCGAGGGCGCGGAAATCTTCAAGCAGTGGTATTCGATGCGTTTTGCGCAGCGCCAGATTCTAATGGCGTCGCATGGTCTCGCAGAGCGAGTGCTGACGCTGACCGGGCGTATGTCGATGTTCCGCGCGCCGCTTGCCTGCGATCCGGATTTCATCGATCACGTGCAGAACGACTATATCGACCATTGGCGCCTCGGTCGAATCCGCATGCTTACCGGTGATGACAAGTCGAGCTGGTTCTGGCTGCTGAAGAACGGCTACAACATGTACTACGTCCCAGACGTTCAAGTGGAGACAATCGAGCAGCCGCCGAGCCCGAGCTTTATCAGCTCCGCCTATGTGCTGATGACCCGCTGGTTCGGCAACATGCTGCGCACAAATGCTCGTGCCCTTTATCTTGGGCCGATGAAGATTGGCGCGTTCACTTGGTGGTCGATTCTCGATCAGCGCATGTCGATGTGGACTAGCCTGTCGGGCATCACACTTGCCATTCTTGGCACCGTGATGATCACACCCTGGACGGCCGCCTTCTATGTCCTGTGGGTCATCGTCTCGCGATATATCTTGGCGCTGACCTTCCTGACCGTCCGTCCGTCGATCAATCTGGTCTATATCCCACTGCTCTACTTCAATCAGATCTTCGGCTCGGCTGTGAAGGTGCTGATTTTCTTCCGGCTCGACCGGCAGAAGTGGACGCGCCAGAAGACTGCCTTCAAGCGGACCGATTCCCGGTTCGACGCAGCCTTCAAATTATGGTCGTCCCGGCTTGTCAATACCGTTGCCGTGCTGGTCTTCGTGTCGGTTCTCGTTTTCCTCGCCAATCTCGGTAGCAATTTCACGGACGAAGTGCCGGAACGTTTGCCGAAAATCACCGACAGGATGTTCTGATGACAGTGGTTGCCGTATCGAAGCGTCGCGAACGGGAGTTCCCGCGCTTCAAATTGCCGCTGATGGCGCGAATCGACGGAAAGCGCATCGAGGTCTGCGACTGGTCGGTGACCGGTCTCGGGCTCGCCAAGGTCGCGCTCACGCAGGCTCCAGGCGACCACCTCCTCGTGACCCTGCTCGTAGAAACCGAGAGCTCCTGTCTTGAACTGGCCCTCAATACGCGTGTCGTCTGGGTGAATCCAGACGAACGACGCGCCGGCCTACAAATTCTCGACCCTGCGGACAAGACGGCGCCCTTGGCGCATTTCGCCGATCTCTATCTCGCCGGGCGGGTCGTGCAAAGCGGTTCAAAAATATACGTATTGGGAAATAAGATGGCAGAAATGGAAAGTGCTAAGGCTGCGGTGGTCGGTGTGACGTCGTCGACCCGGAACGGTCTTGCAGGTCGTATATTCGGGCTATTGATATTCGTCATCATTGGTTTGGCCGCTTTCTCCTTCCTCTCCAATATCGTCTACAAGAGGCTGTTCACGTTTGAAGCGATCTCGGCGAGCATTGCTGCGGAGACGGTCACGGTTTATCAGCCCCGCGATGGCGTGGTTGAGTTTGCAGATCTGCCGCAAAAGGTGAAGCAGGGGGAGCGTCTAGCGACGATCACCCTTGATGCGCCGGGCGCCGATGGCAAGTCGACGGTGGAGATTCTGTCTGCTTGCGACTGCTATGTGTTGTCGGTCGACCATGCGGGCTCGACCTATGGCCGCGCCGGCGCCAGGATGCTCTCGCTCGTCCGCCAGGATGCGAGCCTCTACGTGTCGGTTCGCGTGCCGTTCCGCCGTCTCGCCAATATCTCCGACAAGCCGCAGATCTCGCTCAGCTATCTCGACGGCGTCGAGGCGAAGAATGTCGACATCGTCTCCATTCCCAAGGTCACCGAATACACCGCCACGCAGCTTGAAATTCAGGTGCAGCCGGGTCGCAGCTTGGACCCGTCCATGATCGGACAGCCGGTGCTAGCGACCTTCGACACAGCGCCCTGGCACTGAATTGCAAAGATTGAGATCCATTGCGCTGACGAAGCTGGAGGCATGACTATGAGCATACCGTCAAAGTCTGTAAAAATAACGCCGGCGATCATGATCGGCGGAAGCGGCACGCGGCTCTGGCCGTTGTCGCGCAGTAATATGCCGAAGCAGTTCCTGCAACTCGTCGACGACCGCAGTCTGTTCCAGAACACACTGGCACGCGTCAACGACGCGATGTTTTCGGCACCCTGGCTGCTGACCAGCCGCGCCTTCATCGATATGGTCAATGCCCAGGCACGGCAGATGGAGCAGGAATTCGCCGGCATCGTTCTGGAGCCGCTCCAGCGCGGTACGGCCGCGGCGCTTGCGGCCGTTGCGATTGCCGCGAGTGAGGGCGACGCGGATGCGCTCGTGCTGGCCATGCCGGCGGATCATGTCATCGACGATCCGGCCCTCTTCCTGGAGGCTGTCAGGAAGGCGGTGCCGCTGGCCGAAAGTTCCAAGATCGTCACTTTCGGCATCGTGCCGACCGAACCGGAAACCGGCTTTGGCTATATCCGTCCCGGCGAGCCCCATGTCGTGGATGGCGAGGAGATCGGTGCCTTGGTCAACCAACCTGGGGGATTCCTCGAGAAGCCGGATCTGGAGCAAGCCAAGCAGTTCGTCGAGATGGGATACCTCTGGAACGCGGGAATTTTCCTGTTCCGCGCATCGGCGCTGGTCGAAGAACTCAAGCGGCACGCCCCGGCTGTCTATGAAGCCGTCGCGGCCTCGATCGCCGGCGGCACGAGCCGTGACCTCGGCAGCCATATGCTGCTGATGCCTGCGGAGGAGCACTTCGCTCGTTGCCCGCTCGAGATGCCGATCGACACGGCGGTACTGGAAAAGAGTGCCAATGTCGCAGTGGTGCCCTGTGATGACATTGGTTGGGCCGACATCGGCTCACTGTCCGCCCTTTGGGATATCAGCGACAAGGACGAAAACGGCAATGTGCTGCGCGGCGACATTCTTGTCTCGCAGTCGCGTAATTGTCTCGTGCATGCACGGTCCGGCCGTCGCGTCGTTCTTAGTCACATCGAGGACATCATGGTCATTGACAGCGAGGATGCTGTCGTCGTGCTGCCCAAGGCTCAGGCCCAGCGAGTGAAGGAAATCGTCAACTCGTTGAAGAAGATGGACGCCCCAGAGGTCAGCTTCACCCGCAGTGCGCTGAAGAGCTGGGGAGCGGTCAAGATCGACCGAAGCTACGGTGACAGCCAGGTCTGCGCAGTGAGTTTGCAGGGCAAGAACTCCGTCACCTACATGGTCTCCGGTGCCGAGCGTGAGACATGGCTGCTGCATGGCGATCAGCGTGCCGAGTACGGCGTAGACGGGCATTTCACAGCCTTCGTGTCTGGCAATCCGGTTTCCTTCAATAGGGGGCAGGTGGTGACGATCCGCACTGCTACCGGACTGTCCGAGTTCACTTATGTCCGCAAGGACCCTGATCTCAATTGGAAGATCGACGACTGGTTCCCCCAAGTGGCCGAGGTCGAAGCGCCGAAGGTTCGTCTGGGCTGAGCACGAGGGATAGGAACGAGAATGAACGCGCCTGCGGATATAACAGTGGAAATTTTTGACCGCACGTTTCTCGTGCTCGGCCTGAGCCCAGGTGGTCTGATCGTGCCGTTGGCGCAGGAACTGCTGGGCTTTGGCGGGATTGCGCGCGTTGCCGTGGTTAAGGGCGAGCTGGCCTGGAAGGGGGAAGTTCTCGTTCGCGCAGAGCAGTCAGGTGACGAGATGAACCTGGCTCTCACCGGGGGGCGCGAGCAATATCAAAGGCTGGTCAGTGCGCTCAACTGGTATAGGGGCCGCAACCCGTCCTTTGCAGATCAGTTCGCCGACACGATTCCGCCAGATGTTCACAATGCTTCCGCAGGCCTTAGCCGGTTTGCCAAGCTGGCCGGCCTCGGCGTGGTCGCTCTCGTATTGATTGGGTTGATCTTCCAGCTGACTTCTCAGCGCAGCACGAGCGCCGCCTCGCAGATGGCCTATGTCGCCGTGCCGGGCGCGGAGCTCGATTCACATACTGCGGGCGAGGTTGTCTATGTGAAGGATGCGGGCAAGGTAGCGAAGGGGGAATTCTTTGCTGCACTGAAGACCTCGCAGGACTACACGAAGTTTCTTGAGGCCAGCAACGGTGGTGAAATAAGTGCCCAGGCCGTCGCACCACGGGACTATGTGCGCAAGGGCACGCCGGTCGTGCGCCTCTCGGACGAGGGAGCAAGCCGCTATGTTGCAGCCTATGTCAAGCTGACCGATGTGGTCACCGCACTGAACGCGGCAGAAGCTCGGATCGAGTTCCCCAAATCCGGGCGGACGGTTTCAGTTCCGATCGATGCACGAAACTATGTCAACAGCGCCAAAGTCTTGACTGACGAGGACGGCAAGGCCTTAGCCGAAATTAATCTCAGGCTCCCGGACGGCGTCGACATTCCTGTCGACGAACCGGTAATCGTCAAGTTCCAACGATCGGTATGGAGCCCCTCGGTGATGTTGCCGCAGTGGCTGAAGACCGTCACCTCGCTGCTGTCGTAAGGATCGAATGGCATGCGCACCTCTATGACATCGATTGCAGCGCCTGTGGTCAGGGGCCTCATTGGCCTAAGTGCCATGGCAACGATCCTTTCGGTCGTACCAACGGGCATGAGCCTCCGCGCCGTCCATGCGCAGGAATTGACGGTGGGCGAGCAGAGCCCGCAGTTGGACCAGCTTGCTCCGGCTGAACGCGAAATCACCGAGGACAGCCTGAAATATGGGTCGGAGCTCGCGCTGACGCGCTGGCGGGCCCTGCGCGACGACGGGAAGTCACGTAGTTTCGACGCTTATTTCGAGATCTTCAGGGAAGTGGCTCGCATCGAGAGCCTCGATCATGCGACCCAGATCGCCGGCGTTGACGTGCGCAGCCGGCTGGCCGTTGTGGCTTCCGAGCTGCACAGGCAGATGAACGCGCAAGGACTGTCGGCACATGATGCCGGCATGAGCGCACTGAAGGCTCTCATCGACAGTTCCGGCCAGTTGTCGTCGACGATGGATTCGGACTCTTTCAAAGTCCGCTACACGCTCATTCTCGACTACGTTTCCGGGATGGACGCGGCCAAGCTCAGCCTCGATCTTGCTAAGCGGCTGGCTCAGTCGAAGCTGAACGAACTTGCCCTCGATATTTATGTCGATTTCCTGCCGCTCTATTTCGACGGTCTCACCTCCGCAACTGATCGGCAGGAGCTGATGAAGCTTGCCAGCGCGAATGCGGGCGCGGTCGCCGACCCGGCTGTCTTCCGGGTGCTAACTGATCTGCTGCGCATGTCGCCGCGCGCCGAAAAGGTCGAACTCGCCCAACTTGTATTTGAGCAGATCGATGTCGACGTTATCCGGCATGCCCGCGATACCGCCTCCGACTCCGTCAACCTCGTCCTGTCCGCATGGGTCGATGCTGTGGAACGTGCGCACGGCGTCAAGGCTGTGGGCGATATCGCGGCACTTCACGAGCGAGCGCGGCTCAGCCTCGATACGCGTGCCTTCGAGCTTCTGACCCTGGCAGAAAAGGACGAGGCGATTCGCAACCGGCTGGTGTCGGATGCGGTCACGGCCGACATCCGGGATGAGCGGCCGCTGGTGGGCTATGACAGGGCGCTCAATCTGGCGCTGCCGCCGGCCGTTGCCGTCGATAGCTATCTCGAGCTCATCCACAGCTTCTCCATAGCCGGCTACGACAATTACGTGAAGGTCCTGGTGGAGCTCGTTGTTGGTGCCGTCAAGTCGAGACAGCTGCAACTCAGCGACGGGAAGGTCGTGGCATTATTCCGCGATATTGAAATCGTTAATGATTCCGCTTTCATCCTGGCGCAGGGACAGGACATACCGGGTGCGGCGAAAATCTCGCAAATCAGCGCACTGCGTGCCGACATCAGGACGATCTTTTCCCTTCCCGTCGACCAGCCGATCGAGGCAAAAGCGATCGCCAACGGGCCGGCCGCGACAAAGGCTTTGCACGTGGCTGCGAGCTTGATCAACGGAGAAATTCCCAATGCGGCGGCTCTCTCGAACCTCGATAGTTCCAGCGGCGACGACGTTGCCTTGCTGTCGCAAGTGGCGACACGGCTCTGGCAATATGCCGGCCGTCGGGAACTGCTTGCTGAATTCGTCCGTGGCGGGTCAGATGCCGATCTTAGACAGGCGGTCGCGCTCGGCGTAACTGACTTTGCCGGTTTCCGTGGTACTGAGGGCAGCGGTACCGACTTTGTCGCCGCTATCGGCGAGCTGTTGCCGTCGACTTCGGGCGAGGGGCAGGCGCTCCTTGCTGCCTCCTTAGGTCGGGTAACCGAGCCCGCCAAGCTGCGGGGCGAGGCGCTGGCGCGCTATGCGCGTTATCTGGCAGCAAGCGGCCTGTCCGGAGCTCCGCTTGCCACTGCCGCCGATGCCGAGAAGGTCGCCGTCGACGAGGCGAACGCCATCTTCGGCAATGTCGACGTCGGGACTACTCGCGTAAAGGCAATATCCGACTACAAGGCACGGGTCGGCGAGTTCCGCCGCTTGGCCGAGGCCCGCGCCAGCGTGCTGGACGACAAGGGCTGGCTGAACAGCGCCACCGCGCCGGCAAAGTCTGTGCCCGATGCGCTCGACTTCGGCGGAACATCAACCATCAGCGACGGGCGAATCGCCCTGTCCTCATCGAAGGAAAACAGCCTGCCGATGGCTGCCCGGCCCTTCATGCCCAACCTGCTGCTCGGGCGCGAAGCGAACACCTCGAGGATTCCTGTGCCGCCGCTACGGGAGGCGAACGAGGCGCTTGCCGACATTTCCAAGCGCGGCGAGACGCGCGCCACCCGCCTGATCCGCTTCTCGTCTGAGCATTTCGATGAGATCATCAACCTCGGTGTCCGCGAATATCTCTACCTCAATTCTGAATCGACCGTTCCACGCATCATCTTCGTCACGCGTGGGGTGCTGACGATGAGCGAGCTCATCGCCCAGGTTCGAGCGACCGATCCGGACGCCATCTCGCTTGACGGCAGCGAGGTTACGCTGAACGTGCCGCTCGCCGTCAACGACGGTGCCTCGCTGGTCGTCAGCGGCCAGGAGATCAAGTCGCTGAAGCTCAATACCAGGGCCGGCGCCTTCATCGTCAACAGCGGCAATATCTATTTCGATGGCGTGACCGTCTCATCGGTGGATGTCACGACGGGTCAGCCAAGCTATGTCTACGACCACGAGAAGGGCATCTTCTTCCGTCCCTTCATCCTCAGCTGGAGCGGCAGCGAAACCCTTGCCGTGGATTCCCGCTTCGTCGCGCTGGGCTACGCCGGCGGCCGCACTTACGGCATGTCGCTGTCCTCCGGTTCGACCGACACATTGGCCCGCAAGGTCCAGGCCCCCGCGCCAACCGGCTATTTCATCAACAACTCGTTCGAGAACCTCTATTACGGTTTCTACGCGTTCGAGGCGAAGGACATCGTCTTCGTCGGCAACGAGCTGGTCAACGGCGTGATTTATGGCCTCGACCCGCACGACCGGTCGAAGAACCTGATGATGGCTTACAACACCGCCTACGGGACGCAGAAGAAGCACGGCATCATCATTTCGCGCGAGGTCGACGACAGCTTCATCCTCGGCAACCTTTCGTTCGAAAACCACGGGTCCGGTATCATGCTTGACCGGCAGAGCTACGGCACAATCGTCTATGCCAACGATGCGAGCCGGAACGAAGGCGACGGTTTCGCCGCGATGGAAAGTCCCTGCGCTCTCGTCGACAGCAACATGTTCTATAGCAATGGCCGATCTGGCGTGAAGGTACGCAATTCCTGGGACGTTCATGTTGAGGGCAACCAGATCCGTCAGAACAAGGCGGCCGGCATCGAAGCCTATATCGACAACCTCAAGGTCGCAGAGCAGAGTGAGTTCCGCGATTTCGCCGAGGACCCGTATTATCCCATCGCAACGGTTGCTGCCCGTGACAACCTTCTCGAGAACAACCGCGTGGGTCTGATGACCCGCGGAGCGTCCGAGGCGATATTCTACGGCAACAAGTTCATCGACCAGCTCCCTCGCTACGTTTCGGGCGATCTCAAGTCGCTCGGGCTCGACGTCGTCACGCGCAGCATGAAGACCGGCGTGCTGGTGCGCTCCGTCTGCTTGCCGCGCATTCCAGTGAAGAAGCAGTGCGCACTGGCGCAGAACGGCATCATCATTCCGCAGTCCCTGCAACCGGAATTCCGTGCCGACGGGGCCTCGACCAATTATTGCATCGACGCTGCGGGCTCGCCGCAATCGGCTGCGTTCAACGCACAACAAGGGGAGTGAGAGGATGAATCTCGCAACGAGAAAATCACGCCTCTCCGCGACGTTGCTCACCGCATTGGCGTCTTCGGTGATAATCTTCGGCGTGGCGCCGGCTACGACGGCGTCTGAAATGCCGCGACGATTGGCGGCCGAGGCGAAGAAGGCCTATCAGGCCGAGCAGAAGATGCTCGCCGACTACAGGACCACGACGGAGGCGGGCGCTCTCCTGGCCTATGCTCGGCTGCTGGAGCGCGGACGGATCGCCAACGATCACAACCCCTTGAGGATTGCCGACATCGATGCGGCCATCGCCGTCTATCGCAGCCTGCTGGTGGCCGGCGATACCAAGATCAATGCCAAGGTGACGGCGGGACTCGCCGAGCTGTTGTTGCGCAAGGGCGGGGCGGCAAACGAAGGAGAAGCGCAAGCTCTGCGCGCTGCGTTGCACCCTGCCGAACCAGCTATTCAGGCTCCGTCCGGCGTCGGTGGACAAGCGCAGGATCTTGCCACAGACAGCGAAGCGGCCCTACGCGACAAGATGTCAAGGGGCTCACTAGATGCAGCTTTCGAGCTGCTTCAGCTTCTCAATCGTCAGAACTCCGCCGAAGTCGATACGCTGCGCAGCCAGATTGTGCTGATGGCCAACTTATCGGCACTCGACCGCGACAGCGCGGTTATCCGCCTCGCTGGGCGCTATGCCTCCTCCTTCGATGCACAACAGCACCCCGATGTGCTCAAGTCGTTGCTGGAGCTGGCCGCCGGTTACGGCAGCGACAGCGTCGCCGGAATCATCGAGAAGAACCGGGATGTGCTTTTTTCCACCCTCGGAAAGGACGAGCTGCGTCATATGATCTGGACGCTCGTCGACGGCGGCTCGAGCCGCGCAGCCGAGCTTATCGCGCTCGACTTGGTTGATGAGAACGTCTACGGCTTCGATGAGGCGGATTCCAAGTGGGCCGTGTCGCTGCTCGACGAGGCCAGCAGCTACCGCGCCAATTATCTGATCGCCAAGCTCTATTACCAGGGCATCTATGTCGAGAAAGATCTGGCCCGCGCCACCGCTGCTATGGACCGCATGCTGGACGGCGCCGCCGAGGCGGGGCAAGAGCGCCTCGTCGTAGCCGATCGCTTCGCTCGCATTAACCTGTCGGACAGCCTGATCGCAAAATACGCCCTGCCGATCTACCTGGACATCTGGAAGAGCGGAAAATCGTCGGTCATCGGTCGTCTGGCTCGCGTAGTCGTCAGCGCCGAGAAGGCGGGCTACTATGCGACATCGGCGGCGATGCCCATCCCGCCGGAGCGGCTCGTCGCCGAACTGTCGAGCGCCTATGACGCAGGTGACCTTTCGGTAGGCCTCATCCTCGGTGATATCTTTCGTGAGGGGCGCCTGGTCAAGGAAGAACCGGCCCGGGCCCGGTCGATCTACGAGGGATTGAAACAGCAGTATTCGGATTCGCCCGAGATGCAGCTCAAGCTGCGCGAGGCGCTTGCCAAGCTGGTCCGGCAAGATCTCGAAGTTACGCTGAATTACTCATCCTATTATGCCGAGGTCCGCGAGCTGGCGGACGAGCAAAATCTGTGGGCGATGAAGGAATATGGCGTGCTGCTGGCCAAGGGCGCGCCGCAGTTCGAAGCCGACCCGGAAGCCGGGTTCACTCTGCTTCTGAATGCGCTGTCGCGAGGCTATTTTACCGCCGGTCCGGATGCTGCCGAAGTCGCGCTTTCGACGGGCAGTGCCGACAAGCTCAAGCGTCTTGCCGATGTCTACGCAAATTTCGATTCGCGCATCCTGACGCCGGAAAGTAATGTGGAGCTTGCTAAGATCGATTTTGCGCTCAAGCAGTTCGACAAGGCCGAGGTCCTGCTGAACACGCCGGAAATGCTGGAACTGCCCACTGGCCGCTTTCTCTTGGTCCAAGTCAGGCGGGCGGCCGGCAAACTGGATGCGGCGGAAGCGCATCGACAAATGAAAGATGTCGTCGTCTCCTTCAACGGCGATGATGCCACTCTTCTCGGCTTCGTTCAGCAACTAACGCAGGAGGATGGCCTCAGCGAAGATTTTGCGGAACCGATTCTAGCGCAGCTAGCACAACTCGCCGATCGGGGTGATGTCAATGCAATCATCGCCGCGTTCAAGCTCCGCCAGAAATGGCCCTCGAGCCGCGAGCTAAACTTTCGCAAGGTAGTCGGCTGGTGCAACATCCTTGCCGAACGTGGACAAGGCGGGCCGCTCACGCGCGTCGCTGTCAACGTCAATCCCAACGCCGTCGGCGACGAGAGCTTCCGCTTTTTGATCCACACGGTCGAAGGCGCACTGCAGCATCTGCCGACCAATGGCAATCTTCGTATGTTCCTTGCCCGGCAGTATCTGAACGGACAATACAGGTCCAAGGACTTCGCCAAGGCCGACCAACTGACGAAGCAGGCGGCTGAACTCGGCAATGAGGAAGCCTTAAACAGCATCGCTACAAATTATTATTTCGGTCAGGATGTCGAGATGGATCGCGATCGGGCCGAGGCGCTCTATCGGGATCTGGCCTTCATGGGATCTAACCGTAGCGCGCTGGCACTGGCGCGCAGCTATTCCAAAGGGCCGAGCTCCCGCGTCTATGAATCGCGAGCCTTCGCCTATTACATCAAGGCCGCGCTCAACGGATCCGTCACCGCGATGACGGAGATGGGCCGGAGTTATCTTGCCGGTGCGGGTGCCGTGCAGAACGAGCAAAAGGGCGTGGCCTGGCTGGAGAAGGCTGCCACGCTCGGTAACACCGACGCGATGATCCAGCTCTACTACTACTATTTCATCAAAAACCCGACCAACCAGAACCCCGAGGCCGAACATTGGCTCAATGCGCTCGTTGCGGCCGAAGTTCCGGACATGATCCTGCGCAAGGCCGTTCTTCTCTACGGCCGTGACAAGGTCGCCAACAAGGATGAGATTTTCGCCCTGCTCGACCACGCCGAGGAACTGGGCAGCCAGTTCGCGCGACGCCTGAAAAACTCCTACGTCAAGGAAGCCCGTGCAGGAGTTTCGAAATGATGCAAGCGAGCTCCTTCAGCACGACGCGTTTATTGAGCGTCCTTTCTCTAGTCGGCATGGCAGTTCTTACGTGCGCTCTTTCCGCGGCTTCCGTGTCGGCCGGTGAAATACTCTACAAGTGCGAAGGGCTTGAGGAAAAGTCACCTCAAACTTCGATAGCAGTAAAGATGTATCAAGGTTATGGCGGCTGGTTCTTCCGCGAAGGCGACATGGAGAACATGTATGAGCTGTCTGTGGAAACGCTGGATGCGTTCAAGCACGTGAACGACGCCCTGCGCCATCGAGGCATTCACCTCATTTTAGTGCCGATGCTGCCCCGTGGCGTTGCCGGTGCGCAGTTTATCCCCAATGACGGCATACTTTCTGACATGTTCTACGATCCGGCTTTTTCCGCCGAGCAGTTCCGAGCGATGGTTCAGTCTTTGCGCGATGTCGGGATCGATGCAGTCGACATTACTAAAATCAAAGACACCAAATCGGATTTCGACTGGGGTGCCTATTATCTGAAGCGGGATATTCACTGGACGCCGGAGGGTGCGCAAGTTGTCGCCAAGGCTCTGGCGGAGAAGATCAGTGGCCTAGCTGGCAACCTTACTGACACCGTTGAGTTCAAGACTGAACTGACTGGCAAAGCCTCTCCGATACGCTTTAATATGGGCAAAGCGCTCAATGAGATTTGCCAAGAGAAGATCCCTACTGAAAGCGTCACCGGCTATTCGACCAAGCGCAATGTCGATAACTTGGATGCCCTGCTGACCGAGGGCGACACGCCAGGCCGAGAGCTCGTTCATGTCGTCGGCACGTCTTTTACTGATGAACGGATGGATTTCAACTTCAACGGCTTCCTTCGGGAAGCACTGAACCACGATGTATCTGGCTTCTCGATTGCTGGAGGTGGTTTGACACAGTCGATTTACGGCTGGACGCAGAACGCCAACGGTTTGGCCAAGAAGCCTGAAATACTGGTGTGGGAATACTCGGATCTCCAGTCGGTGCTACGAAGCGTGGACTATCTTGACGAGGCGATCGCTCCTGCAATTGTCGGTGATTGTGACGATAGATTTAAGCTTGCCGAGAAGACGTTTGATGAGACCGATACGATTGATCTTGATTTGCCTGCGTTGGTTGGCAAGGCATCCGATCATTATCTCGCCTACACGTTTACCAACAAAGCGCTGACCGGGTTCCAGTCGAGCTACAGCTACGCCAATGGTCCCGCCAAGAAGGTTTCCTTCGAAAATCCGTCGCGCGTGAGCGGACTTGCCAAGCTTTATCAGGGGCTCCCCGGTGGGACCCGGAATGCACCTGTCCATGTTCGCCTCCAGATTGAGGGAGCGGCAAAATCGGCGGGCTCGGTGAAACTGTGCCGTTACCCAGAACGCATTTTCCAGAATGCGGCAACGTCCAATTAAAGAATGGGGATGAGATCATGAAACGCAAAATCCAAGCAATCCGTATTACGCTCGTCTTGGGAGCCGCCGTGGGCATCTCCTCGACGCACGTGCTGGCAAACGACGCCGGGCTCTATGATGCGCCGATCCCGGCTGACAAAAGCCTCGTTCGCTTCCTCAATGTGAAGCTGAAGGACGGGGTGAGTCTCGATTTCTCGGGTCAGAAGTTTGACGTGGATCCTGTCGCACTGTCGAATTACAAGCTGATCGCCAACGGCTCCTATAAGATTTCCGACGATTCGACCTCCACCGAGGTTAAGCTCGAGCCCGGCAAATTCTACACCGTGGCGGTCGGCGCGGACGGCGCCGGGCAACAAGGCATCGTTGTTATTCCCGATAAGGAGGTCGAAAATCCCTCCAAGTCAGCTTTAAGCTTCTACAATTTCTCGACAAAGCCGGCGAACCTGTCGCTGCTCCTCAACGGCGACAGCAAGGTGCTGTTCAAGGATCTTGCGCCGGCCGCCATGGCATCCAAGGAGCTGCCGGTCATCGACATCGGCTTGGCAGTCTCTGAGGGGGACAGGAAGGTCACCGAGCTAGAGAAGGTTTCTCTGACCGCTAAGGACAGACAGAACATCGTCGTCGTTGAGACCCCGAACGGTCCGACCGGTTTCCTGGCAGCGACGGGCATCGACCGATAACTTCAGAACGGATGGGCACGAGAGTGGGGACTAGTAGAGTGCGCAAATTTCATTTTAATCTATCTTTAGTCGCTGCTGTCGCGGTCGTGGCCGCTTCGGCCGGGTTTGCGACCGCAGTGCGGGCCGACAATCCAGCAATCGCGCTCGACCCTCCGAATCTTGATTACAAGGCTGTGTGCAAGCCTCTAACCAATCAAGCGGTGCGCGTGAAACTCAATCGGGATTGGGCGAAAGGCTCGATCAGCGACATTAACCTGTCATCGCAGGATATCGTTGCGCTTGCCCTCGAATACAGTCGGGGCAGTGAACGGGTGCAGAAGTCGCTTGCCGTGTCCGAAGAACTCTTGCGCGCCGGCTTGAAGAAATATCCGGCTCGCCGCGACATCTTCGTCATTCCGCTCGCACGCGTGCTGATGGAGAACGGCTCAACTATCGACGAACTTCGGGAAGCGGAGTCCTATCTACTAGACGCCTATGGTTCGGGCAGCACTCGTGCGGCTTTCGTGCTGGGCCAGCTCTATGGCGACGATGGCCCGAGCGAGATACGTGATCTGACCAAGTCGCGCTTCTACCTAGAAAAGTCGGCACTGGCATCTGACCCGCAGGGGATGATCGAATATGCGCGCATCATCACTCTCGACCCGCAGGCTGCGGACGAGGAGAAGAAGAGTGCGGTGACCAACGCCCTTTTCGGACTCGTGGCTCAGGTCAAGCAGGGCGATTGCTCGGCACTGAACCAGATCGGCTTTCTCTATCTGCGCGGCAACCTCGTCAGCAAGGAGATCGAAACCGCGCTCAAGTGGCTGGAAGTCTTCGCTAAGACCGGTGATCCGAAAACGGCGCAGAACCTAGCCGAACTTTACCGCTCGAACCAGATCGACCAGATCGACATCCAGAAGTCCATGACCTACCTCAAGCAGGCGGCGGACGGCGGCATGTCTTCGGCGCAGTTCAGCCTCGGCAAGGCTTATGCGACCGGCATCTCCGTGCCACAGGACCTCGCACTGGCCGTGAAGTACCTAGGCGCGGCCGCCGAGGCCGGGCTTCGCCCGGCAGACGAGTGGTTAGCGCGAGTCTACTCGGGGGAATTCGGCGGTGACCGCCACGACGCGAAGGCGAAAACCTACTTCGAGCGCGCCATGCAGGCCCCGGACCATTCGGAAGATGTGCCTGTGCAATATGGCGAGTTTCTCGCGAGCAGCGGTGCCTCAAAGGACGATCTCGAGAAGGCGCTGAAGATACTGCAGGCTGCTGCTGCAGCTGGCTCCTCCGATGCCAGTGACGAGATCGGCAATATCTACCTGGAGATGGGCAGGAAGGATCCCAACTACCTGAATAAAGCCATGCAGTTCTTCAGCGAAGCTGCCGCGGCCGGGAATTCTGACGGTGCGGCGAAACTCGCCGGAATGTTTGCCTGCGGACAGGGCGCGCCGATCTCAGTGGAATTGGCAAACGACTGGCGCCATAAGGCGGCGATCTTCGGATCGGTCTATTCGACATATGTTACAGGCCTGAACATGCTGACCAAGGCGGACGAGGCTGACCGCGCCAAGGGGCGCGTCTATCTCCAGCAGGCGGCCTTCAAGGGCAGCCCAGATGCAATCGGTTATGTCGTCGCCCGCTGGGAGGCCGGTACCAACAGCTTTGAGCAGAATCCGGGAGCTGCGCAGCGCCTGCTCCTTTTCGTCTCTTCGCTGCAGGACAAGGAGCAGCAGCGCCTGGCGCAGTTGTCGATCATCAGCAACCGCTTCGACGTCGCGACCAAGCTCAGCGAGAAGCTCGTCCAGATTGCCTCCCTCGATCCGGTGATCGAGACAGGTGACTCGGATGCACTGATGCTGAAGGCCCAACTCTTGCAGCGAGCCGGGCAGGCGACGCCGATGACGCTCAACGACATCTACAAGAGACTTGCCGAAATGGGCGATCCGCGAGGCATGCGTGAATATGGCAAGATCCTTCTGGCGGACTTGTCGCAGGACTCAGCAGCCGGGCGCGCATGGCTGCAGAAGGCGGCCGATGCCGGTGACTTCAAGGCGAAGATCTCACTCGTCGAGCCCGGCGACCCGAACGCGCTGCAAGATCTGGCAAAGATGACCGCCGCGGGCGAGGCGTGCTCCGTCGATGCCATCGTTAACGTGGCTCGTGTTTATTCGACATTGCCCGATCCCCAAGCCAAGACCTTGGCACGTTATTGGCTGTCGTTGGCCGAGAGTATGTCTGATCAGGATGCCGACGATTTGTACGTGGTGGGCGCAGCATTCCGCGACGGCGTAGACGGCGTGGACAACCGTGCCAAGGCAGAAGGCTTCTTCCTACGTTCCTATGCGCTCGGACGCATCTCCGTCCTACGGGACTTGGCCGAAGGCCATCTTCAGGGCATGTGGACCGTTTCCTCCATCGAAAAGGCCAAGGAAGAGCTGCTTACGCTCTATGGCTCCGGCGACAAGGATGCAGCTAACAAGCTGATCAGCGAGATCGCCGACGAACGCATCGCGTCGACGCCGGCCGAAGTGAACGAGCTACTGATGTTCCTCGGGCCGGACATCAGCGCTCCGGGCAAGTATCTGCTGAAGATCTCGCGCCTCAATATCGACGGTAAGCTGGGGAGCCGGGACGATGCCATGGCCATCCGTTGGTTGACAGTTTCGGCTGGGGCCGGAGAGCCAAATGCCATGTATCGCCTTTACCAAGCCTATTTCTTCGGCAACGGCGCGGCAAAGGATACCACCAAGGCATTCGACTGGCTGACCAGATCGGCGGAAGCCGGCAACTCTAAGGCTGCCCGAGAGCTGGCCGTCGCTTACAAGGTCGGCGTTGTCGGATTGGACCCCGATGCTGGCAAAGCTGCGTATTGGGACAGCAGATACAAGACGCTGTCCACGGGGCAGTGAAGAGCCTTAGCCTCGGTCGTGGAGATCGGGGCTGGGAGCGAGACGACGCAACGAAATAACCGAGTGAATGGCAATGGTCGAGCTTTCGAGATTTAGCGTCGTGGTGAGTGCCCTTGTGGTTGTGGGCACAACGCAGCCCGTTCAAGGCGCCACATTGACGGTGCCCTTTGAATTGGCAAGGCACATCGCGAAGAACAATGGTAAGAAGACCTGCACGGTCGCCCCACCGGCACCGGTGATTTCACTCAGTCTTTCCAGCATCTATGAGGATGACGACGAGAGCCACTCGACGATCGATCCGCAACAGAAGGAACGCTATGACAAGGCGATATCCCATACGCGCCAATTCGCTGCATTCGTCACAAAGTACGCGAGCAACTATACCGAGACCGATGGTAACCGGCTGGATGCGGCAAGCTGTGCCCTGAAGGCGCTGGACAGTTGGGCGCGGGCCGATGCGCTTTCGGATTTGAAGACGCGCCAGAGTTATCTGAGTACGACGCGAATTGTGGCCGGCGCCGCCCTGGCCTATGTTCAAGTTCGCCCTGCTGCGGCGCTGCTCAAGTTCGATACCGGTCCCATCGAGAAGTGGCTTGGCAGTCTCGCCGACCGGACGATCCCTGTTTATACGGCATCGGGCGACCGCAACTCTAACAAGCAGAATCATCGATACTGGGGCGGGTTTGCCGTGACCGCGGTCGGAGTTGCAATCGGGCGCAAGGAGTTCCTGGAATTCGGCTTCGAGAGCTACAAACTGGGCGTTTGTCAGGTGACGGCCGACGGCGCGTTGCCACTCGAACTCATGCGCAAGAAGAAGGCGCGCGACTACCACCTTCATGCCGCGGGGCCTCTTGTGATGATGGCATCGCTTCTGCAGGCCAACGGATACGATGCGCTGTCGCAATGTGACAACGGACTGGAGAGGCTGGCGCACTTCGCCTTGGGTTCAATCGACGACCCGTCAAAGATGGAGATGCTGGCGGGAGAACCGCAGGTCAATCTGCCGCGCGACAAGAACGGCCTGATCCGTCCTGATCGCATCGCCTGGCTGGACGCCTACCTTCATTATTATCCAGAGGACAGAAAGGTTTACGGGAAGCTCTTCGAAGGGCCGTTGTTCTCCTCAAATCTCGGAGGACGCGTCAGCGTTCTCTACAACTTATCGGAACGAGACTGACACTTAATTGCGTTTTGCTTCAAGGAGGCTGGCTTGAGCCTGAAATTTGGTACGAGTGGATTGCGCGGGCTATCTGTGGACTTGAAGGGGAAGCCCTCATTCCTCTATTCGGCAGCATTTGCAACCTTTCTGTTGCGGAACCGGATCGCGAAACCGGGCGATCGCGTTTTGGTCGGCTATGATTTCCGCGACTCCAGTCCAGCGATCGCCGCCAACGTTAAATTGGCCCTTGCTGCACAGGGCCTGCAGCCGATCGATTGCGGCAATCTGCCTACTCCCGCGCTTGCCTTTTACGGGATCGGTGCGGGCGCTCCGTCGATGATGATCACCGGCTCGCACATTCCAGCCGATCGCAACGGGATCAAGTTCTATCTGCCGGATGGGGAAATCGACAAAACCCACGAGCAGGGAATTTCGGCGATCGCGCAGGAGTTGGCCGATCTGGAAATTCCTGTCTGCGCTGCCCCAGTAGTAGGAACCGACAAGGCAGCAGAGGCCTTGGCGCTGTTCATGCAGCGCAACAGGACATTACTGCCTGAAAAGGCTTTGTCTGGAATGCGCGTCGGCGTCTACCAGCACTCGACCGTCGCCCGTGACATGATGAGCGTGATACTGCGGTACTACGGCGCCGAGGTAATCGATCTCGGCCGGTCGGAGGTCTTCATTCCGGTCGATACGGAAGCCGTCTCCCCGCAGACGGTCGCGGTGCTCCAGGAATGGGCGGCTAAATTCAGCCTCGATTCCATTGTCTCGGCGGACGGGGACGGCGATCGGCCGCTGATTGCCGACGAGACCGGCATGCCGATCAATGGCGACATTTGCGGTCTGATCGCGGCTCGCTTCCTCGGAGCCGATGCAATCGTCACGCCAATCACTTCCAATTCGGGCATTGAGACGCTGGGAGTGAGGGTCATCCGTACCAAGGTGGGTTCCCCATTTGTCATCGCTGGTATGCAGGCGGCGCTGGCGACGAGTCGCGGTGTGGTCGGTTTCGAGGCCAATGGCGGGACCTTGACCGCTTCCTCCTTCCCGGTGGCCACCGGCGTGCTGGAACCATTACCAACGCGTGATTCCTTCCTACCCATTCTGGCTGTACTCGCCACGGCGGCGGCTACCGGCCGGGAGCTGTCAAAGCTGAAACTGGATCTCGGTCTGCCGTTCACAGCTGCCGATCGGTTGGAGAACTTTGCCACAGAGCGGAGTGCCGCATTGATGGCCTGGCTGCGCGCCGATGACGCTAATCTTGAACGCTTCACGGCGCCGCTTGGGCAGGTTTCTAGGATCAGCGAGCTCGACGGACTGCGGTTGACTTTGAGCAACGGCAGGATCGTTCATTTCAGGCCGTCCGGGAATGCTCCGGAGATGCGCTGCTATGTCGAAGCCGGCAGCCCCGAGGAGACAGCGCAGGTGCTTGATACAGGGTTGGGATTATTGCGGGGCTTCGACGCAGCCTGATTGGTGCTGAACAAGGGGATAAGGCCGCCTGACGCGGCCTTGGTGGTGGTCTGGATCTTCCGACGTGATCGGTTAGAGCCGCCGTTGAATGCATTTGAGGGGTAAGGGTGGACTGACAATGAAGAAGATGATGAGTTTGAGTAAGGCGCTGATGGTGGGAACCATGGCGATCTCAGCGGCCGCGTGCACGACTTCGCCGAGGTTTGCTTATGACGACGCCAAGGCCCAGATCGGTTACGAGAAGGCGGGCTTCAAGTCGCGCCGTGATCCGGAACAGTTGCTGGCCTTTGCCGCGCAGCATGCGAAGGCACAGGAAGACGTAGTCCGGTACAACCGCGCCTATGCCAATCTGGTGCGCGGTCGCGGCAAGAGCCAGGAGGCCTATGCCGCTTTCGAGCGCGCTGCACTTGCCGGCGACGCCAGCTCCGGTCGCCGCCTCGTCAAGGGACATCTCGACGGGGTCTATCGTCCGGCAAACGTCCCTATGATCGCCCATTCGGTCTATCTGCCGCTGACAGCAGAAAAGTCCGACGCAAACACCCGGCTGCTCCTGGCGCATTTGCTTGACAGCGGCGAGATCGGGGGCCAGGAATTTCGCACCGCGGACGCTTGGCTCGAAGAAGCTGCGGCCGCGGGTGCTAGCAAGGCATTCCGCGAGCTGGCCGAACGGGCTGAGAAGTCCGGCAATGTCGCGCTTGCCTCAGATTACTATTATCGGGCGGAAAAGACGTCGAAGGCTGATCGTGCCTTGCGTCAGGCGCGGGTTTACTATCTCGGCCTCGAGGGCGCCCCCAACCCGAAGCTTGGTCACGCCTGGCTCGAACTGGCGCGTAAGCTCGACAAGCAGGGCGCTGGCCAGCTGGCTGCGCGCATCTATCGCACCACCTTGGGCGGGCGTGATGGCTCTTACCTGATCAGCGTTGCTACGACCGCAGGCGTCAACATCCTGTCGCGAGAACAATTGCTGGAAGCCTATCGCAGTGCCAAGACCAATGCGGAGCGGGCGAAGATCCTCGAACCGCTGAAGGCAGCGGCGCGTAATAGCGATCCCAATGCGTCCTATGAACTGGCCGCCATCTACATCAGCACGCGCGGTGAGCCGAGCGAGATCAACAGCCTCCTCGTCAAGGCCCATTCCAAAGGCAAGCCTGAGGCGTTGGACCTGATGATCTCGCAGCTGATGCGTGCGGAAGCCGGGAATAAGGCCGCGGACATCCTGTTCGACGGTGTCGTCAAGGCTGCGCAAAAAGGCAGTGTCGAGGCCGCCCGATCGCTAAGCTCGCTTTACCGCATCGGTGGGTTCAAGGCTGCCAATCGCGAAGAGAGCCGCACGTGGCTGCAGCGGGCAGCCGACGCGGGCGACGCCAAGTCGCAATACGAACTCGGTGTCGATCTCTACGAGAACGGTGGCAACCCGCAATCCAAGCAGATGGCGCTGCAATATCTCAACATGGCAGCTGGACAAGGTGACCTCTTCGCCCTGACCTATCTCAAATCCAAGACGTGACGGGAGTATTGGCGAATGTTGGACGCTGAGTATTCACGCGCCTTGGCCGCCTTTTCGGACGAGGTCGCTCTCTTGCGCGACTGGCTCTACGTCAACGCGCTGCCGCTATGGTTCGAGGTCGGCTACGACCGCCAGGCCGGAGGTTTCTTCGAAAGGGTCGGGCTGGATGGCACGCCTTGCTTGGAGGACAATCGACGAGCTCGGGTGCATCCGCGGCAGATCTATTGCTTTGCCGCGGCCGGCGCGCGCAACGTACTTGTCGATTGGCGCGAACTGATCCAGCACGGATTTTCGTGGTTTGAGCGCGTATATCGCAGGGACGATGCGTTCTTCGGTAGTGTCGCGTCGCCTTCGGGGGAGATGATCGACGAGAGCTTCGACCTCTATAATCAGGCCTTCGCTGTATTCGCTTTTGCCCAGTTGGCCCTGTCCGTCCCCGAACAGAAGGACGCGATGGAGCAAAAGGCGCGCGCCCTGCTCGCCACGCTGAAGGCGGAATATGCGCATCCGGAGGCGGGGTTCGAGGAAGGCCGCCCGGTCAAGCTGCCGCTGTGCTCCAATCCGCACATGCATCTCTTCGAGGCCTGCCTCGCCTGGGAGACGATGGCTGCTGATCCTATACCTTGGACTGCGTTGGCCGATGAGATCGCCAGTCTTGCGATGACGCGGTTCATCGATCAGGAGACTGGTGCGCTCAGGGAGTTCTTCGACCGCGACTGGACACCGTTTCCCGGTGAAATGGGGCGGATCATCGAGCCTGGTCATCAATTCGAATGGGCATGGCTCCTGGCACGCTGGGGGATTGCGCGCAACCTCCCGAAGGCAATTGTTGTCGCCGAGCGGCTCTTCGAAATCGGCGTCGAACACGGTGTCTGCGACGAGCGGCAGGTGGCCTTCATGGGACTATATGACGATTTTTCGATTTCTGATCCTGTCGCAAGGCTATGGCCGCAGACCGAATGGCTGAAGGCCTCCGCCCTTCTGGCCCAGATCAGTCGTGGCGAGCAACGGACCTATTATCTGCGCCAGGCAGTGAAGGCCGGGTCGGCATTACGCAGGTTCCTCGCCACAGACATTCCCGGACTCTGGTACGATAAGCTCCCCTTGTGCGGCCAGTTCGTTAACGAGCCTGCGCCTGCCAGCAGTTTCTACCACATCCTTTGCTCGATCTACGAAGTCGACGACACCCTGAAACTGTTGCAGTGAATTCCGCCCTTTCTTCTTCGCCCGTCTGTTTCGACCCGACGCCTCGAGCCGGCATGATTCCAGCTGTCTGCAATCACGAATGAGGACATCAACTTGGCCACTGATCTTGCCTCCGACCATGAGGACGCAGCTTTGCCCGGATGGGCGGTTTACTCGTCGTCGCCGAACGGCGCGCCGGACATATCGAGCCGCGCGGGCTGGCGCCTAAGTTCGCGCCAGGACTAGGAGTTTCTGACATGGTCTTTTCGTCGGTCATCTTCATTTTCGTCTATCTGCCGCTGTTCCTCGCGCTCTATTACGCCTGCCCGGCCCGATACAGGTCCTATTTCATTCTGATCGGCTCCTATTGCTTCTATGCCTGGTGGCGGGTGGATCTTTCTCTGCTGATGCTAGCCACAACAGCTTTCAACTATTGCGCGGCGCTGGCGGTGCACGGGGCACGAACGCCGCAAAGGCGAAAACTGTTCCTCGTCGCGACCGTCGTGGGTGATCTCGCGCTGCTCTTCTATTTCAAATATTTCAACTTCTTCGCCGATAGCAGTGCTTATTTGTTCAATCAGGGAGAACCCTACAGCTGGTCCTTACCGCACGTCATCCTGCCAATCGGCATCTCCTTTTACATCTTCCACAACATCAGCTACGTCGTCGACGTCTACCGACGTGATCTCGAACCATCGCGGACCTTCGTTGATTATGCGGCGTTCATCGCCTTTTTTCCGCATCAGATCGCCGGTCCGGTGCTGCGCTTTTCCGATCTTGCCGAGCAATTCTATGGCCGTGAGCACAACTGGACGAAGTTCAACTACGGCGCGATGCGCTTCCTGACGGGACTTGCGAAAAAGGTGTTGATCGCAGACTCGATCGCTCCTGTCGCCGACGCGGCCTTTTCTATCCCTAATCCGACCATGGCGGAAAGTTGGCTCGGCGCGATAGCATACACGCTCCAGCTCTATTTCGATTTCTCCGGCTACTCGTCCATGGCGATCGGACTCGGCATGATGGTAGGCTTCCATTTTATCGAGAACTTCGACGCGCCCTACAGATCGGTCAACATCACGGATTTCTGGCGCCGCTGGCATATTTCTCTCTCGAGCTGGCTACGCGACTATCTCTACATATCGCTCGGCGGCAATAGGAAAGGCGTTGGGCGTACCTATTTCAACTTGGCGGCCACCATGGTTCTTGGAGGACTGTGGCACGGAGCAAACACGACCTTTCTCGTTTGGGGGGCTTGGCACGGCTTATGGCTCGCGGTGGAGCGCTATTTCAAGGTTTCGGCCAATGCGCCCTTTCGTATTTCCTCCTGGCTCTTCACTATGCTGCTCGTGGTGATCGGCTGGGTTTTCTTCCGGGCGGCCAATATGACCGATGCGATGAGCATGCTCGGCGGCATGGTCGGGCTGAATGGATTTGGTTTGCGCAGCGACTTTGCCTGGGAGTTTTCCAATTTTGGATTTCTGCTGCTGGTCGTCGGCGTTCTCACGGCGCTTGGTGAGCCGCAATTGCGCCGGTTCTTCGGACTGAAAACGACCAAGGAACTGGGGTACGTCGGAGGGATCGATTATCCGCATGTCAACCCGGTTCTGGGGGTTACCGCGACGGTTCTCGGATTGGCGGCCATCGTCAAGCTAGTGGCCGATAGCGATACACCTTTCCTCTATTTTCAGTTCTAAGGAGAGTGCCAGGTATGGACGAGATCACTCAAGTCGTCGCTTCCGGCGAAATAGATGCTCTGACGTCAAGAAAAGACCGGTTCAGGCTGAAAGCGAAACTGGCTTACCTACCGGCTCTGTCGATTTTCGTCCTGTTTGCCTGCGGCGTTGCCGTCCTCGGCTACTTCTGGAACAGCAAGGAGATGGCGGATCATCGGCACTCGAAGCGTTCCCTTGCAGACGTCATCCAGGGCCGTGAGGCATTGGCGGTCGAGAGGATATACAAAGACGTGTTCCCGATTCGGGACTTCTCCACTGGCCTGTTGAACCTCATAAGCTTCAAGATATTTGGCGAAGCGCGCAAAGGGCTGATCAAGGGGAGCGACGGCTGGTTCTTCAGCGATGAGGAATTCAGCTGGAATCGCAAATCCTCGAGCATGCTTGAGAAGCATCTGAGTTTCGTAGAGGACACGCTTTCCACGCTGAGGGAGGCCGGTATCAAGCCTATTCTACTTTTGATCCCGGAAAAGGCTGACATTTATCGCGATAAGCTCGGCGGTGTTGCCCTGCCGTCGTCACGTGAGCACTATTACGAAAACGTACGGCTCCGTCTGCTCACCATGGGAGTACCTGTTCCTGATCTGCGGGAGGCGTTCCTACAGGCTCGTGAACAAAAGCCAGTCTTCCTGAAGTCCGACACTCACTGGACTGTGCAGGGCGCTGGTGTGGCCGCCAATTCCGTCGCTCAGGTGCTAGCAAATCATCCGGAGCTGAAGCACAAGGAATTTACTTTGAAGCCAGAAGAAGAGATCGTGCATATGGGTGACCTCTACAAGTTTGCCAAGTTCTCGATCTTTGAGCCTTTCGTTCCCATGCCCGGCGATGCCCTCACGTCGCTTGCCGCCATGAGCGCGAATGCCAGCCTCGACGAGCTGCTATCTGACGAGAATGAGCGGCCGGAGGTGGCGATGGTGGGCTCCAGCTACAGCGCCAACATTAAATGGAGCTTCGAAGCCCAGTTAAAGGCGGAGGCGAGAGTCGACGTTATCAATCTCGCTGAGGAGGGTAAAGGGCCCTTCGTCCCGATGGAAACCTTCCTCAACGAGAAGCTCCACGAGCAGAAGCAGCTGAAGTATGTTATATGGGAAATGCCACTCCGCTACTTCGATGAGGTGGCGTTCTGAAGCGGATGTGTTGAATGGTCGATATTGACTTGCCGTGAAGGTACAAATTCTACTGCAAATTACCCTGCCAGATGCCGATCTGATCTCTTTCCGCCATCGTGCTCGATCGCGATGGGACGCTGATCGCGTCGGAACCTCGCATCCTATCCAACTGCAAGATATCGTCGACGCACTGGCCGAGCCAGTTTTGCCCCTGTATGCATGGCGATAATCGATGCGCGACGCAAGCCGTAGCCGCAGCGGACGCAGTAGTGTTGCGGATCGAAAACCGGAATGCAGCTGCGACAGGGGGCATCGGTCAAGAAATCTACAGCGATGATTTGTGCATGAACCCACGGTGCTTGCTCCCAATCCGCTGGCAAGACGGCAGATACCTTCGTGGAGGTAGGCAGACTAGAGCCGATTGGCGCGTAATAGGGTGTCACGAGACAGAAATCCAGCAAGTGTTCCGTTGGCGGCTCTGACGTGGAGACCTGGCATCTCGCCGGACAGGATGAGCGCCAAGGCGTCGTGAACAGTGGCATCAGCGGCGATCTCGGCTTCCCCCTTGAATGGTTCCGGCGTGGTCATGATCATCGATACGGGGATCAAGCTCAACCTTTTTATGGCTCGGTCGGGGCCGAGGAAATTCTCGACAAATTCATTGATGGGACGTGCAAGAATCTCTTGCGGTGTATCATATTGGAGAAGACGGCCATCGCGCATGATCGCAATGCGATCACCCATCTTGATTGCCTCGTCGAGGTCATGCGTGACGATGACCACTGTCTTCTTCACCTTCCTGAGAATATCGCGGAACTCGTCCTGAAGTCGAATGCGGGTGATCGGATCGATCGCACCGAACGGCTCGTCCATCAGCATGATTGCGGGATCGGCGGCGAGAGCGCGCGCGAACCCGACGCGCTGACGCTGGCCGCCTGACAATTCGTGTGGCAGGCGCTGCCGCATGATGGCCGGATCAAGGCCTACGAGATCGAGGAGCTCGTCAACCCGGCGATCACTGCGCTTCTTATCCCAGCCAAGAAGGCGCGGCACGGTTGCGACATTGCGTGCGATCGACATATGCGGAAATAGACCAACTTGCTGAATGACATACCCGATGCTGCGCCGTAGGTCTTTCTGATCGACGCCGGCGATATCTCTGCCATCGACCAGCACGCGTCCCGTCGTGGGCGTCTCCAACCGATTGATCATGCGCATGGTCGTGGTCTTGCCGCAGCCCGAAGGACCGATCATGGCAACCGTCGTACCGGTGTCGATCAAGAGATCGAGATTATCGACCGCATGCTGGCCGCTTCCGTCGTAATTCTTGGTAACATGATCGAGATAGATCATCATGACATCCGTTTTTGGCCGCTTAGCGCCGTTGAGTGAAGACGCGCTCCAGAGCGCTGAACGCCAATTCCGCAAAGATTGCGAGCAGGGCTATCGGAACCGCTCCGACAAGAAGGCGCGGCATGTTCATGATTGCAATGCCGGCATTGATGAAATCGCCAAGTCCGCCGCCGCCAATAAAGGAGGCCAACGCCGCACCGCCGATGACTTGGATCGCACTCGTCCTGACGCCTGACAGAATCGACGGAACGGCCAGAGGAAGTTCAATTTCCCGCAGCATCTGCCCGGCGCTCATGCCCATTCCATTTGCAGCATCGATTACGGAAGTGTCGATCTCGCGGATGCCGATGATCGTGTTCAACAGCAGCGGCGGCACGGCAAGGACGACGAGGGCAATGATCGACGGCAACAATCCGATGCCGAGAAACGGCATCGTTGCCGACAGGATAGCAAGGCTCGGTATGGAGCGCAGAGCACCGGCAATATTGATCACCGCAAAGGCGGCGCGAGGTGCCCGTGCGACGGAAAATCCGAGCGGCACGGCAATGACAAAGCCTATGCCGAGCGACAGGACGCACATCAGAAGATGGCGATTGAAAGCGTTGAAGAAGACGCCGGAGTTGTTGAAGATCCAGCTCATTGCATCGATGACGATCATGCTGCTTTACCTCCACTGCGACGACGCAACAGCTTTTCGAACGATGCAAAAAAATAGTCGGCAAAGAGCGCCAGAAATGACGTCAGCAGCCCGCCTGCGATGATCTTCTCGGGAAATCGCTGATCGATGCCTTCGAATATGATGACGCCGAGGCCGCCGGCATTGATATAGGCGGCAACGGTGCCAATGCCGATCACCGTCACCATGGCAATGCGGATGCCGCCGATAATATAAGGCATGGCCAGTGGCAGCTCGACTTCCCATATCCTGCGCGCTGTGCCGTAGCCCATGCCATCGGCGGCTTCTAGTACGTCACGCGGAACAGCCTGGAACCCCATGCCGATATTGCGGATAAGGATCATCAGCGAATAGGCGGCAAGTCCGGTAATGGCGGGTGCCGCCCCGATACCCATGACGGGAATGAGAAGCGCAAACAGCGCCAGGCTCGGCACGGCGAACAGGATACCGGTCAAGACGACGATAGCTGCAAAACTCCGAGGCCGCCTTGCAGCCCATATCCCGACGATCAGCGAGATCACGAGGGCAATCCCGACTGATGAAAAAACGAGATACAGGTGCTCCAGCAGCGCTTCGAGCAGCCGGTCGAGGTGTTTAGGAACCCATTTCATGATCGAGACCTCCGTGCCCGGGCGCTGGTTCGCCACCGTCTACCATTTGATCCCCAATCTGCGATCGGCGGCTTCGGCCCTCGGCGGCAGAACATCGTAGTCCGACGCAGCGACTGCCGAAAATCGCCTGAGGCCGAGTGCACCCAGAACCGCCGTTCCGCAAGGCGTTTCATGCAACGTCACGAGGCTCCGCCGCAATGCCGCTACCATGTCCCCGGGCAATGTCTGTGCGGCGACCAATAGGGGAGCTGGAGTAGGCTCGGTCGTCACAAGAATGCGAAGACCATCGATCGCGTCGGGTTCATGCATCGACAACAATTGGAAGGCGTAAGCGTCGATGGCGCCTGCCTCGATCCTACCATCCTTGAGGGCTGCAACGATGCCTGAAGGGTTGAGCAGCGGTCCAACCGCCGCGCTCTGCTTCATCTTGCCCGTGAACTGGCCGGCGAGGTAGGATCGCGACGCGTGATAGCCCGATTGGGAATCGCGCACGGTCCAGCCCCAGCGTGCCGCAGCGAGATCCGCCACCGTGTTGACCGGTCCGGTGGAGGCGACGACGATGTGGCTGGCATAGAGCGGCTGGTCCGAAGACCATGCCTCGCTCGAGACAGGTGCGGCAAGGGCAGTCGGTCTTGCGCCCTCCGGCATGCGCGAAAACGGGTAGCCGCAGATGAAGACCAGACCAATATCCGACCTTGTCCATAATTCCGACAAGGGTGCTGGCGCCGCATGAGCAATGATCTCGAACTCGATTTTGGAATTCATGCTGACGAGCTTAAACAGTGCATCCCACAGCCCGCGAATGCGCGGACTGAGATTATACATTCTCGAAGAGGCGATTGGCTTGGACATGATCATGGCAACTACGCGAACCGCAGGCGCTGGCCGATGTTCATGTCTCTTGCTTTGTTGACCATGGCGGCGCCGAGCGCCACGTCCGTCGTGCTAAGGCCGCGGTGCCAGAACAGGATCGTCTCCTCGTCATTTTCGCGGCCGGCTTTCATGCCGCAGACGATCTGGCCGATTTCGGCATGCAGATTCTCGGCCGTCAACTTGCCCTCATCGACGTGACGGCGAAGCGCTCCGAAAGGTTTACCGGGGCCGCATTGTCCCCAATCGTCGACGACGACCTTGTCCATGATATCGGTCAGATCGAATTCAAGGGCACTCATCGTGCCATAAGGCACCACGAAAGCTCCCTTCTTCACCCATCCCGTCTTGAATAGCGGCGCCGGTTCCGGCAGGCGGCTTGCCTCGACCATCACATCGGCATCCTTGAGGCAATCCTCCCAGTTGTCGGTGACGATGATCTTCTTGCCGAGATCGGTTTCAAGCCGTTCTGCAAAGGCATGACGGCTTTCCGGGCGGCGCGAGTGTACGCGGATCTCATCAAAGTCGAAGAGATGATCGAGCAGCCGGACATTCCAGTAGGAGGTTCCGCGGGCACCAATATGCCCGAGTATTTTGCTGTCCTTGCGCGCCAGATATTTTGCACCAAGCGCGGTCACGGCGCCGGTGCGCATGTCGGTTATTGCAGTTGCATCGATGACAGCCTTCGGCACGCCCGTGTTCGGATCGAACAGGTTGAGGACCGCAAGCTCTGAAGGCAGATCGACCTTGTAGTTGTCGACGAAATCGCCGACGACTTTTACGCCGGCATAGTTCAGCGCTTTGACATATCCGCGAAGCACGTTGAAATGGCCTTTGTCGGAGCTCTCCGGCACAAGATGAACCCGCGGCTCGAGGACGGTTTCGCCTCTGCCCTGTGCCTCCAGCGCCTTCGACACCGCATCGAGAATCTCGTCATTGGTCAGCGCCAGCGCCTTGGCATCGAGGGCGTTGAGATAGTCGATCCAGATTTCCTGCATTTTCCGCTTCTCCACATTCCTGTCCGGCTGCTGACAAAGGAATTTCGAATAAATACTATGAAAGGGCCGCCGCGCCAGGCGGCGGCCGGAGTGATACCCGGACGTAGGGTGTCACAATTATTTCGGCAGCAGGCCGTTTTCCTTGAGGAAGGCTACCGCCACGTCCTCGGATTCCTCGTGATCGGTCTCGACCTTGGCATTGAGGATCCTCATTTTCTCATTATCCAAATGGGATCCGACCGCTTCCAGGAGTTCGGCAACCTTCGGATTGGTCTTCACTACGTCCTGGCGGACAACAGGGGCCACGTAATAAGGGGGAAACAGACCCTTGTCGTCTGCCATCGGCACGAGCTTCTTCGAGCCGATCTGCCAGTCGGTCGCCGCGCCGTTGGCGACGTCGATGTCCTTTTGTTCCAGCGCGTCATAACGAAGACCAAGCTTGGCGAACTGCTTGAACTCCTTGAATTCCGCGTCGTAGACGCGCTTCAGGCCGGGCAGGCCATCGGCGCGATCTGGAAACTCAGCACCGCCCCCGAAGACCAGGGTCTTGGAAACCTTGGCGAGATCAGACAGGCTCTTAAGATTGTTGGCCTGCGCCGTTTCCTGCCGGACCACAATGACATAACCATTGTTGATGCCGCTCGGCTTCAGCCAAGTGAGGTTGAACTGCTTGGCGTAGAAGTCACTGACCTGCGTATAGACCTTGTCGGCATCGGTCGACATCTCACCCTTGACGACAGAAGCCAAAGCCGTGCCGGTATACTCCGGATAAAGATCGATCTCGCCTGCCACCAGTGCCTGATGTGCAATCAGCGTGCCGCCCAGGTTAATCTTTCGCTCGACGGTGAAACCGGCATTTTCCAAAACGGCGGCATACATTTCGGCGAGAATAAATTGCTCGGTGAAATTCTTGCTGCCGACCTTGATGGTCTGTGCGGATGCAGCCTGGAACATGGCGGCTGTCACGATGACGGCTGCAAGGATACCTTTTGTCCAATTTTTCATGATCATTCCCTCTGGTTGACTTTTCAGCGAACGGACTGACGGTACCTTCCAGTTTGACCGTCAGCATGACCACTCGGCGCCCTGCCCTTCTTGTCGTGGCAGTGGCTAACCGGGCTTATTGCGGGCCGAGCCCGATCAATGCGGCAATCGTTGCAAAATCCGGCCCTTGTGCGCGATCCTCTTCAAGAGCGGCGACGTGGTCGCGCACAAACGCATAGGCTTTTGCCGATCCCTTACCCAATTCGCCTGAGACGCCTCGCAGGTCGACGGCCTGTACCGATGCGATCAGTTCGATGGCGACCAGATAGCGAAGGCGCTCGATGATTGCCTGCGTCTTTGCCAAGACGCTCGGAGCCATTGATGCCTGATCTTCGACGCCATCGGCAACAGGAATGGGCGAAAACGAAATCGGCATGGCCAGATGGCGAACTTCGGCTTCCATAGCCGAGACAGTCTTTTGCACGGTCGCAAACCCCGTGCGGCTCTGGCCCATTGGCGTCAGGAAGCGGGGGAGGTCGGACATGGCCGGCGACATGATCTTGATGATCCGATAGGCGGTACCTGCCGCGCAATGCGCCATGGCCTGCCCCAGCCTTTCCCAGGCGAGCACAAAAGCCGTCATGTCAAAATTGCCGTGGGAAAGGATGACACCCTCAGATGCGATGACAACAGGATTGTCGCTGGAACTGACGAGTTCGATTTCCGTCGCTTGTCTTGCTTCATCAATCGCATGCCTCAATGCACCCCAGACCTGTGGTACGCAGCGGTAGCTCAGGGGGTCCTGGAGGCGTCGTGCTGCTTCTCCAGCAAGCAAGGAGCTGCCCGAAAGGATCTCCATGAGTTCAGCGGCGATTTGGCGCTGTCCAAAGGCCGGCCTCGCAGCCAAAGCGCGGTCGTCGAAGGCGCTGACATTGGCCCGGAACGCTTCAAAGTTGATGGCAATCGCCTTAAGGGACCAACCGAAGAGCCGCTCGATGTCTTCGAGCGCCAAGCAGCCAAGGCCGACGGAGAGGCTGTTGGCCACGACGAGCGCATGCCCGTCTTTGGGTGCTAGTTCGAGCGGCTTCAGGCCCGCTCTTTCAAGAGCGATACCGGCTGGCAGCACTTCGCCGCCGAGCTCGATATCGCCAAAGCCCAGAAGCCCCCGGCTCATATGAGCAAGCGGAGCCAAATCCGCTGCACCGATGGAACCCAGTGAGGGTACGACAGGGTGAACACCTGCATTGATGGCGGCGATCAGACCGTGGAAGACACTCGGTGAGACACCGGAACCGCCCGCCGCCATTCCGGCTGCCCTCACGGCCATCATCGCCCGCACGGATTCCTTTGCAAGCGGTTTTCCGACACCGACCGAGCGGGCTTGCGGCACACGCATCTGGAACGCCACCAGATCTTCCATCGCAAGTCGTGTATCGACACCCGCGCCAAGTCCTGTTGTCAGGCCGTAGACCGGCAGATCGCTTTCCGTATAGCGATCGACGACGGCTCGGGCGGCCGCAATCCGGGCTTCGACCGAGGCGGATATCTCGATCTTTGCGTGACGACGGGCAACCGCTGCGATATCCTCGATCGTCGGCGGTGCCGCGCTGAACGTGATCGATGGAGAGTTGATGGCGCTCACTGTTTCTCTCCGAGAATGGCGACGGGTTTAGGAGGACCCTTGGTAGACCGTGCTTCCAGCCGGTATTGCGCGCCGGGATAGTACAACAGCGCACAGGTCACGACGGCCTCACCTGACCAGGTTCTTCTAAAGACCCGCAGGCAGGGGTAATCGTTCTTCAGGCCAAGATATTTGCGTACTGCCGTATCCGGTTTGACGGCCTGAACGATATGTTCGAATGCTGTTATCGGAGCCACCTTCGTCAGATATTCGTGCGGCGTCATGCTGTGGAAGTCGGTCGACAAGTAGTCAGGCGCGATCAAGGGATTGACATAGCGCTCCTCGACCTGAATGGGTTGGTCGTTTTCCATATGCACGATCAGCGAATGCATCACTTCGGCGCCGAGGGCCAGTTCAAGCGCATCGGCAACGTTGGCATCCGCCTTCATCAAGCCGGCCGCGACGATCGCCGCCTTGTGCTTGTGCCCCCGTTCAAGTATTTCGTCGGCTATGTTGCGAATTTGCAGCAGATCCACGTCGAGGTGCTTCGGTGACACGAACGTTCCGATCCCGGCCGACCGCTTGAGAACACCCTCGAACATCAACTCCCGCAGCGCCCGGTTCGCCGTCATGCGGCTGACCCCGAATGCCGCCACGAGCTCGCTTTCAGACGATACCCGGTCACCCGGCTGAAGCCTGCCCTCGGCGATGTCAGCCAGGATCTGCTCCTTGATCCGTATATACTGGCGCGCTTCGCCGGTGGCCGGTTTGACCGCTTTCGTCATGACAACCTCGCGATACCATTGTCGAGGATGGTAGCACCCCGCAGAGTAACGAGGCCCCTGAAGCGCAACTCGACGTCGTTACGCCATATCTGCAAGGTGATCGTTTCGCCGGGAAAGATCGGCGCGGTGAAACGCGCTGCGATCGAGCTTAGCCCCGTAGCCATGCTTGGATCGATGGCAGCGACGATGGCGTAACCTACATAGCCGAAGCTGCACAGCCCGTGCAGGATCGGTCGGGCAAAGCCGCTCTTGCGGGCTGCCTGCGGATCGACATGCAGCAGATTGAGATCTCCGTTCAGACGGTAAAGCAGGGCGGCGTTTTCCGGGATGTCGATATTGAATTCGAAGTCCGGCTTTCTGTCCGGCACCTTGGACAACGGTTCAGGGCTAGATCCCGCCGATCCGCATCCACCGTCGCTCCGGCACGCATTTGTCTGGACGATCGTTGCAACTGGCTGATTGCCGTCAGCGGTTGCGATCAGGCGCTCGAAGCTGACGAACATCCCTTTTTCAATGCCCCGGTCGACCACCGATAAAACGCGTGAACGAGAGATTAGGGGCACATCGACGGGAACCGGGCGGTGGATCGCCAGGCGATGTTCGGAGTGCACCGAACGTGTCCAGTCGACGCCCGTCTGCTGCATCCATGGGCCAGGGTGCGCCACGATATTGGCAAGGGTCGGCGCGGTCACGAGATCGCGTTCATAGACGTATTTCAGTACCTCATCGCCAATCGCGACCGTGCCGTAACCAACCGAGAGGGCGTAAAGGATGGCATCCCTTGCGCTAACCACTTGCGTCGCTTCCGGCACTGGAAAGTCGAGGATGGATTGAGCCGAAACCATCAATTTGCGGCTCCCGCAGATGTAGCGGGTTTGCGAACGCCACCTGACAGACGAATTCCGCCGTCAATCGAAAGCAGTTCGCCAGTGACAAAGTCTGCACCGTGAACAAGCCAGACAATGGCGCCTGCAACATCTTCCGGTGTTGCAACACGGCCGAGCGGCGCGGTTTCCGAAAATCGCTTGGCAACGGCTCCATAGGCATCTGGCCCGAGTGTGTCGCGCATCCAGCGAGTGTCGATGATTCCGGGACAAACCGCGTTCACACGGATATCGGGACCGCAGGTGCGCGCCAAGGCCAAAGTCAGTGCATTGAGCGCGCCTTTGGAGGCCGTGTAGGCAAGTGAGCTGCCGCCCCCGGTAAAGGCAACGTTGGATGAGACATTGACGATCGCACCGCCGCCGCTGTTACGCATCGCAGGCACCGCCGCCCGACACATCTGATATGCGCCGATGACATTGACCCCGAAAACGTTCTGAAAATCTGCGGCTGACAGTGTCTCCAGATCGAAAGGATCGGACTTGAGGGTCATTGCGGCATTGTTCACCAATGCGTCGAGCCGTCCCCATCGATTGACGGCTGTCGCGACCATCCGACGGCAAGCCGCGTCATCGGCAACATCAGCCTGAACGACCTCGACCTGCGCGCCCAGACTGCGGCAGATATCGCCCGTCTCGTCAGCCTCTTTTTTGCTGCGACTGTAATTGACGACCACCCGGGCACCGCCCTTGGCGAATTGCTTCACGCATGCAGCCCCGACGCCGGTTGCCGAGCCCGTGACGATGATGGCTGCTCCATCGATTTTCATTGGAAAAAATCCTTCATCGCATTGGTCGAAAACAGGCGCGCATCCATTTGCCTCAGTTGGTCCGACACCGCGACGCCTTTCGGCAGACGGTCGAGAACATGGGCGGAAAGATCGATACCGGGGGCAAACTCCGTCAACGTCAGGCATCCCTCGATCACATGAAAGACAGCCCGCTCGGTGACGACGAGCTGCAACTGGTCCTCCGGCGCAAAGGCTGGGCTCGAACTGATCTGGTCGACATCATCGACGATCTTGCAAAGGCTTCCGTCCTGCACGATGTCGAGCCTGCCGTCGGTGACTGCAATTTGCGCGCCACCAGCCGAAAATGTGCCAAGATAGACAATGCGCTTGGCTGTCTGCGAGATATTGGTGAATCCGCCAACCCCGACGATAGAATTATTGAAGCGGCTGACGTTGACCGCGCCATGCCTATCTACTTCGGCCATACCGAGAAAAGCGATATCGAGACCACCGCCATCGTAAAAGTCAAATTGCGATGCCTGCGTGACGATGGCTGTCGGATTGATGGCGGCGCCAAAGGACAGTTCCTCGGCCGGCACGCCGCCGATTACGCCGGATTCGATCGTCACCGTATAATCCTCGAATGCCTCTTCGCTCGCGATACGGCCGATCCCAGCGGCAATGCCGATGCCGAGGTTGACCGTCGGAAAGTTCAGCGGCGCCAGCTCCAGGAAGGCACGTCGCTGGATAACTTTATCGACCGATAGTGGCGCCGGCTGGAGGCGGTTCACCGCCATCCGGACGCGCCCTGTATAGGCGATATTGTCGGTCTCGGAAAAGCTGATGCCGTGCTGGGCCGGATCTTCGCAGACGACGACATAATCGACCAGCATTGCCGGGATACGTACATCGTTCGGCTGCAGCGAGCCGCGCTCGGCAATCCGCTTGACTTGCACGACGACGATACCACCGGAATTTCTGCCGGCCTGTGCCATGGCGAGCACGTCGAGTGGGAAGGCCTCGTCCTCAAGGGCGATATTGCCGTCTTCGTCGGCCGTCGTACCGCGCAAGAGCACGCAGTCGAGCGGCATCGCCGGATAAAGCAGCCATTCCTTGCCGCGCAACGACACACGCTCTACGAGCGGACGCGATGTCGTCGAATTCATGCGACCGCCGTGATGAAGCGGATCCATGAAAGAGCCGAGTCCGATATGGGTAACCACGCCGGGCTGACCGGCGGCGATCGCCCGATAGAGCTGCGCGATGACTCCTTGGGGCCAGCAATGCGCGTCGATCTTTCCTTCGACCGCAAGCCTTCCAAGGCGCGGCGTTCCCCGCCATCCTCCAGCAATCACGCAGGCGACCAAGCCTTCATAGCCGAAGTGGCCCATGCCGCGGGTCTGGCGATCGCCCGTACTGGCAGCAAACAGAAGCGTCAGATTGCGGGGCTTTCCCGAGGCGAGGAAGCGCTCCTCGACCGCGGCCGTGATGGCTTCAGGATGGCAGCATCCTCCAAAACCCGAAGCAGCGACAGTCATCCCATCTTGGAGAAGATCCGCAGCTTGCTGTGAAGAGATGATCCGCATGAACGATCTTTGTTTTCCGCCCCACCTGTATATACAGGTTAGCTGCTGATCGATTCTAGGGCAACCGGAATCTTTGCAAGTATTTTAGGCATATTGCCTCAGTTAGGTAATTTTCAGCACCCTAATCAGACAAAAACCAAGAGCCGCCAGCGCGAACAGCGACAGCGCCGCCACCGCGAGTACCCGGCTGCCGGTCTTGACGCTCGACCGAATATCGACGGAGAGGCCCAGAGCGGCCATGGCGGTGACGGTGAAGCCGGTGGAAACAGTTGACATGCCGGAGAGCAGGGAGGCCGGGATGGCATTCAGGGAGCGAAGCGCCGCCATGGCTGCAAAACCGATGATGAACCACGGAAGAATATGGCGAAGACTGACTGCGGGGCCGCCAAGACGGCGGCCATGAATGGCGCCAAGCACGAGGATGACGGGTCCGAGCATCATCACGCGGATCAGTTTGACGAGCGTGCCCACCTGGGTACTGACGGCTCCGGCAGAGGCCGTGGCCGCCAATACCTGCGGGACCGCATAAGCCGTCAGTCCTGCGAAAACGCCATATTGTACGGCATTGAGACCAAAGAGCATGGGAAGAAGCGGCAGCGTCAGAACTGCAGCGACGCCAAGCAGCGCGGTAAAGGCTATCGATGCCGCGATGTCGTCCGGTTTTGCGCCGATTACGGGCGCTGCGGCGGCAATTGCAGAGTTGCCACAGATCGAGTTACCGCAAGCAACCAACGTCGCCTGGCAGTTCGAGAGCCCCAAGAGGCGCCCTATAAGAAAGCCGGTTGCCAAAGACAGAGCAACCAGAATGGCAATTCCGCCGACAAGCGGCAGTCCAGCCTGCCGGACTGCAGGCACGCTGAGCGAGGCCCCCAGCAACACCACCGCAATCTCCAGAAGCGTCTTGGCGGCGAATTGGATGCCGGGAATGAAACTCTGCGGCAGGCAAACCGAGGAGCGAACGGCGATGCCGACCAGAATGGCAAACACGAGCCCCTCAATCCAATGCACGCCCAAAATCATCATCTGCAATTGCTCGGCGAGATGCGCAGCGAGCGCGATCGCGGCACAAAGGACAAATCCCGGCAGGGCTGAAGGAAACGGTAAGGCTGACACGAGCATCGGTAGGACCTTGCGGAATGGCTATATTGTCACACACTCGATTATCGACTTCTATTGAATAGATCCGGATAGTTCATTCGGGAGAATCGAACGATTGGGCCATGACTTTCGAGCAGCTTTCCATTTTTGTCGCTGTTGCAGAACGCGAGCATCTGACCAAGGCCGCCTTGGTGATCGGCCTCACGCCATCCGCCGTCAGCTCGGCAATCCGCAATCTCGAGGCTTCTTATGGCGTCGAACTTTTCCATCGCGTCGGACGCCGCATAGAGCTTACATATGAAGGGCGGGTGTTTCTCGGAGAGGCAAAGGCGACGCTTGCCCGTGCAAGGACTGCAGCGCTCGTCTTGTCCGATCTTGGTGGGTTGCAAAAAGGTGAACTCGTCGTTTTCGCGAGCCAGACCATTGCGAGCTATTGGATACCCGCGATGCTGATGCGTTTCAAGATCCGCTACCCGGGCATCGACCTTAAACTGATGATCGGCAACACGACCACGGTGGCAAGGGCGGTTGTCGATGGATTGGCCGAAGTCGGTTTCGTCGAAGGCGGCGTCGAGGAGCCGGCGCTGTCTTTCCAGTCTCTCGCTGAAGACGAACTCCTTGTTGTCGTCGGTCCGCGCCATCCTTGGGCAACTGGCAAACCGGTTCTACCCGCGGATCTGGTTTCGGGCACAAAATGGGTCATGCGAGAAAAGGGCTCCGGAACCCGAGCGGCTTTCGAGACCGCGATTTCCAATGCGGGAATAAGTCCTGGAGATCTGGCTGTTGCGCTTGAGCTGCCGTCGAACGAGGCGATAATATCTGCAGCAAGAGAGGGTATCTGCGCGACAGTCGTGTCGGGAGCAGTAGCCGCGCCCCTCCTTGCTCAAGGTTTGCTGGTAAAGGCGCGCTTTCCTCTGCCGTCCCGCCAATTTGCAATTCTGCGGCATAAACAACGGCACTCTAGTCGTGCCTCTTTGGCGCTCGAAGCGATTTGCCGCGAGGATAAAACTGGCGAAGTCCAAAGTTGGGAGGACTGGACGCTCTAGCGCATTGAACATCGATGAGATAAAGCCGAATGCACTACTGCGGAGAATTTCAGCAGTATCTGTGGGAGGTTCATCTCATCCACATAGGTAAGTCCGAACGGGACCGCGTAAGTGCTTGATTGCGCGACCAAGAGCGTTCGCCGCGGATCAGCTCACGAGGTTTCGCCTGCCGATATGTCTCATGGGCCGCCGCCAAGCCCTTGCTAAACGAAAGGGCAATATCGCTCTCTCCGACCAAGAAAGGCGGCGTTTCCGATTGCTTCACGAGATTGGAAACGTGCCCTTTGGGTCGTGCACGATGCGGGGATGCATCGAGCTGGTCATAAGTTTCAGCTTTTCCACCATATAGGTGCCGGCAATACTCTTCGAAGAGCGATTGACAACATGGTCTGAGGTTCGCAACCCCTCAAGAGCTTTGGCAGCTAGACCGCAATCGGTCCGAAGCTGCCTCCAATGTGGTGATCCGATCCTGACGGATAGCGAACAGGAAAAATCCGTGCGATACCCAATGACCGCCGTCAGAACTCGGCGTAGGTTTTCCTTGGAGGATGAGAGGCGCAGAGCGGCCATCGGGATGCGTTGCGGCCAGGCCACTCCGGAGCCGCATCCCTACACGCCGCGCGCAAGCGCCGCCGATTGCTGCAAGGTAACGGCATGGCCAAGCGGATCGGCATGGCGATGGGCAAGCAACCACTGCCTGCCTGCCCGCCGATAGACGAGGGTCACGCGCAGCGCCCAATCCTGTGCGGGCAGACCGCCGACTTCGACATGAGCGCGCTCGATGACGGCCAGCACGATCATGTCGGTGCCGACATAGGTTTGAACGATCTCCTGTTTCAGCGTCCCATTCCGGAAGAACCGGCTCATGTCGTCCCAGGTTTTTTCGGTGATGTCAGCCTCCCGCGATGGCGTGCCGCCGAACGGCGACATCAGCGTGAAGTCCTGCGTACGCGGTACAAGCGCCCGGTAGGTGGCGACATCGCCGCGCATCAACGCGGCATTGGCCTTCTCCGATATCCGGGCGAGAGCGGATACAGCCGCATCCGCCTGGCTGTCACCGATGAATCCGGCATGGCCGAGGAAGCGAAGCGGGTTGCTGGGCGTCCCACGAGGTTCGAGACGGCAGAGACAGGGAAGAGCGCCCGGTCCGTTCCTATGAATCGATGACAAAATCGGAGCGAAATCCATTCATGTCTCGCTCGCCTCCGTAGCCACGAGGATTGCGAATAATTCGAGCGTCGCCGGCCGGCCGCCTGCGGGCCCTAAGCGGTCGCTATGACGCTCGAAAGATAAGCTCAAGAGAGATAGCTCGCCCAACCCGTTATATAGCTGTCAATCCGTCTTCGCCTGTCCGGGAAGCCATCCGTAAGCACTCAGAATAGCCATAGCGAGACCTGGGAAGCGTTCATCCAGTTCCGAGCAGCGCGAATGGTTATGCATTTCCACGCCATGACGCTCGCAGCGGATAAGGCCGGCCTCGCGCAGCACTTTGATGTGGTTCGATAGCGATGACTTGGGGATTACGCGCTCGCGCATGTTGGCAAACGCAGCGCATGTCCCGCCGGAGCCGGCGCCCGCAATTTGCGCGAATATCGCTGCGCGCTCCGGATCGGAGAGGGCATGCAGGATCGCTTCAGGCCGTACGTCCTCTATTGCTGGGTGAAAGAGCGGTCTCATGATTTTTTGTATATGGGGGCTTGAAACCGAGATCAACAGTTCCGAATTTCCGAACTACGGAACAATGCCGCCAATTCCGACGGCACTCCGAGTTTAAAGGAACGCGCCATGAGTAAGCTTGCTGGAAAAGTCGCCGTCGTGACGGGGGGCTCCAAAGGGATCGGTGCTGCGATTGCCAAGGCACTCGCAGCGGAGGGTGCACAGGTGGTGGTGAACTACGCTTCGAGCAAGTCGGGAGCGGACGCGGTGGTCCAGACGATCACGGCGGCTGGTGGCAAAGCGATCGCGGTCCAGGGTGACGTTTCGAAGGCCGAACAGGCGCAGGGACTGGTGGACGCTGCAGTCAAGGAATTCGGCCAGCTCGACGTGCTGGTCAACAACTCCGGGGTCTACGAATTCGCGCCGATCGAGCAGGTGACCGAGGAACAATATCGTCGCATGTTCGACGTGAACGTTCTGGGCGTTCTGCTGAGCACCCAAGCAGCGCTCAAGCATCTCGGTGAGGGCGGCAGCGTCATCAACATCTCGTCGGCGGCGACCAGTCTCGCTCCGCCAGCCTCCAGCGTCTACACGGGGACCAAGGGCGCATTGGACGGCATAACGAGCGTGCTTGCCAATGAGCTAGGCCCGCGAAAAATCCGGGTCAACGCAATTCTCCCGGGCATCGTCGAGACCGAGGGTACTCATACCGCGGGGTTTATCGGCTCGGATTTCGCGCACAGCGCAGTGTCCCAGACCCCGCTCGGCCGCATCGGTCAGCCGGACGACATCGCTGGGGTCGCTGTCTTCCTCGCTTCCGACGATGCCCGCTGGCTGACCGGCGAGCGATTGGTCGCCAGCGGCGGTTTTCGCTAATGATCAGTTGATGGTGCGTGCTCCTTCACGGGCACGCACACCGCCTCGCAGCTGCAGCGCGATGGCTACGACGCGGGTTGCTGCGCTCTCTGCAGCTAACGGTTCCCGATAGCCCCTCCCTTTCGAAGAGAGATGGCAACGGTCGTTGGCAAATGGGAATGGCTCCATGTCGGCATTGGCGCATTCCTGAAGAGTGGTTGTCCGCCTGTCGGCCGCCCATAGCGGTCAGCCGCAGGAGGCGGGCTCGGCGGGGATCAACCACGATGCCGCAGAGCCTCGACAATCACCGCCATCGCCGGCGAGATCTGACGCCTGCTTGCGTAATACAGGTGATAACCGGTGAAGGGCTCGCACCAGTCGTCGAGAACCGCCTGCAGTCGACCTGCCGCGATGTGTTCGCTGACAAGGTCCTCCGGAATGTAGGCGATCCCGTAACCCTTCACTGCCGCGTCAATCTGAGAGATTGAGGAGTTGAAGCTGAGCTGGCCGTCAACCCTCACCCGCAACTCCCGCCCGTCTTTCTCGAACTCCCAAGTATAGAAGCCGCCCCATGTTGCTTGGCGCGTGTTGATGCAGTCATGCTCAACAAGATCCTGTGGCGTATTTGGGATGCCGCGCTGGGAAAAATAGTCGGGCGAAGCGACGGCGCGCAGGCGCCAGTCTGGACCGATCCGGACCGCAATCATGTCCTTGTCGACGCTCTCGCCGAGCCGCACGCCCGCGTCGAACCGCTCCTCGACAATGTTGCGCATGCCGTTGTCGCTGTAGAGCTCGACCTTGATGTCGGGATAGTTGGACAACACGCGGCTCAGCTTCGGCCATACCGTCATCTGCAGCGCGTGGTCGGATAATGTCAGGCGCACGGTGCCGGACGGCTTGTCCCGGAATGCGACCAGACCTGCGAGATCGGCCTCGATCTCTTGAAACCGAGGTGCGAGAGACTGGAAGAGACGCTCCCCAGCCTCCGTCGTGGCTACGCTACGCGTGGTTCTCGTGAGGAGCCGCACGCCGAGCCGGGCCTCCAACTGCTTGATCGTGTAGCTCAAGTTCGATTGCGAGGTGCCAAGCGTTGCCGCGGCCTTGGTGAAGCTCTGCTCCCTCGCGACCTCCAGAAACCAGAGCAGGTCCTTCATGTCCTCGCGCTGCATCGGCCGCACCTCGATTGATATCGGATTTGGATAAGTTCATGCGAATTAGCATGGATTGTCCGCAAAGTCCTTCGTCAATATCTTCCTCGCAGGAAGAAGCAATAGAAGTTTCGACCGGGATCGAGGCACATGACGCTGACTTGCAATGAGAACATCGACAGCCGCCGCCCGGCGTGGAGCGCCGTCTTCTCGATGGCTCTGTGCGTGTTCGTGCTGATCGCTTCGGAGTTCATGCCCGTAAGCCTGCTGACGCCGATCGCGGCCGATCTCGGTGTGACGGAGGGCAATGCCGGACAGGCAATTTCAGTTTCCGGTATCTTCGCGGTCTTGACCAGCTTGTTCATCGCCACTCTTACCCAGCGCCTAGATCGGCGTGTGGTGGTGCTCGGCCTGACGATAATTTTGATGCTGTCGGGCGTCTTGGTTACATTCGCGCCGTCATACCTCATCCTAATGCTGGGCCGCGCGTTGCTCGGCATCGCGATCGGCGGATTCTGGTCGATGTCCACCGCGATCCTGATGCGTCTGGTCTCCAGCGATCAGGTGCCGAAGGCGCTGGCATTGCTAAACGGTGGCAACGCGATCGCAGCCACTGTCTCGGCTCCGCTCGGGAGCCTGCTTGGTTCGCATGTCGGATGGCGGGGAGCATTTTTCCTCGTCGTTCCTGTCGCGCTATTTGCTCTTGTCTGGCAATGGATCAGCTTGCCTGCGCTTCATCCGCGACGCGACCGGGGCTCGCTTGATGTTTTTCGGCTACTGCGGCGTCTGCCGGTCGCTCTGGGCATGGTCGCAATCCTGCTGCTGTTCATGGGACAGTTCGCACTTTTTACCTATCTTCGGCCGTTCCTGGAGCAGGTGACGCATTTTGGAATAGAGACTCTCTCACTCGCGCTCCTTGTCGTAGGATTGGCAGGTATAGTAGGGACCTGGGTTATCGGCCGGCTGCTGGAACATCGCCTGTTCGGCATTCTCATGATCATCCCGTCGATGATGGCCTGTATCGCTCTGTCGATGATCGCCACGGGCGACATGGAAGTTCCCGTCTTCGCGGCCCTTGTCGGCTGGGGTTTTCTCGGCACTGCCGCGCCAGTTGGCTGGGGAACTTGGTTGAGCCGCGTTCTTCCTGACGACGCCGAGGCGGGCGGGGGACTACAGGTCGCTGTGATTCAACTCGCTATTAAAGCCGGGGCGTCGGCTGGCGGACTCCTTTTCGACGCCATGGGCTGGCGGTCCACATTCACGCTGAGCGCGATCTTGCTGTTCGGCTCCTCCCTTGCATCCTTCGTCGCGTGGCGAGTGACAAGGAGAAGATCATGAGCATGCGACTGCGCCTGTCGACCCGCCGTGAACAGCTGGTGGTGGCGATGGTGATCCGCGCTTTCCCCGGCCGTAGCTTCGGCCGGAGCGATCCCAACAACCAGGAGCGGACTGACGTGAGAATCAAGTTCACTTTCGCAGACCATACCATGACCGCGACGCTGTACGACAATCCGTCGGCGCGCGACTTTGCCTCCATGCTTCCGCTCAATCTCAAGATCGAGGATTTCGGGTCCAACGAGAAGATCGCCTACCTCCCTCGAAAATTGACGGTGGAAGGTCATGGGCCGTTCAGCAACGAGCAGCCTTACGACCTCTGCTACTACATGCCCTGGGGTAACCTCGCGATGTTCTACGCCGACTACAAGTACCCGGGTTTGATCCGCCTGGGACGGTTCGACGAAGGTTTTCAGGCGCTGCACGTTCCGGGGGAATTCCCGCTGCGCATCGAGCGCATCCAATAGACATCATTGGCACAGGAGAAATGACTATGAGCAAGCAAATCGCGACTGCCGACACCTGCAATACGAGCAGGCGGAGCCTGATGAAAGCGACGGGCGTCGCCGTTGCGGCGATGAGCATGATCCCGGCTGCAACAGCGACTCAGGCACTCGCCCAGACCTCCTCCTGGGACAAGGTGTTCCCGAAGAGCGACAATGTCGATCACCAGAAGGTATCGTTCAAAAATCGGTACGGCATCACATTGGCTGGAGACCTGTACCTGCCGAAGAAGCGTGGAAACGAGCCCTTGGCAGCTCTTGCCGTCGGCGGTCCGTTCGGTGCTGTGAAGGAGCAGTCTTCAGGATTGTACGCTCAGACGATGGCGGAGCGCGGATTCGTGACGCTGGCGTTTGATCCGTCCTACACCGGCGAAAGCGGTGGCGAGCCCCGCAACATCGCCTCGCCGGACATCAACACGGAGGACTTCAGTGCCGCCGTGGATTATCTGGGCCTACAGTCCGTCGTCGACCGCGAGCGGATCGGTGTCATCGGCATCTGCGGCTGGGGCGGCATGGCGCTGAACGCCGTCGCCGCAGACAAGCGCGTCAAGGCCGTCGTGGCCAGCACCATGTACGACATGACCCGGGTCATGTCGAAGGGCTACAACGACAGCGTGACGCTGGAACAGCGTGGGCAGACGCTGGTGCAACTCAGCCAGCAGCGCTGGCGGGACGCCGAGAAGGGTAACCCCGCCTATGGCCCCGTCTCACTCGAGCTGAAGGGTGGCGAGCCTCAGTTCGTCGTAGAATACGCCGACTATTACAAGACACCGCGCGGCTTCCATCCTCGGGCGGTCAACTCGAACGCATCGTGGAGCCTAACGACGCCGCTGTCGTTCATGAACATGCCGATCTTGACCTACATCGCTGAAATCTCCCCACGCCCGGTGCTCCTCATCCATGGCGAAAAGGCTCATTCACGCTACTTCAGCGAAACCGCTTTCGCCACCGCGGCGGAGCCGAAGGAACTCATGATCATTCCGGACGCCAACCACACTGATCTCTACGACCAGATGGACAAGATTCCGTTCGACCGGATCGGCGAGTTCTTCGGCCAGCATCTGGCCTAGGCGAAATCAATCCATCACACCGGCCGTCGGCGAAAACATTCGCCGATGGCAACGTAGCGGCCAATCCTCGCCATCACCAGGCGGACAGGTCATGCTCCCGGCCATAGTCGGCGCGGGCGGTTACCAATCGCCTTTCAAACAACTCTAGTTCAGCACGCCGCAGCCCCACTTTGAATCCGATGACCACGTTGAGAGCTCGGATTTCAGTCGAGACTCTATGTCGCCTGGAACTCTTCACGAAGGCGGACTGGCCGCTACACGGCCCCATAACAGGACGTTGATTGTCTCCGCGCTCAGCCTCAACAGTTGGCGCGAACGAGCCGGTCGGCGCATAGGCTCGGATTATACCGCAATGGAGCGTTCTGTGTCCCAATCGGGTGGCAAGCGGAAGTCCAGCGTGAACGCGCGGAATAGTTGGTTTGCGGACATGAGCCGGCATCAGGTCGCGCAAGCTTGGGCGGCTGATCTTGGCGCGACCGAGACCAACGTCGTCGCTCACGCGCAGAAACGCACAGCAATCGCTGACCAACCCTTCTAACCTTGGCCAGAGAAGCGATCACCTTTACGTTTCGACCAGGATGACCAAGGACTCTGGCACCACTCCGTCGAAGGCCATCGCATCCGCGGCTTCCTTGCTCTGCATAGCTTTCATCATGGCGTCCATGTCCGGAACGTCCATAAGAACGGCCACCCGAGTCGGATTTTGTGGATCTACAAATGTTCGTATGTTGGTCACGCCGAGCGGACCAAAAAGCTCTTTGCGCTTCGGTGAGTCGAGCCAGTGCTTCGCGCCCTTTGTAATGTTATGGTGGCCAATGACTGTCGGCATTGCATCCTCCCTATCGTGACGGCGAAGGCCGGCATCAACCAAGAGTGCCAAAATCCGTCCCCGTCGAACCACGGAGCGCTGTTTTGGTTGGAGTGTCAATTAATTCGTTGAGGGGGAGAGGGCGGTTCTTTCGGACGGTTCGACCTTGTCGGGATTCCGGCGCGGGGGTCGGAAAGGGCAGTTGCTGGCGTAGGGCTGCCATTCATGACCCGGGCGGGCCAAGGTCGTCTTCGGTGAAGATTTTTCGATGCCGGCCGGGCTCGGCGGTGACGGCTGCAGCTCATCGATGGTCACAGATCGTTGAACATTCTTGAGCGGCTGGTGGCTGTTATGGCCAAACCGTTGTTCCTATGACTGTCGCGTGTGGTCGACGACGCTCCGATGCAACGTGCTGCTGGGGCAGTCGCCAAAGTGCCAGAAGCAAGCCAACGGAGTTTAGCGATGTCATTCAGACCATTGGTTGGCGACGGACGTATCCGGGCCCGGGAAGAACAAACAGTACCGCTGCAAAGTGCGTCCTGGATCGGTTCCTCCGTCGTATTCGACAGTCGGCGCTGGGTTTGCCAGGAAGCAGAACTTCGCTGGACGGCGCCCCACCATCTGATCGTGCTGACGGACGGGGGAAGCACCTCCCGGACATCGATCCGCACCGAGGGCAAGGCTCTTTACGACGGGCAGGACCGGCCCGGGGTTCTCACTTTTGTTCCCGCGGGTGCCGAACGCATCGGGTTCTACCGCGACGTAGACCTCTGTTACTCCGCCTTGTGGATTGATCCCGAACTTGCGCTGCCGGCTTTGGAACGCCTGCGCGACATTCCGATGCTGGTAAACGGGAGCGACGCGGTCATCGGCACGCTTTTGCGATCGCTTTGCACCGAGATGTCATTCGGCCACCGGCCGGACACCGTCTATGTCGAGCATCTGGTATCCTTCGTCGGTTTGCGTATGGCTGGCTTGAGCGGGAATCGGGTTCCGACCCAGAACCGCGGCCTTGGACGCCGGACGTTCGAGCGTGTCCGCGACTACATCGAGGCCCACATCGCCTCCGATATCTCGCTGAGGGAAGTGGCAGCCATTGCCGGGATGCCGGTGGATACCTTCGCGCGTCGTTTCAAGGAGACGACCGGCCGGCCGCCCTATGCCTATATCCTCGAAGAACGCGTAAGAAGGGCGGAACTGCTGCTGCGCGATCCCAGTGTGGCGATAGGCGCGATCGCATTCCGCCTCGGCTTCTCCAGCCAGAGCCACCTCACCACAACCTTCCGCCGCCTCAAGGGCATCACCCCGCGGACATACCGACTGCACTTTTCTCCCGGATCCTGACAGCGTGTCCGGTTTCTTGCAAGAAAGCGGTCTTCCACACTCCCAAGTCCCGCATGTCGAAGCAAACAAGCACACCAGTTCGCCGGGATGGATACCCTTGCCGGTTCGAGCTGCTGTGACTGGGAGATCATTCATGGCTGAAACGGACTACTGGATTACGCGCCGGGCGGTGTTGGAAGGCGGAGCAGCGACCTGCCTCCTCGTGGCATCCGGATTGCCCGTCGGCGCTCAGGACGCTGTCGCCACCATGGCCGCCGAGCGCGTCACGACGCCGATATCGAGAATACCGATGCGTTTCAGGATCAACGCGACGGAGCATGCCCTGGAGCTCGACCCGCGCACGACCCTGCTGGATGCCCTGCGAAACAATCTCGGCCTGACCGGCTCGAAAAAGGGTTGCGACCACGGCCAGTGTGGCGCCTGCACGGTTCTCGTGAATGGCCGACGGATCAATTCCTGCCTGTCGCTTGCAGCCCAGCATGAAGACGATGAGATCACGACAATCGAGGGACTCGCCGACGGCGAGAAATTGCATCCTGTCCAGGCCGCCTTCGTCGCCCATGACGGCTTCCAGTGCGGCTATTGCACACCGGGTCAGATCTGTTCGGCCGTGGGAATGCTCGATGAAGTCAGGGCTGGCTGGCCGAGCCATGCAAGTATGGATGTGACCTCCGGGCCGGCGGCGCTTACCGAAGCAGAGATCCGCGAGCGCATGAGTGGCAATCTATGCCGTTGCGCCGCCTATCCCAACATCGTCGCCGCCGTCCGCGACGCAGCCGAAGAGGTTTGAGCCCCATGCAGCCCTTTACCTACGAGCGCGCAAGCAGCGTGAAGGAGGCAGCCGTTGCAGTGGCGGCCAAGCCTGAAGCCACGTTCATCAGCGGCGGCACCAATCTTCTCGATTTGATGAAGCTGGAGATCGAGCGGCCGACAAACCTCGTCGATGTCAGTCGGCTGCCACTCGACCAAATCCGGGAGACGCCGGAGGGCGGCCTTCGGATCGGGGCACAAGTCCGCAACAGCGATCTCGCCGCCGATCCGCGGGTGCGATCCCGATATCCGATGCTTTCGCAAGCGCTTCTGGCGGGAGCGTCCGGCCAGATCCGCAACAAGGCCTCGACCGCCGGCAATCTCCTGCAGCGCACGCGCTGTCCCTATTTCTACAACCGTAATATGCCCTGCAACAAGCGCGAGCCAGGTTCAGGCTGCGCGGCCCTTGACGGCTTCAACCGGATGCATGCGGTGCTTGGCGCCGGTGAGGCCTGCATCGCCGTGCACCCTTCGGACATGGCCGTGGCCATGTCCGCCCTCGAAGCTCTAGTCGAAACCGTCCTCCCCGACGGCACGACCCGGACGATCCCCATCGGCGACCTCCACCGGTTGCCGGGCTCGACCCCGCATGTCGAGACGGCACTCGGTCACGGCGAGATGATCGCGGCTGTCACCTTGCCTCCCCCGCCACCCGGCCGGCAGCTCTACCGCAAGGTGCGCGACCGCGCTTCCTATGCCTTTGCGCTTGTCTCGATCGCGGCTGTTGTCGAAAAGAGCGGCGATCGCATACGGAGCGCGCGCGTTGCGATCGGCGGCGTTGCGCCGAAGCCGTGGCGCACGACGGAAGCGGAATACGTGCTCGCCGGAGCGGCAGCCGCCGATCCCGCCTTTTCCGAGGCCGCCGAAAGCGCGCTCGCCGGTGCGGTGGGGCGCGGCGGCAATGATTTCAAGATCCCGCTGGCAAAACGCACCATACGGCAGACGCTCGCGGCGGCCGTCGAAGGCGCATGAGGTAAGACGATGACAGAGACCACGACCCCGGAAAACCGTTCTTCCGAGACCCGCCTTATCGGCCAGCCGATCGCACGCGTCGACGGGCCGCTCAAAGTCACCGGCCGTGCGACCTACGCCTATGAACATGCCGTGGAAGGCGCAGCGTACGGCTGCATCCTCGGCGCGACCATCGCGAAGGGGCGTATCGTCGAGATCGACACTGCCAAAGCCGAGCGGGCCCCCGGCGTCCTTCATGTCATGACCTATCGGAACGCACCGGCCCAGCCGGAATTCGGACCGGCGGTCACGCCCACAGTGCCGGAGGTCTTCACCCGCGCGAGGCCCATGCTCAACAGCGATCGGGTTCGCTTTTACGATGAGCCGGTTGCGCTCGTCGTCGCGGAAACGTTCGAGGCGGCGCGCGTCGGCGCGGGGCTCGTCAGCGTGCGTTACGAAGAGGAGCGCGGCGCATTCGATCTTTCGGAGCGTCTCGCCGACGCCTACACGCCTAAGCGCACCAATGCCGGTTTCGAGACAGACAGCGCAATCGGAGACTTCGATGACGCCTTCGATGCCGCTCCGGTGAAGGTCGATGCGACCTACAGGACGCCCTACCAGCACCACAATCCAATGGAGCCGCATGCGACGCTTGCCGTCTGGTCGGGCGACGAGGTGACGATCTACACCTCCGCGCAAACGCTTGCCAACTTCCGCGCCGGCCTCGCCAGCACGCTCGACATTCGGCCAGAGCATATACGCATCGTCAGCCCGTTCATCGGCGGTGGTTTCGGTTCCAAGCTCATTATTCACGCCGACACCGTCCTGGCGGCGCTCGCCGCAAGGGTGCTCAGGCGACCGGTCAAGGTCGCGCTGACACGGCAGCAGATGTTCGCCAACGCCGGTCACCGGGCGGAGATGGTCCAGCAGGTGCGCCTTGGCGCGGACTACGACGGGCGGCTGACGTCGATGGGGCATGATGTCTGGTCGGCGACATCCAGCTTCGAGGAGTTCTGCGAGCAGACTGCGGTATTCGCCCGCTCGCTCTATGCCGCACCGAACCGTTTGACCCGTCACCGGCTCGTCCCCGTCGACGTCAATCGCGGCGAATGGATGCGCTCGCCGGGCGAAGCCCCAGGCATGCTCGCCTTCGAATGTGCCGTGGATGAGCTTGCCGAACGGCTCGGCCTCGATCCGATCGAGCTCAGGATCCGGAACGAGCCTGCCAAGGACCCGGAGCGCGGCGTTCCGTTTTCAACGCGCAACCTCATCGCCTGCATGCAGGAAGGTGCGCGGCGCTTCGGCTGGGCACGCCGCAACCCGACCCCGGGCAGCATCCGCGAAGGCCGCAACCTTATTGGTTACGGTATGGCGGCGGCCATTCGGCCGAATTATATCGGCGCAACGACGGCCAGGGTGGCAATTGATGCGACTGGCCGGGTCACGGCTGAGCTCGACATGACCGATATCGGAACCGGCACCTATACCATCCTCACCCAGATCGCGGCGGAGAGCCTCGGCGTGCCCATGGCGGCGGTCAAGATCGAGCTCGGCGACAGCCGCTTCCCGCGCACGGCCGGCTCCGGCGGCTCGTGGGGCGCGTCGAGTGCGGGTTCGGCACTGCACCACGCCTGCAATGCGCTTAAGGAGAGAATCACCGAGGCCGTACTGTCCAGCGATCTTTCACCGCTCCGGGGCGCGGGCGGCGTCAAGCCGAGCTTCGTCGGCGGAGAGGTCAGGCTCGGCGACCATTCGGCAAGCCTGGCTGATCTCATCGGCAGAGTTGCCCCCGACGGCATTGAAGCCACCGGCTCGGTCGCCGCCGGTCGCGACACGGAGCGCTATAGAACTTATTCCCAGCACTCCTATGGAGCGCATTTCGCGGAAGTCTCAGTCGACGCCGACACGGGCGAGATCCGCATGCGTCGGATGCTGTCGGTGATCGGCGCAGGCCGCATCCTCAACGCCAAGACAGCGCGCTCGCAAATCCTCGGCGGCATGGCCTGGGGGATCGGTGCGGCGCTGATGGAGGAAACGGTGCTCGATCCGCGCTCCGGGCATTTCGTCAACCGCGATCTCGCCGAATATCATGTCCCCGTAAACGGCGATGTCGCGGAAATGGAGGTCGTCTTCCTCGAGGAATACGATGACAAGGCCAATCCGCTTGGTGCCAAGGGGCTTGGCGAGCTCGGCGTCTGCGGCTCGGGTGCGGCGATCGCCAACGCCGTCCACAACGCCACCGGTATCCGCGTGCGGGAGTTTCCGATCACGCTCGACAAGCTGCTCCCCGACTTGCCGGTCGCCGCCATCTGACTCTGCCAACGCGATGGAGCTCTCCGGCAGGACGCCGCGCTCTTTGGGTGATGTGCTCGCAGCGCCTCACAACGAAGGCAGCACGATCTGAATCGGAACGTCTGAGGAAAGGGGGCGCACGCAAAGCACGGCGGCCTGATCAATGAAACGATGTTGTGCCTGCTCGGCAGGCACAAAAAAGGCCGGGCAAACCCGACCTTCCTCACATCGCTTCAATTCCAGTGCCAGTACATCCGTGGTCAAAAGTCTTGAGCGACTTGCGGCCCCGCGGACATCCTCAGACGTTCACCAGCAAGGCCGATGTGCAGTCATATAGAGGCACATTGTGTTCGTAACAAGGTGATCATTCAAGCTTGCGGCAGCGATTTTTGTTTCCGCATCAGACACGCCGCTCGAAGCGCATGTTTATCACCTTCGGCGATCTTGCCGTCCGAAGGTGTGCCGACTGCGTTCAGCCGCTGCGTTGGGTAGCGCGAGGCCCTTCCTATCGTAGGTGCCGCCTTCCTCAACGCCTGGTAATTGGCATCTTCGCTGCGGCAGATAGGCCTCTGCTCCACTGGAATGATTGTCGACCCTGGCCAGACCGTCTCCAAGCCAGACCAGCGCGACCGCCTGCGCCAGCAATGCCGATCCGATCACGTCAAGGTCGGCCGGTTCGCCGCCGAATTCGTGAAGAACTTTCGCGGGAAGTTGGGGGAGATCCGCAGGCGGTCATCGACAATCCGGAGCAAAGCTCGCTGGCATCCACCGAGCTGATCTGCCTGTCCGGCCAACAACTTATTCCTGAGCGCGACAATGCGTTCCCGGGTGGTTCAAGCGTATTTGCAAAGTCCCACTAAAAATCCGTCCGGCGACCCCTTGCCCCGCTTCACACCTTTCACATCTATTGATTGCATCCTAGCATTGATTGCGCTTACTCTCGCGTACTCAATGCTCGTCGTAGTGTGTCCCAGCGACTTTTTGAGAACCGTGTGCCATGAATGACCCCAGCTTCCTTTCCTACAGCTCCGAAACTTCAGCTCAGCAGCTAGACGATAATTTGAAGATCGATCCGGTCTATGGATTCGAGTTGGTCGCCGGGATGGCGGACGAACTCGCATACGAAGCGACGGAAGAGGCGGCTTACAAGGCTGCACTGGCCCACCGGCAAGAACTCCTTGCGCGTGATGGCCTGAAATTCAAGGAGCCGACCGCAATCTACAAAGTTTGGCTGAAGCCAATCCACGCTGCGTTGCTTCTCGACGTTATGAATTTCCCCGACGAACGCGCGGATGATCGGCTCGTCAAACGCAAACAGCGCATTGGACTGGTGACGGAATAACAGGCGTTTCGGTTACCCGCGCAAGCCCGTGTGAGATGAACCTGGCACGAAACCTTCAATGGGAGGGCCGATTTGCACATCATCGGGATAGACCACATACAGCTTGCCATGCCATCGGGCGAAGAAGAAGACGCTCGGGCCTTTTATCAGGGGTTGCTCGGGCTTCGGGAGGTTTCAAAGCCAGCGCATCTTGCCGCGAGAGGTGGATGCTGGTTTGAAGGAGAGGGGGCCAAAATCCATCTCGGTGTCGAGGCAGAATTTGTCCCTGCGCGAAAGGCGCACCCTGGCCTTCTCGTTCGTGACTTGTCTCGGTTGAGCGAACGGTTGGAAGACGCCGGATTCCCGACAATCACCGACCAGCCTCTGGACGGTTACAATCGCCGATATGTCAGTGATCCGTTCGGCAACAGGCTGGAACTGATGGAACGCTGTTGATCGCGAGGATAAACGCAACGACTGAAGCGAAGGTTTTGAGTTCAAGCCGACAATCTCCGGACAAAACGCCCCGATAAGGCGATTGTTTCAGATGCACGCTCTCCGGTGATCATCGCAACAATGGCATCGACCATCTTGTCGGTGGGCTGTTCATAGCTAGTCAGTTCGTAGGCCGGAGCTCCACTGAGCTCGATATTGTCGAAGCCGACGACCGCCAAGTCGTCCGGAACTCCAAGGCCGAATTCGCTCCGTGCGACATCCATTGCTGCAAGCGCCAGAATGTCATTTTCACACATTAATACGTCTATGCGCGATGCGGGCGAGGTGGCGCTCAGATAACTGCGCGCTGCCTCGGCGCCGGCCCGGGCGCTGTATTTTTCCGCGGCCAGTTCAATGACGCCTTCGATGCCTTTCCGGCGCCAGAAATTTGCATAGTGATGACGCCTGCCCAGCGCCGTCGACAGGGTCCTTGCCCCCGTCATAAAGCCGGGACGTCGATACCCTTTGTCGAACAGATAGTCGACGATTTCACTAAGGGCGAGTTCGGCGTTGCAGGCGATGGCGGGAACGCCGTGGATTTGGCTGTCTCTAGCAAGAACGAACATCGGCGGGAAACCTGGACCGAGCCGTCGATCACCCAGCGTTTCCTCGCGAAAAGCCGTGCCGAACAAGATCACTGCATCGAACTGCCGCTGGTCTGCATTGATCAGTGCATGAACATGATCGAAATGACGGTTGATGTTGATCAATACGGTCAGCAGGCCTTCCGCCTGGAGGCGCTCGGTCAACATTTCCAGAACAGGGAGCTTGTGTGGATTGGCAAAGTCGTCGACGAAGACGGCGACCTGATGGGTGGTGTTCGTCGCGAGGCTGCGGGCAAGCAGGTTGGGCGAATAGTTTAGAGCCTCTGCCGCCTTAAGAACCTTTTGTCGGCTGGCGTCCGTTATGGACGCACCGGGCGTGAACGCGCGGATGACGGTCCATTTCGATACGCCGGCAGCTTCCGCCACCTCTTTCGCCGTCGCCCGTTTGCGCATGGCTGGTCCTCCTGATTGGAATGAATATTCCGCGAAAAAAGAAAAATGGAATGGATGCTTGATTTTTCTCTACGATAAAGTAACTTTGCCGGGCTTGCTACCGGGTGCAAGGGTGGTTGCAACCGGTGGCATCGGGAGGTCCGCAGGGTGCGGGACCGTTTTGTGGGAGGATAAGATGAAATTCGGTTTGAAATCACTTCTGGCAGGCGCGGCCGTCGCTGCGGCGCTCATGTGCACTACGGCAATCGCCAATGCCGCAGACACTCGCATTGTTGCCGTCACCCACGGCCAAGCCAATGATCCGTTCTGGTCCGTCGTCAAGAACGGCGTCGGCGCAGCGGCGAAGGACATGGGTGCCAGCGTCGACTATCGCGCTCCTGAAACCTTCGACATGGTGTCGATGGGGCAGCTCATCGATGCTGCCGTCAATCAGAAGCCTGATGGGCTTATCATCTCCATTCCTGATGCCTCGGCGCTCGGACCGTCCATCAAGAAGGCTGTCGCCGCCGGCATCCCTGTGATTTCCATCAACTCCGGTTCCGACGTTTCCAAGGAGCTGGGAGCGCTTCTGCATGTCGGTCAGGACGAATATACCGCCGGCAAGGCCGCTGGCGCGAAGTTGCAGGAGCTTGGCGGCAAGGAAGGCCTGTGCGTGAACCAGGAGGTCGGCAATGTAGCGCTCGACCTGCGCTGCAAGGGCTTTGCCGATGGTTTCGGCGGCAAGGTCACGGTCCTGCCCGTCAGCAACGATCCGGCAGATGTCCGCGCCAAGGTCAAGGCGGCGCTCAGTTCCAATTCGGCTGTCGACACCGTCATGGCGCTGGGTGCCGGAACGGCTGGCGAACCGTCGCTCGCGGCCGTCGAAGATGTCGGCATGGCCGGCAAGATCAAGGTTGCGACATTCGACCTTTCGGCCGATTTCCTGAAGGCCGTGGCCGACGGCAAGGCAGCCTTTGCGATCGATCAGCAGCAGTTCCTGCAGGGCTATCTGCCCGTCGTCTTTCTGGCCAACTATGCCAAATACGGGCTTATGCCGGGGGGTAATGTTCCATCCGGCCCGAACCTTATCACCAAGGACAAAGCCGCCCAGGTCGTGGATCTTTCCGCCAAGGGCATCCGCTGAACGGAATTGCCGAAAGGCATTCTCCCAGAATCTCCTCCCCTTGATGGGGGAGGGGGTTTGGCTGACTGACCGCGCTGCAAAGCAGCGCCAACGCTATCCTAAATCATGATCCGTGGGAGGAGTTATGGCTTCGCTTGAGCAGAGAACGGCGGCCGCGTCGAAGGCAGATGAGCGTGTCAAACAGGTGAGCTTTCTGACGCAAATGATGCGGCGGCCAGAGCTCGGTGCCGTGGCTGGCCTTGTTCTCGTCATCGTCTTTTTCTTCATCACCGCCGACCGCACCATGTTCTCGCTTTCCGGCCTGATGACCATCATGGCGCCGGCATCGCAATTGGGTATCCTGGCCATTGCGGCGGCCCTTCTGATGATAGGCGGCGAGTTTGATCTTTCGATCGGCTCGATGGTGGCCTTTGCGGGATTGATTTTCGGTGTCATCCTCACGAATTTTGGTCAGCCGCTTTCGGTTGCCATCGTCATGACGATGCTCTTTGCCGCGTTCATGGGGGCGATCAACGGACAGATCGTCATCCACACGCGCCTTCCGTCCTTCATCGTGACCCTGGCATTCCTCTTCATTCTCCGCGGCTTGACGCTCGTCGGCCTCAAATGGGCGACAGGGGGCTCGACACAGCTTCGTGGCATTGGCGAACGTGTCCAGGACAGCCCGCTGCGTAGCCTCTTTTCCGGCGATGCCCTTAAGGGCGTATTTGTCTGGCTCGCGGATCACGATCTGATCGACAAGTTTCCCAATGGCATGCCGAAGGTCTCGGGCATCCCGGTCTCCGTATTGTGGTTCGCCGCGATTGCCCTGGCCGCGACGTGGGTCCTCTTGCGCACCCGTACCGGCAACTGGATCTTTGCCGCCGGTGGTGATCCCAATGCGGCGAGAAATTCCGGCGTCCCGGTCCACAGGGTCAAGACCGGCCTGTTTGCGCTGACGGCATGTGCGGCGGCTCTGGTTGCCATCATCACCGTGCTCGATGCCGGCTCGACCGACGCCAGGCGCGGCTTTCAGAAGGAATTCGAAGCGATCATAGCCGCGGTCATTGGCGGGTGCTTGCTGACTGGCGGCTACGGTTCGGCGATCGGCGCCTTCTTCGGAGCGATCATCTTCGGCTTGGTTTCGATCGGCCTGACCTACACCAAGTTCGACTCCGACTGGTTTCAAGTCTTTCTGGGGTCGATGCTGCTGCTGGCCGTTCTTTTCAACAATTTCATCCGCCGCAAGGTTACCGGGGAGCGCTGATCATGGCTGATGCCAAGTTTCAAATGCCGATCATTGAAGTGACCGACATCATCAAGCACTACGGCTCCGTGATTGCGCTCAACGGCGTGTCGATGCAGGTCTCGGCTGGAGAGGTGCTTTGTCTCCTCGGAGACAATGGCGCGGGCAAATCCACTTTGATCAAGACGCTCTCCGGTGTCGTCCGTCCAAGCGGTGGTGTGTTTCGGGTGGAAGGCAAGCCGGTCAGTTTCCGCAGTCCGCGCGACGCGCTCGACGCGGGGATTGCGACCGTCTACCAGGATCTTGCAATGATCCCGCTGATGTCGATCACCCGTAACTTCTTCATGGGGCGGGAGCCTCGCAAAGGCTTCTTTCCTTTCCGTCACCTCGACCTCACGCACTGCAACGATGTCACACGTGAGGAGATGCGCAAGATCGGCATCGATATCCGCGATCCCAACCAGGCGGTCGGCACTCTGTCCGGCGGCGAACGCCAATGCGTTGCGATTGCGCGCGCGGTCTACTTCGGTGCAAAGATCCTCATTCTCGACGAGCCGACCTCGGCGCTCGGCGTGGCGCAAACCTCGATGGTGCTGAAATACATTCACCAGGTCCGACAGAACGGATTGGGCGTCATTTTCATCACCCACAATGTCCGCCATGCCTATGCGGTGGCGGACCGCTTCACCATCCTCAATCGCGGCAAGACACTTGGCACCTTTTCCAAGGCAGACATCGCGATGGACGAGCTTCAGAACCTCATGGCCGGCGGCAAGGAACTGCAGCAGTTGTCCGCAGAGCTCGGCGGTACGATATAGCCGGCACACTTTTGAGGCGGCGACCGATTGGCTTTCAAAGGTCGCCGCCTTTCACTCAATCATCAACCATGGAATACGGTCATGAACGATGGCTCGTCGAATGCCTCATCCCCCTTCACGCTCGCGGTCTGCGCCGAGATGGTCTTCAAGTCGCTTCCTGTCATCGACAGGCTGAAGCGCATCACCGAACTCGGTTTTCACGCCGAGATCTGGGACTGGACGAAACATGACATCGCCGTCCTTGCAAGATCCGGAGCGGCTTTCTCTTCGATGACGGGATATGTGACCGGCACGCTCGCCGACGACGAAGGTGCAGACGAATTGCTGCGAACTGCCAAGCAATCGATCCCGATCGCCAGGCAGCTCAATTGTCCCCGCCTCAACCTGCACGGGACCGGTCTCGACGGCCAGGGTCTGCCGGTGGTCAAGGTTGACAAGGTGACTGGCGCGATGTGGCTCAAGGCGCACGATACGCTTAACCGCATCGCCGACCTTGGCGAGAAGGAGAACGTCACCTTCGTGCTCGAAAACCTCAATGAAGCCGTCGACCACCCGAAGACCCCGTTTGCCAAGGCAGAAGACACGCTTGCCCTCATCTCGTCGGTAAACCGACCATCTCTGAAGCTCAATCTCGACCTCTATCACGCTCAGATCGGCGAGGGAAACCTGATCGAGCTGTGCCGGCGCGCGCTGCCCTATATCGGCGAAATCCAGGTCGCGGATGTTCCCGGCCGCATGGAACCGGGCACCGGAGAGATCAACTACAAGGCAATCGCCCGTGCGCTCAAGGACATGGGTTATCGCGGGACGATCGGCATGGAAGCCTGGGCCTCCGGCGATGACGAGACGGCGCTTGCCCGTTTCCGGGACGCTTTCACGGTTTGAAGACTTCAATCGTCAACGCTTACATTTCATGGAGAAAGATCAATGATCAGGTTTGGAGTCATCGGCGCCGGCCGGATAGGCAAGGTGCATGCCGCGACCATCGCGGCCAACCCAAAGGCGAAGCTCGCCTATGTGGCGGACGCCTTCAGGGCATCGGCTGAGGCGCTGGCGGCGCAGACGGACGCTGAGGTTGCCAACGCGGAAGATGTCATCAGATCCTCAAATGTCGACGCAATTCTGATTGCGACGCCGACACCCAGCCACGCCGATCTCATAGAGGCGGCCGCGAGAGCCGGCAAGGCAATCCTGTGCGAAAAGCCGGTCTCCCTGTCGGTCGAGCGCATCAATGCTTGCCTGGACGTCGTCGAGAAGAACAAGTCGACCCTGATGATCGGCTTCAATCGTCGGTTTGATCCCAACTTTGCCAGCGTGGAAGCGCGTCTGCGCCGCGGCGATATCGGCGAGATCGAGATCGTGACGATCACCAGCCGGGATCCCGCGCCGCCGCCGGCCGATTACGTCGAAACTTCCGGCGGGCTGTTCCGCGACATGATGATCCATGACTTCGACATGGCCCGCTTTCTCATGGGAGAGGAGTTCGTCGTCGTCAACGCACTTGGATCCTCGCTTGTCGACAAGGCGATCGGGGCCGAGGGCGATGTGGATACCGCAGCCGTGCAGATGCAGACGGCCTCTGGGCGCATCGCCGTCATCACCAATTCGCGCCGGGCGACTTACGGCTACGATCAACGCATCGAAGTTCATGGAGCTGCCGGCATGCTCGCGGCGAAGAACATCCACGCAACCAGCGTCGAGCTTTCCAACGCTCACGGCGTTTGCGGTGATCCTGTCCAATATTTCTTCCTCGAGCGCTACGCCCAGGCCTATGCCAACGAGATCAACGCCTTCATCGATGCAGTGGACACGGGCAATCGGTCACTAAGCCCTGGGGGACGTGATGGGCTCCAGGCCCAGAAGCTGGCGGAGGCGGCCACCGTGAGCTGGCAGAACGGCAGGCCGGTTCAGGTCGATTGACAGGCTTCGAGGCGATGCGGCGACGTTCTCGCGCTGCCGCATCGTCGCCGGGTGCCGTGCCGCGTCGCGATATGCGTTCGGATCGTGCTGCGATTGTCGCAAGGCGACCCTTTGAAAGGTGAAGCACAATGCTAAAGGATCGAGACCGCCGTCCTCCCGAGACACTGCAGGAACTGAAATATCTGATCGCCAAAAGGCACATCGTCTTTTCCAACAGCGTTGAACGGGTCGCCAAGCAGATCATTGAGCGGCCGGAAATGATTGCATTCGAAAGTGCCGCTGCGATTGCGCGCAATTGCGAGGTTTCTCAAACGACAGTTCACCGACTTGCGCATCACATCGGATTTCGGACATTGCGCGAGTTTCGCGCGATGATAAGAGATCATCTTCGCAAGACTGCCGAAAATCACCGCTAAAGAACGTCGCTCGGCGCAAGCTGCCCTCCCGGTCATGAGGTCGAGCGCCCCGGCTTCCTTGCTGCGCTGACCTTCTCGGATGATCGCTCCTGTAAAACCGGATGGACCAGCCGGGTTCCGATTAAGCGGACGGGCCGCTGAATTTGCCGGCGGGCGCAACTGGAATAGATAGCGATTGGACAAGCGTCGGCAGCTCAAAGGAAAGAGGGCGCCGAGGTTGAACGGCACCCATAGCGAAGATCACAGCCTACTCGTGTGTAGTTCCTTCAAAATCCAAAACGCCGCCAACAGGAATGTACCTCTGACCGTCGAACTGGTAAAGCTGAAGGGCTTCAACTGGATAGATGTCGGATCCTTCCTTGGTCGTGATGTTGATGCCGTCGAAGAACAGCGGGTTTTTCCAGCCATCCATGTTGTGGACGACCTTCATCAACTCCTCTCGGGTCGGCTCCTTGAGCTTTTCGAGCGACTGGATGAGCGTGTCGCCGATCGCGTAGCCGGTTTGGCCGATCGTATTGGCGAAGACGAAGTTCACTTTGGCGGCTTTGATGGCATCGAGATAGCGGTCGACGCCTTCGTCACCAGACTTCTGGTCGCTGATGATCGGCTTCAGGAAATCCGAGGTGACGATGCCCTTGGCGTTTTCCAGGCCGACGGACTGGAGGACCGGATAGGCAGACGATAGATTGGTGACCAGGGTCAGCGGCTTCCAGCCGCTTTCGGACTGGAAGCGGATGGCCTCACCGCCCTGCCGAGGGGCAGCGATGATGATGAGGGTGTCAGCGCCGGATGCCTTCAAGGTGCTGAGTTGGGTTTCCACCGTGGGGTCCTGTGATGTCACAGGTTGACGTTCGAGTATCGTGATTTTCGATCCCTCGATCGCGCGGTCGAAGGCTTTCATGAAGGTCTGGCCAGTTTCCGTGTTCAGGTACAGGAAGGCTACTTTAGCGTCAGGCTTGTTGTTTTCGAGATATTTAGCGAACGCGTCCGCCTCCGTCGAGAAAGACGGTACAAAGCCAACCTCCCACTCCGGAGCATTCAGGGAGACGACACCGGAATACATGAAGACGTTCGGAACCTTCTTCTGGGTGATGTAGCGTCCGATGGCGAGATTGTTCGGTGTGGCGGCTGTGCCGACCAACGCGAAGACCTTTTCCTTCTCCACCATTTTGCGGACATTGGCCAGCGTGCGCTGCGGATCAAGGCCGTCGTCCTCGACGACAAGTTCGACCTTGCGGGTCTTGCCGTCTCCCATCTTGACGCCCCCTTCGGCGTTCGCCTGCTCGATACGCGCCCGGATGCCCTCGGCCACGCCGCCGACGACGGCGACCGGACCCGTCAGCGGACCCGTGACACCGATCTTGATCGCTTCGTCGCTAATGCCCGGCGATGGATCCGCGGCACTGGCGTGGGAGGCTGCGAGCAACACGGCAGCGCCCAGGCTCATCGTGCATCCCCTTAGAATAGTGACCAATCTCATTTTAGTTCCTCCCATGTCGATGGCGGGCCATCTCAGCCAGCCGCCCTCCGAAAAATCATCGAAAGCCATTTCTCGATGAAGCCAGTGATCCCGTTGCGTGCGACCATCATGATGAAGATCAGCGCGAGGCCGTAAATTAGGTTGCCGAGGCTCAGGTTGATGTCGGATGCCCAGCTGGGGACGAAAACCATGAACAGGCCGCCGACGAACGCGCCGACGATGCTGGTGACGCCGCCGACGATGCTGCCAATCACGATGTTGATGGACAGGATCGCCAAGAAAGATTCCGGGCTGATGAAGCCACTGACGATGGCGAACACTGCCCCGCCCAGTCCTGCAAGCGCCGAGCTGATCGAGAACGCCCAAAGCCGGGCGCGCGTCAGGTTCACACCGAGCGCCTGGGCAATCTGAGGATTGTCGCGCTGCGCCCTGAGCGCGCGGCCGGTGTCGCCGGACAGTATTTGGAAGACGAGCAAAGCACCGACGCCCGCACACGCAAGCGAGATGAGATAAAGCCACAGCTCCGGAATGTCCGTCATCAAGCCCGGCGTTTCGGGAGCGTCGACGGGAAGCCCGGATACGCCGCCGGTCAGGCTTCCCAGCTTGAGGAGCAGCTGCGGGAACGCAGCCGCTATGCCGAAAGTGACGATGGCCAGCTGCAGACCTTGCAGTCTGAGCGCCGGCAGGCCGATCACCAGCCCGACTGCGGCCGAGACCGCAGCTGCGACCGGTAGCGTAGCCAGCGGGGAAACGCCGTAGGTGGCGTTCAGGATCGCGGTGACATAGGCGCCGACGCCGAACAGCGTTCCTTGGGCAAGGCAAATCTGCCCGGCATATCCCATCAGCAGGTTCAGTCCCAGGATCGCGATGGCATAGGCGATCGCGATGGCCACTTGCTGGAGTGCGTAGGCCGGGGCGAAGACTGGGATCAGAATTGCCACGATTGCGAAGAGACCGAACTTGATCGCGGTTGAGAGGAATAAGTCTCTCATAGTTTTGTCACCTTGTAGGAGCCGAACAGGCCGACGGGCTTCACGAGCAGGATGATCAACGTCAGGGCGATCGGCACTGCGATGCGCATGTCGGCTCCAATAAACGAGAGGTAGCTGGCGCCCAGGCTCTCGGCGACGCCGACCGCGAGGCCGCCGACGATCGCGCCGAGCGGACTGTCCCATCCCCCCAGCGTTGCGGCTGCCAGGCCGTAGAACAGGATCGGTGTCATCATCGTCGGGCTGAGGAACAGGCGGGGCGCGATCAGGATCGCGGCCAGTGCCCCGATGACGGCGGCCAAGCCCCAGCCCAGCATCAGCATTCGTTCGACATCGACGCCCACGAGGACGCTGCGTGCACGATCAAAGGCTGCTGCCCGCAACGACAGGCCGAGCTTTGTGAAACGGAAGATAAAGCCCATCGCCAAGGCAATCGTCAGGAGGATCGTCAGCGTCCCGACAGCAGAGGACAGCACGCGGACCTCGCCGATGCTAAAGCCGCCATCTGGGAAAAGGTTTGGAAACGAGAGCTGTTCTGCACCCCAGATCCACATAGAGGCGGCCTGAAACAGGACGAGGATGCCAAGCGTGATGACGACCACCGCTTCCACGGGAGCATCCATCATAGGTCGGATGATCAGGCGGAATGTCACGATCCCGATGGCGAATGCAGATGCGAGGCTCGCGACAACTGCGAGCCAGAGCGGCACGCCCCACTGCATCAATTGCCAGGCGCCATAGGCCGAAAATGTCGCCATCTCGCCTTGGCCAAAATTGACGACATTGGTCGCCCTGAAAATGAGGACAAGGGCCAGCGCCAGCGCCGCGTAGATAGCACCCGTGGTCAAGCCGCTGACGACGAGCTGAAAGAAGAAGCTCATCAGGCGACTCCCAGATATGATTTCTTGATGTCTTCGTTGCCGATGAGCTCGCTCGCCGCGCCGCTCGCGACGATCTGGCCCGCCTCGATGACGAAGGCCCTGTCGGCGTATTGAAGGGTGACGTCAACGTTTTGTTCGACCACGAGCAGCGTCATGCCGGTCTCCTTGTTCAAGGACTTGAAGATCGCCAGGATTTCCTGGGTGATCGACGGAGCCAATCCGAGAGATGGCTCGTCGCACATCAGCAGTTTTGGCCTCGACATCAGCGCACGGGCCACGGCGAGCATCTGCTGTTCGCCGCCGCTCAAGTTTCCGGCGAGCTGACTGCGCCGTTCCCGCAATCTGGGGAACGTCTCGTACCAGCGCTCCTTGTCTTGCCTCACCTGCGAGCGGCTGGCCACGATCGTCGCGCCGAGCGACAAGTTTTCTTCCACGGTAAACTCTGTGAAGGTGCCGCGACCTTGCGGTATGTGCGCGACGCCGAGCGCAAGACGCTTCTGGGCGGAAATCTTGTCGAGCGCTTTTCCGGCGTAGGAAACCGAGCCCTTGAACGGCAGCAGACCCGAGACCGCGCGCAGAAGCGTCGTCTTTCCGGCGCCGTTGGAACCGAGCAAGGCAACGAATTCGCCTTCACCAATCGAGAACGAACAGTCAAACAGTGCCTGTGTTTTGCCGTAGAAAACGGACAGGTCTTTTATATCCAGAAGGGTCATGCCGCCCTCCCGAGGTAAGCGGCGATCACCGCATCATTTGACTTGATTTCGGCAGGCGTTCCCTCGGCCAGGTTGCGGCCCAGGTGGAAGACGACGATCCGGTCGCAAAGGCTCATCACCAACCCCATGTGATGCTCGATGAGCAGGATGGAGAGATTGCGTCTGCGCCTTATCGCGTCGACCAGCGCGCCGAATTCATGGACCTCGCCGTGGGTCAGTCCACCGGCGGGTTCGTCGAGCAGGAGTATCTTCGGCTCCGCGGCAAGCGCCCGGGCGATTTCCATCCGCTTCTGCAGGGGATAGGGCAGCGATCCGGCCGCGCGGGCGGCGAGATCTGCCATGCCGACCTCCTCGAGCACCGCCATTGCCTTTTCACGCGTAGAGCGCTCCAAGGCTCTGACCCGGAACGGCGCAAAGATCGCCCTTGCGAAATTTCCGCCGAGCCGATGATGGGCGCCCAACATGACGTTTTCGAGAACAGTCATCGACGCGTAGATGCCTAGATTCTGAAACGTCCTTGCGACACCCATTCCGATCATCTCGCGCGTCTCGACGCCTTCGAGCGGCTGGCCGTCAAGCATGATCGATCCGGCTGCGTAGTTTACCAGACGCGTTGCCGCGTTGAGAAAGGTCGATTTGCCGGCGCCGTTCGGGCCGATGAGCCCACAGATCTCCCCTGGCTTTACGCAAAGCGATACCTCTGTCAGCGCCTTCACCCCGCCAAACTGCACGGAGACATCCCGCGCCTGGAGCACCGGGCGCACCTCGACGATGCTGCTGTCGTTCACTGATTTCCTCCCTTCCGAAGCGGCTTCTCCTCGGTCTGTCAATTTCTGTTGTTGACAGCCAACCCCGCTTTGGATACCTATCCGTATCCGAAGACGTTTCGGTATGTCAAGCATCAATCGCATTCGATTGCTTCCCCGAAACGTCCAGAGGTCGATGCTGTCAGCAGGAGAAGGTGGCAGCGAGATTTGTGACAACTCCCCAAAGCGGGAGTGCTGGGAGGACATCGATGACGGGATCACAAACCGAACTGACGGGGGAAAACCTCTACCGGGATCCGTATCCCGTCTATGCGCGTCTGCGTGCAGAGCAGCCCGTGGCATTCTTCGAGGGAACGAAGGAATATTTCATCACACGGTTCGACGATTGCCGCACCGTCGGCGGCAACGACAAGGTGTTCGGGCCTTCGGGCTCGGCAGACCGTCCGGAAGCCCGCGTCATGGGGATGCCGAACGTCCTGACAATGTCTGGCGAGGATCATCAGTGCCTACGTCAGGGTATCGACGAGAATCTCACGCAGGAGCGCGTGCGCTCGTTCGTCGAAGATCTGACGCGCCCGGTCGTGCAGCGTTTTATCGACTCCATCAAGAAGAATGGAGAAGCCAACCTTACCGCCGAACTCTTTGAGCCAATTTCGGTGCGGTGCATCGGCGACGTCATCGGCCTGACGGCGACACCCAACGAGGCCCTCGTCGAGTGGTTTCACGCGATGGCGCTCGGCCTGCAGAACGTCAGCAATGATCCGGCCATATGGAAGCGATTGGACGACGCGCTTGCCGACATCGACAAGCAGATGGGCAATCTTTACCAGGCCTGCCTGTCAAAGCCCAACCACTCTCTTCTTAGCCACGTCATGTATGGCGGCATGCCAAAGGGCGAGGTTCGCAGCTGGGAGGAGATTTCTCCGACCATGCGCGTCATCATCCTCGGTGGCCTCCAAGAACCAGGGCATGCAGCGGCGAACGCCTGTGCGGGTCTTCTTTCAAATCCCGATCAGGCAAAGCTCATGGCCGAGCAGCCGCAGGAAAACGCCATGCGCGCCTTCGACGAGGGCCTTCGCTGGATTGCCCCGATCGGCATAACGCCCCGCATCGCCAAAGAAGACTTCGAGATTGCCGGCACAGTCATTCCTGAGGGGTCGTCTGTCGCCATCGTCATGGGGTCGGCCAATCGCGACGAGACGCGTTTCGAAGACGCCGACCGCTTCGACATGTTTCGCAAGAAGAAGCAGCACCTGTCGTTCGGCTTTCGTCCGCACTTCTGTTCCGGCCATTTCCTGTCGAGGGCCATGGGCGAGATTGCGCTCGCGGAGGTGTTCCGGCAATTGCCGGATCTCCGGCTCGACGCCTCGCGTGAGGTCAAGGGCAAGGGCTGGCGGTTCCGCGGCATTTCCGATCTGCCCGCGAAGTGGAACGCGTAATGTCGCTCATCATCGACTGCCACGGCCACTTCACGACGGAGCCGCCTGAGCATCATGCCTTCCGAACGGCGCAGGTCGCTTATGCGGAAGGCAAGTCCTCCGAGCAGCCCATCTATCCGGGTATCCCGGACAGGCAGCTCCATGACATCATCGAGGCAAACCAGCTGAAGATACAGCGCGAGCGCGGTTCGCATGTGACACTCTTGAGCCCGCGTGCCTCCGGCATGGGCCATCACGTTCCGGGCCTGGCAGTCGCCAAGGAATGGTCGCAGCTGTCGAACGACAATGTCGGCCGCATCGTCGACATGTTTCCCGACAATTTTGCTGCCGTCTGCCAGCTTCCGCAGACAATCGACGGTGGCCTTTCTGCTGTCATCGGTGAGTTGGAGCGCTGCGTCGAGAACGGCTTCGTCGGTTGCAATCTCAATCCTGATCCCTCAGGCGGACGCTGGAGCGCGCCGCCAATCTACGATCCGTGGTGGGACCCGATGTGGGAGGCCATGGTCGCGCTTCAGGTTCCTGCGATGATCCATGTTTCCAGCTCCTGCGAGCGCTGCCTCCACATGACGGGAGCGCATTACATCAACGCGGACACTGCGGTATTCATGCAGCTCATCCAGGGAGATCTGTTCGAGCGCCACCCGGAACTCAAGCTGATCATACCGCATGGTGGCGGGGCTGCCCCTTACCATTGGGGTCGCTATCGTGGCCTGTCGATCATGCTCGAAAAGCCGAGCCTCGACACGCACCTGATGAACAACCTGTACTTCGACACCTGCGTCTACCATCAGGCAGGCATCGACACGCTGTTCAACGTCGTCGATGTCAAGAACATCCTCTTCGGCTCGGAGTTGCTCGGCGCGGTCAAGGCGATCGATCCGGAGACGGGACATCCGTTCGACGACACCAAGAGATACATCGATCACCTTGTCCTCGACGACGACCAGAGACATGCGGTCTTTGAAGGAAACGCACGGCGCGTCTACCCGCTCTTGGACAAGAGACTACGCGAGCGGGGCCTTTGAAGCTTCGCGATCATGAGGGAGAAATCAAATGGCTTCGAGCCGACATCTGAGCCTCGCAGGCGGGGCGCAAGGGTTCAACTGGCTTCCGGTCTTCATCGCCGAAGAGCATGGAATTTTTGCCAGGCATGGACTGACAATCGACTATAAGAAGATGGGCACCGTCGACAAGGCGACCACCGCGGTTCTCGAAGGCGAGGCCGATCTCGCGATAACCCCACCTGAAGGTGCGGTCTCGAACTTCGTCAAGGGCGGCGTGCTGCGTGTGATCGCTTCGAACTCGAACCGCCTGCCGATGTCGCTCGTCGCCCAGCCTTCGATCAAGTCCATCCAGGACCTCAAGGGCAAAAAGGTCGGCACGTCGTCGCTCACCGAAGGCACTGCAATCTACACGCAGATGCTTCTTTCCAAGGAAGGCTTGCGGTATCCCGGCGACTATGAATTCGAACTCGCCGGCATCCACACGAAGCGTTGGGAAGCGCTCAAGGCTGGAGAGATCGACTGCGCGCCGCAGCCTGCACCCTGGAACTTCCTGGCCGAGCGGGAGGGCTTCAACCTGATCGGCGAGATCAACGACGTCATCCCTGAAATCGTCTTTGCCGCTGTCATCGGCCGCAAGAACTGGCTCGACGACAACCGTGACGTTGTTGTCCGCTTCCTGCGGGCGCTGCTCGATGCCTATGCGATCACCAATGACCCCAGCCGGGCAGATGTCACGCTTCCAATCTTCCAGCGGATCACGACCAAGGACGACATCGAACTTGCTTCACGTGGCCTTTGCTACATGCGCGACATGGGTATGTGGCCGGGTGACCTAACCATTCCACAAGCTGCGATGGACAAGACCATTGACCTCATGATCCGCGCGAACCTGCTTGACGAAGCCGCCAGAGCTCTAGCGGGAGACGTGTTCGATCGCGCTCTCCTCGAAGCTGCATCCGCCTGAACGATCTGTTGAGGCGCGTTCCACGGACATGCCAGGAGTTTTTCAATGAAAGTAATGACGAAGACCGCGCGGACGGACCGCGAAATATGCGAAGCACTGGGTAAGCTCGGCGTCGCCACTGTTCACGAAGCTCAGGGGCGCAAAGGGCTGCTGGCGCCGCACCTGCGTCCTGTAATCGACGGCGCTCGCATCGGTGGCACGGCGCTGACCTGCGAGGTTCCGCCCGGCGACAACTGGATGATCCATGTGGCGCTCGAAATGGCTCTGCCTGGGGACATCCTGGTCGTCGCACCGACCTCGCCATGCACCGACGGCTATTTCGGCGACCTGCTCGCCACCTCCTGCAAGGCGCAAGGCATCCTCGGTCTGGTGATCGACGCTGGCGTCCGTGATGTGGCTGATCTTCGCGCGATGAACTTTCCAGTCTGGGCAAAGGCCATATCGGCCCAGGGCACCGTCAAGGAGACATTGGCGAACGTCCAGGTTCCAATGGTGTGTGCCGGAGCCTATATCGAGCCGGGCGACGTGATCGTCGCCGATGATGACGGGGTCTGTATCGTCAAGCGCGGCGAGGCAGCTCAGGTGCTTGAGAAGGCCCTCAAGCGGCAAAGGATGGAAGATGACAAGCGCGGCCTCTACGAGTCCGGCAAGCTCAGCCTCGACATCAACAACATGCGTCCGCAGCTCGAAGCAAAGGGCCTGACCTATGAATAGGGCTGCCGAAGTGCGCATTCCCCGCCGCGTCGTCACGGGCATCAGGGACGGCAAGTCGGTCTTCGTCAGCGATGGCCCGCCCCCCAACGCCCACGCCTACGATTCCGTGCCCGGACATTTGACTTCGGTTCTTTACGCCACCGCCGCAAAACCCTTCCTTCCGCAGGATTGTGCGGAGCAGGCACCCCCGCAGATATTGATCAAGCCTGAACCCGGTGCGACGAAACTCATGATTGTCGTCTTCCCGCCGGATTCGGTATTTGCGACCGTCGATCCCGCCTGCGCCTTTGAGGAGCAGGCAGTCCACATCCCTGGCCTCATCCAGGCATTCGAGCCCGACGCGCCAGGTATGCACACCACCGACACGGTCGACTACGATATGGTCCTCGACGGCGAGATCTGGCTCGAACTCGACGATGGCGCTGAAACCTTGCTGAAGCAGGGCGACATCGTGGTCCAGTGCGGCACCCGCCACGCCTGGCGCAACAAGGGCGACAGGCCCGCCACGATGTGCTTCGTCCTCATCGGCGCCGAAAGGAAGGTCGTGAGATGAGGCCGGACAACCTCACCCGATCTTTCGACTGTGTGATCGTCGGCGGCGGACACGGCGGTTCGCAGACAGCCGCTGCACTCAGGCAATCGGGGTTTTCGGGAAGCATCGCGCTGATCGGCGCTGAACCGGACCTTCCCTATGACCGCCCCTCGCTTTCGAAGGATTATCTGGCTGGCACGAAGACATTCGAAAGGATGCATCTACGGCCCCAGGATTTCTGGGGGACGCGTGAGGTGGAATTGTTGCTTGGGCGGCATGTGAGCGCCGTCGATCCCACGGCTCGCATCGTGGTCACCGATGGTGGCGAGTATTTCTCCTACGGCCAGATGGTTTGGGCCGCCGGGGGCGATCCGCGGAAGCTTTCCTGTTCGGGCAGCGACCTGGCAGGAATTTTCTACATCCGCAGCAAGGCGGATTGTGACGCACTGATCGATGTGCTTCCCAACGCCCGGAGAATCGTGATCATCGGCGGCGGTTACGTCGGCCTGGAAGCGGCGGCAGTGTTCCGAAAGATCGGCAAGGAGGTGACCCTGGTCGAGGCCCTTGACCGTGTGCTGGCGCGTGTGGCGGGGGAACCAATTTCACGGTTTTACGAAAACGAGCATCGGGCGCGCGGCGTCGATCTCCGTCTCAACAGCAATGTCGCCTCCTTGGAGGGCGTGAACGGGCGGGTTTCGCGTGTGGTTCTTGAAGCCGGCGAGGCGATTGCAGCCGACATAGTCGTCGTCGGAATTGGCATCATCCCGTCGGTTGGTCCACTGATTGCCGCCGGAGCTAAGGGCGCAAACGGTGTCGATGTCGACGAGTTTTGTCGTACGTCAGTGCCCGATATCTATTGCATCGGCGACTGCGCCCGCCTGGAAAACGGTCCTGGCATCCGCATCGAATCGGTGCAGAACGCGACCGATCAGGCGACCACTGCTGCAAAGGCGATCTGCGGGGAGTTCAAGGCATATGATGCAACGCCGTGGTTCTGGTCCAATCAGTACGACCTGAAAATGCAGACGGTCGGCCTCAATTACGGCTTCGACAGTGTCGTCACGAGAGGAGATCCTGCCTCGCGGAGGTTCAGTGTCATCTATCTGAAGAACGGGGCGGTTCTTGCCCTCGATTGCATCAATTCGCCACGCGATTACGTGCAAGGGCGAAAGCTTGTCGACAGCGCGGCCAGGATCGATCCCGCCGCTTTGGCGGACACATCGAGACAACTCAATGAAATCGACTTCGTCACGTCGTGAGCGTCAAGAGCGCAGAAAGTGGAGGAAAAATGGCTACCATATCAGTACGGACCCGAGACGGAGGGCTCCATAGCTTCGACGGACGGATAGGCGCCTCGCTCATGGAGAATATCCGCAACGCCGGGTTTGACGAACTTTTGGCGATGTGCGGCGGCTGTCTGTCCTGCGCCACCTGCCACGTGTATGTCGAGCAGCTTCCCACGAGCGCAAGTCTACCGGTGCCCTCGATCGATGAGACCGAGCTGCTCGAGGGATCAGACTACCGTCAGGAGCGCTCCCGGCTTTCCTGTCAGATACCGTTCGACGAGACACTCAGTGGCATCGTGATCGGAATTGCCCCCGAGGACTAGAACGAGGTCCACTTTCGAACAGGGGACGTGACAGGTCAATCTCGCGAACATCCCGGGCGGCTGAACGCGCCCGGGCAACGACCTGCAACCTAGGTCTGCTCCAGCTCGAGTATATTTCCCTCTGGATCGCGCGCATAGGCGATCAGAAGTGGCTTTTCCTCCGTCCCAAGGTCCGTGATTTCGCCAATCTGCGCGCCACCCGCCTGAATGATTTGTGAGAGTATACCGCTGATATCTTTCAGCTGGAACGATAGGTGAGCGAAGCCCGGTTCATTCACTCTTGGCTGATCCCTATCATACGTGACTTTGTGCTCGTGTATTTCCAAGAACGGGCGGTCGAGTTCGGGGAACTTGAGCCAAATCGAGTAGATCTGTGAGTTGGCAATCCCGTTGCCTCGCGACACTCTTTCTCCCGATAAGGCCCTGGGTTCCCGGAGGTGCTCGCATCTCAAGACATCTACATAGAACGCCGCAAGCGCTTCCGCATCTCGGGCGACCAAGTTTATGTGAGCAAGTTTCATGATGTTAGGATAGCTCGGAGATGAGGCCAGCATATCGATTGGCAGGGAACAACAAAAAAGATGGCTTGAGCCGATCACGGTCCCGCATGTAGGGCCGAAGGTTTTCAAGGCAGGAATTCATGATCTGGTCCCGGGTTTGGCCGTCGACGATGGTGGCAGCAAGCTATCCATTTCAGTTTAGGCTCGCAACCAGACGAAGGTTTGATCAGGACGTTGCTCAAAGGGTAGTCTTCGAATTTTCTGCGACCTGCTGGGCCGTCGCCGCAGCGGCAAGGATGAATAGTGAGGCATCCTCAAGGATCTGCTGTGCGAGGTGTTGGGATCGCTGTCGGTTGCGGCCGGCCGCGTTATGCTTCTGTGGGGAGGGAAGTCGCCGTGCAGGCGAGCCCTCCCTCCCACCAGAAAGGGACGAAATGGGGCTCAGTTGATTATCGGCAGCAGCTTGTTGATCGACTCCTTGGCGTCGCCGTAATACATCCGGGTGTTTTCTTTGTAGAACAAGGGGTTTTCGATCCCCGAATAGCCGGTCCCCTGGCCGCGCTTGGAAACAAAGACCTGCTTTGCTTTCCAAACCTCCAGGACCGGCATGCCGGCGATCGGCGAATTCGGATCTTCCTGTGCGGCTGGATTGACGATGTCGTTGGAACCGATGACGATGACGACGTCGGTATTGGAAAAGTCGTCGTTGATTTCGTCCATTTCCAGGACGATGTCGTAGGGCACCTTTGCCTCAGCCAGGAGTACGTTCATGTGACCGGGCAAGCGGCCTGCAACCGGGTGGATTGCGAAACGCACATCCTTGCCGGTGGCGCGTAGCTTGCGGGTGAGCTCGCAGACCGCACTCTGTGCCTGTGCAACTGCCATGCCGTAGCCGGGCACGATGATGACTGAATCCGCATCGTTAAGCGCGGCGGCGGCGCCTTCGGCGTCGATTGCAACCTGTTCGCCCTCGATGGCCATCGCTGGGCCCGAGGCATTGCCGAAACCGCCGAGGATCACCGACAGGAACTGCCGGTTCATCGCCTTGCACATGATGTAGGAGAGGATTGCGCCGGAGGAACCAACAAGCGCGCCGGTGACGATCAGAAGGTCGTTTCCGAGCAGGAATCCAGTTGCCGCCGCTGCCCAGCCCGAATAGGAGTTGAGCATGGAAACGACCACCGGCATGTCGGCCCCGCCGATCGCCATGACGAGATGCGCGCCGATGACGAAGGCGATCAGCGTCATGAGATAGAGCGTCCATGAGCCCGCGCTGTTCATGTAGAGCAACATGAGGACGAAAGAGGCGGCGACCATCGTGAGGTTGAAGGCATGGCGACCGGGTAGGATGAGTGCCTTACCGCCGATGTGGCCCGAGAGCTTCCCATAGGCGATGATCGAACCGGTAAAGGTGACGGCACCAATGAAGACCCCGAAGAAGATCTCCACCTCGTGGATGATCTGCTCTGCATGCGTCGTGAATTCATGCGCCGTTATGTCGGAGTTGAGGCCGATAAAGACGGCAGCCAGGCCAACAAAGGAGTGAAGGGCGGCCACGAGCTGCGGCATGCCAGTCATTTCCACGCGCCGCGCCATCACCGCCCCGACGACCGCACCGACCCCCAGCACGACGACGAGCATTACCGAAAGGCCGACGCCCGGCCCGAAGATCGTCGCAATGATCGCGATCGCCATGCCGACGATGCCGTACCACACGGCGCGCTTGGCGCTTTCCTGGCCCGAAAGCCCGCCAAGCGCGAGGATGAAGAGAACCGAAGCCGCAATATAGGCGGCAGTTTGGATACCGATAGACATTGTCAATTCCCCGCGGCCTGATCAGGACTTCTGGAACATGTTCAGCATGCGGCGCGTCACCATGAATCCGCCGACGATGTTGATCGTCGCAATCGTTACGGAAATGGCCGCAAGCGCCGTCACCAGCCAACCCGCAGCGGTGATCTGCAGGAGCGCACCGATGACGATGATGCCGGAGATGGCGTTGGTGACGGCCATGAGCGGCGTATGCAGCGAATGCGAAACGCCCCAGATCACCTGAAAGCCGACGAAGCAGGCAAGTGCGAAGACGATGAAGTGGCCCATGAAGACGGGGGGCGCAAAGGCGCCGATGAGGAGCATGAGCAATCCGCCGAAAATGAGAAGGCCGACCTGGTTTTGCGTCGCGGCCTTGAAGGCGGCCGCCTCTGCGGCGCGCCTTTCCTCGGGCGTCAACACCCTGGTCTTTTCCTTGGGCTTCTGCGCCGCAATCGCCCGAATCTTTGGCGGCGGCGGCGGATAGGTGATTTCGCCCTTCAAAGCGACCGTCGCACCGCGGATCACGTCGTCTTCCATATTGTGGACGATGACGCCGTCCTTCTTAAGGGTGAGGTCCGTCATCATGTGGCGGATGTTGGTCGCGTAAAGCGTCGACGACTGTGCGGCCATTCGGCTTGGGAAGTCGGTATAGCCGATGACGGCGACGCCGTTGTCGGAGACGATTCTCTCGCCCGCAACGGTCAGGTCGCAATTGCCGCCGCGCTCGGCGGCAAGGTCGACGATGACGGAGCCCGGCTTCATCGCGGCCACCATGTCGGCAAGCCACAGCTTGGGCGCGTCGCGGCCGGGGATCAGCGCCGTCGTGATGACGATGTCGATGTCAGGCGCGATTTCGCGGAACTTCTTCAGTTGCGCCTCGCGGAACTTAGGCGAGGAGGGCGCGGCATAGCCGCCGGTCGCAGCCCCGTCCTGCTGCTGTTCCTCGAAGTCGAGGAAGACGAATTGCGCGCCCATGGATTCGATCTGTTCGGCGACTTCCGGGCGCACGTCGAAAGCATAGGTGATGGCACCGAGCGAAATACTGGTGCCGACGGCGGCAAGACCGGCGACGCCCGCGCCGATGACAAGCACCTTGGCGGGCGGGATCTTGCCGGCGGCCGTCACCTGGCCGGTGAAGAAGCGGCCGAAATTGTTCCCCGCTTCGATCACGGCGCGGTAGCCGGCGATATTGGCCATGGAGGACAGCGCGTCCATCTTTTGGGCGCGCGAGATGCGCGGCACCATGTCCATGGCGATCAAGTTGGCGCCGGTCGCTCCCGCCTGGTCCAGGAGGTCCTTGTTCTGTGCCGGATAGAAGAAGGATATGAGCGTCTTGCCCTGCGAGAGCGCCGACAGCTCGTCGCTGCTGGGCGGGCGCACCTTCGCGATCACGTCGGCGCTTGCAAAGAGCGTTTCGGCGGTATCGACAACTGTCACGCCGGCGGCGCGGTATGCATCGTCGGAAAAGCCCGCAAGCTTGCCGGCGCCTGTTTCGATGGCGCATTGATATCCGAGTTTCTGAAGCTGTATAGCGCTGTCAGGCGTCATTGCAACGCGCGCTTCTCCTTCCAGCCTCTCTCGAGGCGACCCTATCAGCACGTATCCCTCCCTTGAATGTTGAAGTCACCGATCTGAAGCGAGCCTGGGTTCAGTTCCGGCGCAGCCGAACCTATGAAACCCCGGCCCGCGCAATCCGACGATTGGCCTCAATAGATCACCACGCCGCGGATGCTTTGACCGGCATGCATGAGTCCGAAGCCCTTGTTGATGTCCTCGAGCGGCATCGTATGGGTGATCATCGGATCGATCTCGATCTTGCCTTCCATGTACCAGTCGACGATCTTCGGCACGTCGGTTCGCCCGCGCGCGCCGCCGAAGGCCGTGCCCATCCAGCTGCGGCCGGTCACCAGCTGGAACGGACGCGTCGAGATCTCCTGGCCAGCACCGGCCACCCCGATGACGATCGACTTGCCCCAGCCGCGATGGCTGGCTTCCAGCGCCTGGCGCATCACCTTCGTGTTGCCGGTGCAGTCGAAGGTATAGTCGGCACCGCCGATCTGGTCGGCGCCGCGCTTCGTCAGGTTGACGAGATAGGCCACGATGTCGCCCTCGACCTCCTTCGGATTGACGAAATGCGTCATGCCGAACTTTTCGCCCCAGGCCTTGCGGTCATTGTTGATGTCGACACCGATGATCATGTCGGCGCCGGCAAGCCTGAGGCCCTGGAGAACGTTCAAACCGATGCCGCCGAGGCCGAAGACGATGGCCGTGGCACCGATCTCCACCTTGGCGGTGTTGATGACGGCACCGATGCCGGTGGTGACCCCACAGCCGATATAGCAGATCTTGTCGAAGGGGGCGTCGGCATTGACCTTGGCAACGGCAATCTCCGGCAGCACCGTGTAATTGGCAAAGGTCGAGCAGCCCATGTAGTGATGGATCTTGTCCTTGCCGATCGAAAAGCGGCTCGTGCCGTCCGGCATCAGGCCCTGGCCCTGGGTGGCGCGGATCGCCGTGCAGAGGTTGGTCTTGCGCGACAGGCAGGACGGGCATTCACGGCATTCCGGCGTATAGAGCGGAATGACGTGGTCGCCCTTCTTGACCGAAGTGACGCCCGGTCCGACATCGACGACGATGCCGGCACCCTCATGGCCGAGGATTGCCGGAAACAGGCCCTCCGGATCGGCGCCAGACAGCGTGAAATCGTCGGTGTGGCAGATGCCGGTCGCCTTGACCTCGACCAGAACCTCGCCGGCCCGCGGGCCTTCAAGCTGTACGGTCATGACTTCCAGCGGTTTTCCAGCCTGAACGGCAACGGCGGCGCGAACGTCCATTTAGAATTTCCTTTCGAATAAAACCGAGCTTCGGCAAGGCGGTGATCAGTGAAGTCGCATGTCAGAGGCGATAGGATCGAAGCGATGGATAGCCGCGCGCAGGGCAAGATGCCCGGATCCACCGCGTTCGAGATGCCAATTGAAAAACCCCTTGATCCTCCCTCGGATCTGCGGGCCAACCCCCTCAGATCCTTCAGCCGCATTTTCTCGTTAACATACCGAAATGCATCTGCATACCAAAAAGTATCCGAAATACACGAATTGCGAATCTCTGCCGTTGCGTGGCCTTCACCGGCGGGCACGCCTTGCCGTACAGCAGCCGCCGAATTTCGGCCCGTCCTTTCCCGCTTCCGCCTTGGCGCAACGCCGGATGCGCCAAGCGGAGTGTTCACCAGATTTGGCCGGGCGAGTGCAGCCTGACGGTCCATCAACAGAAAAGGCGCCGTCGTGATCAAACGACGGCGTCCTAGGGAGACGACCTGACGGTCTTGCATTATCCCTGGTGTTCGCGACCTTCCACCTCGATCACGAGATCGACCTCGTCGCCGATCATGCCGAGTGCGGCCTTCATGCCGAAATCGCTGCGCTTGACTTTGGTGGTCGCGCTGAAACCGACAACGTGGCTCTTATCCCAGGGGTTTTGACCTTCCTTGTTGAACGTGACGTCCAAGGTCGTGGATTTGGTGACGCCCGCTATCGTCAGGTCTCCGACGATCTGTCCGGTATTCTCGGTTGTCTTCTTGAACTCCTTGCCGACAAACGTGATTTCGGGAAATTCAGTGGCGTTGAACCAGTCCGCACCCTGGATGTCACCGTCACGCTGCTTGTTGTTCGTCGAGATCGAGGCGACGGTGACCTTGACATCGAGGCTGCTGGCGTCCGGCTTGGAAGCGTCGAAATCGAAGCTGCCAGAGAACTCTTGCGCGACACCGATCACCTTCGTAAAGCCCAGATGATCGATGTAGAAAGCGATGCCCGAATGGACGGGATCGATGTCGAATTTCGCGGCCCAGGCGGGCGACACCGCGCCGGCGAGCGCCGTCATCGAAAGTAGCAATGCTGCAAGTCGGTATTTCATTTCCATTCTCCTCCTGATGTTAAACTGGAAAGCTCGACCCATAATCGAGAAATGCGACGGCAAAGGCCGCTGCAGCCGGCACTACAGCCAAGATGACGTGGACGAAAAGGCGCGGAAACGGCAAAGACACGCCCAACGTCCGGCAGGTCCGCTCTGAGAGTGCCGGCAGCACGACGCACAGAGCGAGAACCGCGAGTGCGATGGGGTCGGCCTTGCGCGTGATCAGCAGAACAGTATCGGCAATGGCGATCAGGCCCCCCAACGCGCCGATCGCCGAGGCGCCGCCAAAACGGTAGGCAGGCTTTACGGCGTGAATGACCATGATCCCAAAGCACCCGCCCGCAAAGAGCAGGCAGAGCTGAAACGAGGAAGACGAGGCGCCGAGAAGGGCTATCGGGGCGAAGCCGAGAGCAAGTACGGCAACGACGCCGCCGCGCTTTACGTCGTCTTCTGCGCCCGTTGCTCCGCGCAGCACCATCCCCATGACAGCCATTCCGGCGGCTGCTGCGAGCACCACTTCCCAGGACGCTATCCCCAATCGCGGCGAACCGACATAGAATGCGGCTGCGGCCGGCTGGAGAAGTGCTAGAAGGCGCAAGGCGCGTGGAGCGGCAATCTCGGCGGCGAAGCCGATCGCCGTTCCAAAGGCGATCACGTAAAACACCTTGTTGACCGCACCGACAGGCGGAAAGGTCGGCACCTTGTTATAGGCGAGCCAATACGCTGCAAGCAATGCTGCCGGCATCAGCAGATCGGTAAGCCGGGCTGGGCCGCGCCAGCGCATCAGGCTCGACGCTAAAAAGCCGACGAGCGCCATGACGAGCAGAGACGAGACCAGCGCCTCCTGTGGGGAGTTGCCAAATCCAAGCATGCAATGATTTCCGATTTTCGAATCTAGGACGGCGTGCCGTCGATATATGCGAACTGTGCGACCAGGCGCGTCTTAATCCCTGGCTCGTGCGCCTCGACAGGTCGTTGTCAAAGTAGCTATCTCCATGATCTCCCCATAACTCCGCAGCGCCTCGACAACGGTCGAGGCTTGCGACTTTAAATACCAGTTGGTTTTCACATACCAAATGGTTTCTGGATGAACGCTAGACTTCCAAATTTGTGATGTCAAGCTGGTTTTGTGCTGAAAGACCCATCAACTTCAGCGCAGAAGAAAATTCGAACTGGCCCAGACCGCTTGTCAGTCGAGCCTAGAGCGTTCGCGCCGACCGCAAGCGTCGGCGCGCGCTTCTCATGTCGTAATCTGGATGTCGTTGGTTAGGCGCTAGCCGCCCTGGCGGACGTTACCGCTCGTGAAGATCGGTACATTTCCCGCAGCACGACCCGGACCATGTCTCCAGGCGCGCCGTCCTTGAGGAAGCTTGAAATACCGCCGTAGGTGAGTTCGAGAACGATACCGCCAATGTAGAAGGGGCTCGCCGGCGGCTGCAGAACAAGATTCAGCTTGTCGATGAGGATGTTGCCCACGCCTTCCCATTGATCTCGGAATAACTTCACGTGCCGGTCTCCGAGCGTGTGGTCATGCTGGGCCATTCGAAGAAGCTCTATTGCCAGCATGCCCCACCGGCGATCGTCTCCGCGGTCGTTTGCCCATGCTGCCAAGGTATCAATCAGTCCCATGGGGTCATTGCATTTTCCCAGAAGCTCAGTCAGCTGAACGACGTCGCCACCGGCGTTGCCGGCAAGGAGCTGCAGAAAGATATCTTCCTTATTGGCGAAATTCGAGTAGAACGCCCCCTTCGAGTAGCCCGCCTCTTCGGCAATGCGTTCAATCGAAGCCCCGGCATAGCCGTGGCGTGCCATGACTTCATAAGCGGACGCCAATAGCTTTTCCTTCGTGCGAGCCTGACTTTGCTCACGTGTCAGCCGTGCCATTTCAAAATTCCCGTTCGTGCGTATCCAGACACCGAGGCGTACCTCAAAACGCCATGATCATACAAGAGCCGTTAGCAAGCAAAGGAGTGCCCAAAAAATCGGATATTCCGGACCCATCTTCTGCCAACGCCAGTTCAAGCCGTTGATCTTCACAACCGCGTAGGCTGCACCAACCAGCACAAGAGCACCGAAAACGGCTGCAACTCGGGGGTATATTGAGAACACCAGTCCGACAGTTGCGCAAGTCTCCGCAACGAGGGCGAGCCCCACGAACAGCGTCCCGGGCTTGAGGCCTGCCGCCTCGAATGTTCCTCCGGCCTTCTTATAGTGCAGTCCCTTGCCGATAAGGTGGGGAATGAACCAGACGCCGCACAGAATGCGAAGCCAGTCAATCAACACGAAGTCCATTTCTCCTCCCTGACGCCGGCCTCAGCCGCGTTCGCGAGGATAGATCGCAATTTCCCCGCTTGCATTTTCAGATACTAAACGGTATTCACAATCCAGTCAGGATGTCAATATGACGAGATCTTTGGGTTTGGGAGGATAATGCCGATGGAAATGATGCGTGCTGCGCGCCTGCATGCCGTAGGTCAGGCAATGAGGATTGAAGAGGTCGAGCGGCCCAAGGCGACGGGAAGCGACGTCGTCGTTCGCGTGAAGGCCTGTGGAATGGTTCCGAATTTGGCAAATGTCCTGGCCAACTGGGAAACCTGGTATCCGCAGATGCCACTTCCCCCGCGTCCCGCGATTCATGGCCTCGATCCGAGCGGGATCGTCCACGAGGTCGGCCCTCAGGTTGTCAACCTTAAGGCAGGCGACAGGGTGTATGTGAACCCCGGGCGATTCTGCGGCGCGTGCCATCATTGTTCGTCGGGCAATCCCCAAGCGTGCGAACATTGGACCCTCGGCGGTTACTTCGGCTACAATCAAAAGAGCATCGAAATGTTCACCCGCTATCCTTACGGCGGCTTTGGTGAATTCATGCTCGCCCCGCAGGCGCAGGCCATCAAGATCCCAGATAACATGAGTTTCGTCCAAGGCTCCCGCCTGGGCTATCTCGGCACCTCTTATGCCGCCCTTAAGAAATGCGGCCCATTGATGGGCAAGACCCTGATCATCAACGGTGCGACCGGCACGCTTGGACTGGGCGCGACCTTGTTTGCTCTGGCAATGGGCATCGCAAAAATCTATGCCGTCGCAAGGGGCGAGAAGCTGCTTGAGCGGCTGAAGGCGATTGCTCCCGACCGCATTGTCACCTTCTCGAACGTCAATGGATCGTCGGCAAGCTTCGTGAAAGAGCAGACCAATGGAAGCGGCGCCGACCTCATGCTCGATACGCTCGGCGCAAAGGCCCCACTCGAGTCCATGCTGGATGCCATGGGCGGTGTCAAAAGGGGCGGTCGCATCGTCAACATCGGCGGGACGTCGGGAGCTCTGCCTGTCGACGTCAAGTGGTGGATGGACGAGCAGATGGAACTGATTGGTTCCGTCTGGTTCACTGCCGCCGAAGGCATGGAAGTCGCTGCCATGGTCGAGGCTGGTATCATCGACATGTCCGTCATGTCGCCGATGGTGTGGCCGTTGGAGAAGATCAACGATGCGATCTCCGGCGTCGGGAAGGACGAAGGCGGGTTCACATACTACGCCGTCGAACTATGACGAAGGTGCCATCGGCTCACACTTACCGGGTCACGGTCGAGCGGCTGGAGGGCGACGTCCCTTCGGCTGCCGACGAAGCTCTCGTTTTTCAAACCACCAACCACGATGACCTGTTCAAAATCCTGTCGTTGATGCGCGAAAAGCAGTTGCTGCCTGAAGATGAGATTGCAGAATTCACCATCGGACTGAAGCTCTTCGCAGAGGTTCTCATCAGACACCGCTCCGAAATGCCCTTCAAAGAACTGTTTGCGCATTTCAGCAGCTTCATGAAGGCTCTGAAACGTTGAAGCCGCTTCGGTTGTGACTGCGGCGCAGCCCACGTGGAAGCAGGAGAGGTTGGCAGCGCGGGCCTCCTGCAATTGGCGGCAGACTTCCCGTCGAGGTGCCCGCGATCGTCAATTGGTTTGCGGGAAGGGGCGCAGGCGGTCGTGACCGCTGCGCTGGAGATTGTTGCGGGCGATAGCGATGTGGCCCGCCCGCTCTGATGGATGGGATAGCTCGGCTTGCCGGAAGATATCGTCACTGTCGAGAGCGGTGCCATCGCCATGGCTACCCGATCGGCAACCGGGACCATCCTTGTCAGGGGGCTCCTACACACGATGAATGAGGATAGTCTGCGCCGAGAAGTGGCCACGCTATGCATCGGGGAGGCCAGGGCATCGCTCTCGCCCTCGAAACGTTATAGTCATTTCGAATTCGGGAGTCGGCAATGTTTGAGGGTTCAAAGGAAGGACGCATTGGCGTCGGCGAGGTAGAGATTGCTTGTACGTCGGCGGGGGATGGGCCGCCGGTGCTGATGCTGCACGGATTTCCGCAGACAAAGGCGCTTTGGGCAAGAATCGCGCCGGGATTGGTCGCGCGCGGTTACCGGGTGATCTGCGCCGACCTGCGTGGCTACGGCGCCTCGAGCAAACCGCCGGCCCGACCTGATTTGGAAAACTACAGTTTCCGGACGATGGCGGCGGATCAAGTTGGTTTGATGAGGGTGCTCGGGTACGAGCGATTCCATCTCGTGGGTCACGACCGTGGCGCACGGGTGGCACACCGGCTGGCGCTGGATCATCCAGGTGCTGTCGCCAGTGTCACGCTGATGGACATCGTGCCGACGACCGTGCTGCTCAACGACCTCCGCAAGGAGGTCGCTCAAAGCTACTGGCACTGGTTCTTTCTCGCTCAACCATCGCCCTTCCCGGAACTGATGATTGCAGCCAACCCCGATCTGTTCTACGAGACCTGCCTCTATGGATGGGGTGCAGCGGGTCCGGCGGATTTCGATGTGGAACAGCTCGCCGCCTATCGGGCCTCATGGCATGACGCCGAGGCGATTGCTGGCGGCTGCAACGATTATCGCGCGGCACTAGGCGTCGATCTCGCCGACGATCTGGCGGATCAGGGGCGACGCATTTCTGCTCCCGCACTCATCCTCTACGGCGCATCTGGCGCAATGGCGAAACTCTACGATCTGCCTGCCGCGTGGGTGGATCGCTGCTCGATCATGGAAGCCAGGGCCATCTCAGGCGGGCATTTTTTCCCCGATTCCGCGCCGAATGAGGTCATCGAACAGGTGGCTGCATTTCTAAAACGTCATCCCCTGGAAAGCATTACAGCGAACTGATCGTTTGAGTCCGGGAATGCCTCCTAAGCAGTGGGGTCCCACTCGCTGCGGCGCCGGATGCGAGGGATCTCAACTCGGTGAGTTTCGCTGTTATAGCAAAGAATTGTCATCGGGTGGCCTGCAACTATTTTTCGCGCATCGCTCGGCGGAGATTCTGTGTGATAGGTTCAGCCAGATAAGAAAGCACGGTGCGAGCACCCGTCCGAATCATCGCCTCGGCCGACATGCCGGGCAGCAGCTTACGGCCCTCCAGCTTGGCCAGTTCGCTCTTATCGATCAATACGGTCGCGGCGAAATAGGGTGCCCCGGTGCGCTCCTCCACCATCCGGTCAGCCGACACGATCTCGACGACGCCGTCGAGTGGAGGAAGATTGTAGCGGGCAAAGGCCGGAAAACTGACGCGTGCGCGCTGTCCAGGGGCGATCGTCTCGACGTCCTCTGGCCTGACCATTGCCTCGACCACGAGTTGCTGTCCGAGGGGCACGACTGTCATCAGTGTATCTCCGGGTTTCACGACACCGCCGGTCGTGTGGACCTTCAGGTCCATGACGATGCTGTCGACTGGTGCAACGACGTTGGTACGGGCAAGCACGTCCTTGGCGGCACGCTCTTCCTGTGTGAGGTCAAACAACTCCGCCTCGACCTTGCTCAACTCCCCGACCGCCTCGTTCAACCGCACTGTGTTGAGGTTCAGGATTTGCATGTCAATCTCGGCCATGGCGCTTCTGGCACGAGCGATCGCCGCGACGTTGGTCGCGCGCTCCCCCTCGATCTCGCGCTGTTGCCGCCTGAGCATCAGGTTCCGCTCGCGGGTGACCAGCCCGCGCTTGAGGAGACTTTCAAGGTCTTTGGTTTCACTTTCGATCGCCTCGATCTGCTTGTCTTCGGTGATGATAAGCTCCTTCAGTCCCGTTATCTCTTCCTCGGTCTGGCGACGGCGCTGGCTGAGGATTTCCTGCTCGTCCTTTAAATTGTGGTGCTTTGCTGCGAACACGTCACGCTGTGAGGCCACCGCGTCCCTTGCGGCTTTCGCGGCGTTTGCGAGCAGCCCCGGATCAAATTCGATCTCGAACTTGCCATCCCGCTCAGCCCTCAGACGAGCGGCCAGCGCCTCACGCGTTGCTATCCGATTGTGGATCAGGTCAAGCTTCGCCGTTGCCTGTGTGTTGTCGAGCCGGACGAGGATTTCACCGGCCCTGACGATATCACCGTTGGCGGCGTTCAACTCTGCTATGATGCCGCCCTCGAGGTGCTGGATGAGCTTGCGGTCGCCGGCAACCTTGATGACGCCCGGTGCCACTGCGGCGCTTTCCAACGGGGCAATCATCGTCCAACCCCCCGCCATGCCGAAAAACAGGAACATGATCGCGAAGCCTGTGAGCGTCACACCTGTGAGACGCAGGGGAACTGGGGCGGCAGGTGGCGAAACGGGAAACGGAACGACCTTCATATCCTTCATGGCTGTTTCCGTTTCCTTGCTTAGTTCGCCACTATCGTTGGCATCTGAGTTACCTTGCGGATGCGCGAGGCGAGTTCGTTGAAGACATAGTCGCGTGGACCGAAGAGGTCTTGCTGGCCCCGGTTGAGGACGAGTATCTTGTCAACTGTCTCCATGATGTTCGGTCGGTGCGCGACCAGGATAACGGTCGTGCCAGCCGCCTTGACTGCGTTAAGAGCTGCGATCAATGCGTCCTCACCTTCGCGGTCGAGGTTAGAATTGGGCTCGTCGAGGATAATGAGTGCCGGGTCGCCGTAGAGTGCTCGCGCGAGCCCAATGCGCTGGCGCTGTCCTCCTGACAGCACCGCGCCGGATTCGCCGATCTCGGTGAGGTAGCCCTTCGGCAGTCCTTTGATGAGGTCATGAACTCCCGCCAGCTGCGCAGCCTTGACAACCTTGTCGAAGATCACTGGGCTGAGCTTGGCGAAGCGGCAGATGTTTTCGGCAACGGTGCCGGCGAAGAGCTCGATATCCTGCGGCAAGTAACCGACATAATGACCCCGGTCCTCCGCCGCCCATTGGGCAACGTCCATGCCGTCCAGCAAGGCACGTCCTGCGGATGGACGCCAGGCACCGGCCAATATTCTCACCAGACTCGTCTTGCCAGCCGCGCTCTGGCCGATCAACGCCATTGCTTCACCCGGCTCGAGTCGAAAGCTGATCCCTTTCAGGATGTGCTCGCCTCCCTGCCGGGCAAGCACAATGTTGTCGGCCTCGAACTTGCCTTTCGGTCGCGGTAGTGGCAGAACCGGCGTGGCCTCCGGGTGATTGCCGGCAACTGCGGTGAGACGCCGGTAGGCTGCACGCGCTCCCACCGTGGCCTTCCATGTGCCGATCGCCTGCTCGACCGGGGACAAAGCGCGACCCATCAGGATTGAGGCGGAGATCATGACTCCTGGTGAAGCCTCGTTGCGAAGTACGAGATAAGCCCCAAGGCCCAGAATGCCCATTTGCAGGGCCAGCCGGTGACAACGTGCGATCGCCGCGATGACGCCGCCACGGTTGGCAGCAAGCACTTGGCCTCTGTTGGCCTCGTCCTGATGCGCCTTCCAACCCTCCAGCAGTGGCTTCAACATCCCCATCGCCTGGATGACCTCGGCGTTGCGGATCGCCGCCTCGGCCTGGCCGTATGCCCGCGATTGTGCGCTTGCAGTCTCGGTCAAAGGCTTGCGTGTGAGCCATTCGTTCAGCAACGCCAACGCAAACAGGACGATCCCGCCGCCCAGCGCCAACCAACCCAGCCAAGGGTGCATGAAAAAAATAGCCGCGAAAAACAGCGGCGCCCAAGGCGCGTCAAGGATCGGGAAGATGCTGGGACTGGTGAAGAAATTCCGTACTTGATCAAGGTCGCGCAGCGGACGGGCGTTGACCTGGCCAGGCGCTGAAGCGGCATATTCTACCGATGCGGTCAGGAGAACGGGTGCCAGCCGCGCGTTCATCCAGGATCCGACGGTTGCCAGAAGACGCCCGCGCACCACCTCCAGACCCGCCATTGTCGCAAGCGCCCCTGCCGCCATCACAGAAAGCATCACCAATGTTTCCACGCTGTGGCTGGACAACACGCGGTGATAGACCTGGAGCATATAAAGCGCACCGGTCAGCATCAGCACGTTGATGCCGCCGCTGAACCAGATAAGTGGCCGGATGGCGCGTCTGGCCTCCTTCATCACGACCTGAAGAGCAGGGGCCCGTTCGTTGGCTTTCATCATTTAATCTCTGGTCCCAAGATGGTACCTCGTGCAATGGCAGAACGGGGGGCTGCGCCAGCTGCCCCCCGTTGGTCAAGTGTCAGGCGACGTCAACGAGTATGTGCTGCATCGCTGTCTGATCCGCGTCCGCGTCCTCCACCTGGAAGGCGAAGTCGAGCTCGGCTTCCGGAGTCTCGGTCACGGTCGAGGTGAAGCCGATGTCCGTGATCTTCAGCACGTCGTTGTCGGCGGCGTCGAAGTTCACCAGACCGGTGGTCGCATTGCTGCCGCCGCCAGCGCCGGTCGTCCTGTTCAGGTCGATCGCAGTGTTGTTGCCGGTGATCCCGTTGCCCGACTGCATGATCTGCGCACCCTGCAACACGTAGTCTTCGCCGGCTGCGTTGTAGTCGTTCTGCTCGATGATCACGAGGCCGTCGTTGTTGTCGAGCGTAAACTCGCCGCTATAGGCGGCCGGGACCTGACCCGTCTTGAAGATGTCGGCGTTTGACACGTAGACAGCCCGCGTGATCGTGGAGTTGTCGTCTCCGGTGCCGAGGGTGTTGTCGGCACCGTCCTTGTCGATCAGGTTAAGGATCAGCATCAGGTCCTCGCTGTTGCCGATGCCGTCGAACTTGATGGCCATGGTGCCGGCGGTCGCCGTCGGGGTGAGAGCCTCGTTCTGAATTCCGACGTTGCTGTTGAAGAACCGCAACGTGAGCAGTTCATCTTTCTGGATCGTGTCACCGGCGACACCGTTGGTGTTCTGCGTCGCAGACACCCATGTTTCATTGTTGTTACTCACCATCTCGTGAAGACCCACGGTGAACGTGGCGTCAGTGGATGTCCCCTCGCCATTGTTCGTCAGGCGGAACGGGTTGGCTCTGTTGATCGCGTTGCCCGTGAACTGCACGTAGAAGTCTTCGTCATCGGGCGTGTCCGGATCATCCGCCTGCAGCCGTTCCACCACGATCTGCGGGTGACCCGTGTTGCTCATGGGCTCCTTGGACAAGAGCTCACTGGTGTGGAGCACGTCGACGCTGAAGCCTTCGAGCGGGTCGGTCAGGTTGATGGTATAAGTGTCGGCAACCTTGTCGAAGACGAGCGTGCCGACCGCCGTGCCCGTCTGGACGCCATCCGCGGGGTCCTTGTCGTAGGTGAAGGTGAAGTTGAACGTCGCGGAGGTGAGACTCTCCGACGCGAGCGTCACGTCCGAGGTGAGGAGATTACCGCCACCGCCGCCGGTAATGGTGCCGCTCAGTCCAATCTGTACGCCGGCAAGTGCAACATTCTGGTCGACAAAGTCAGAACCGCCGCCCGCGTAGAACGCGGCCGTGCGTGCATCCGCGCCGATGTTGTACCCGAAGGCTCCGGTGGCCGACGCGTTGAGCACGTTAGCCAGAGTCTCGTGCTGGATACCTGCGGTACCGGGGTCACCGTCAAACGGCACCACGATCGTCGGCGCGTCATCCTCGAAGTTGAGGCTCTGGCCGATGTCGTGCGTGGCCGAGGCTTCATCCCCGTCACCGTCGGTGATGGTCGCCGTCAGAGTAACGAGGTTGGCAGCAGCCAGCGTAGTCGACTGGTCCGGGCCGCTGTCGGGCGTATGCACGACCGCACGCGCTTGATCGAGTGTCACATTACCGTCAGCATCCACGCTGACCGTGAACACCAGATCATTGCCGATTGCAGTGCGGCCCTCGACTATGCCGGCGTTGACCGACAGGTTGACCGCCTGACCGCTCAACGTATCAACCAGACCCGACGCACCCGCGATCACGCCCAGCTCATAGGTGATATCATCACCGTCTGCACCGGCATTCGAGGTGAAGGACGCCGAGAAACTCGCGCTGGCGTCGGTCGTGAAGTCGGTCTCGTCCACCGTGAGTTCCGGCAGGACACCGTCTGCCGTGATCGTCGGCGCGTCGTCCTCGAAGTTGAGACTCTGGCCGATGTCGTGCGTGGCCGAAGCTTCATCCCCGTCACCGTCGATGATGGTCGCCGTCAGAGTAACGAGGTTGGCAGCGGCCAGCGTAGTCGACTGGTCCGGGCCGCTGTCGGGCGTATGCACGACCGCACGCGCTTGATCGAGTGTCACATTACCGTCAGCATCCACGCTGACCGTGAACACCAGATCATTGCCGATTGCAGTGCGGCCCTCGACTATGCCGGCGTTGACCGACAGGTTGACCGCCTGGCCGCTCAACGTATCAACCAGACCCGACGCACCCGCGATCACGCCCAGCTCATAGGTGATATCATCACCGTCTGCACCGGCATTCGAGGTGAAGGACGCCGAGAAATCCGCGCTGGCGTCGGTCGTGAAGTCGGTCTCGTCCACCGAGAGTTCCGGCAGGACACCGTCTGCCGCGATCGTCGGGCCGTCATCGTCGAAGTTGATGAATGAGCCGACTTCCTCGCTGTAGGCGTTGGTGTTCGTCGCCGAGAAATGGAACTCGGTGATGTCGAGGCCCTCATTCGTGTCGACCCCCGCAACCTGCAGCCGATCCATTGGGCTGCTGGTGGTGATATCGACGGTTGTGACGTTATCGAGCCCGGTGATGGTGACGACGTTGCCGCTCCCGCTCAGTCCGGTGACGGTGACGCTTCCGCCTGCCGTGATATAGGTGCCATCGGTGGTGATGGTGGCAGCAAACCCTGATTGACCAGTCAACTTGAGGCTAACGATGTCAACGGGGCTTGTGGTGGTGCCGTCAAAGAACTCCGAGCCTTGATCGTTGCCCGTATTGTTAAAGGCGCTGATACTGATGTCCACTCGTGCTTCCGGATTGGAAGGCGTGATCTGGTTGATCGTGAACCCGGCTTGCGTGATGGTCTCGAGATGGCTGCCGTACTGGATTTGCGAGGCAGAACCTGCGGCGAGGTTGCCGCCGGTCACAAAATCGACCTGCAGCGTTTCGGTCGGATTGATGCTCTGGTTGTCGACCCCGAAGCCCTGTGTACTGACGTTGGCGGTGCCACCGTTCAAACCTATCACCAGAAGCTGCTTGGAAGCGTCATTGGACGAATTGATCAGGTAGAAATCGTTATTGCCGGGCGCGGCGTTCTGGCCTGAGAAATTGTTCACGCTGGTGCCCGTGACCGAGGCGAAGACCTTGCTGGTCAGATCGATGCGGTCGTCCGCGCTGGTGGCGTCGGGATGGAGCAACGGGACGTATTGGACCGTGTAGAGGTCCGCATTGGTGTTGCTGGTGTTGATCAGCGCAAACGAGAAGGCGAGCGGCCCGGCCTCATCGGGCTCGAGGTTCGGATCAGCAGTACCGATGACGCCGATCACGATGTTTGGATGAGTTGGGTCCTGGAACAGCCAGACCCAGTTGCCATCGACCGTCTGAATGCCGCTGTTCACGCCGACGGTAGGGGAAAACGGGGTACCATTGAGGTTCTGGGAGAGAACGACCGAGGTGATGGTTTCCCCTGCACTCGCCGAGGCCACCACGAAGTTGGTCTGGAAGGCGACTTCCGGTGAGGTTAGCCCGCCGGAATCGTCAAGACCCAACAGATATTGCAGTGTGGTGTTGCTAGCGTGCGGCGAACCGGACGGGTCAATATCGTCGTCGGTAAGACCGGTAGTCTCGTCGATGATGATGTCTTGGGTCGTGATGTCGAGTGCCATGGAGATTCTCCCTCGGTTTAAATCGCGACAAGGGGAGGAATCCAGGCGCCAGATGCCAAGCAGCGCCCGCCCGGGTCTACCCTTGCGCATTGAACTTGCGGCTCTCGATAGACGACGATCGTCTTTGCCGATTGGGACCGCTGGTTCATTCTCAGTTAGAAGGTAATTGGTGAATGGCCGTACCTAGGGGTTGCCACAATAACAACGTCGAAGGTCAATTCCTCAGGTGCAAGAGGAAGTTGGAAAATGCAAAAGCAATCCATGAAGATATGGCCAGACCTCTCGCCCATGCGCGATTTTATTTCGCCTACACTTTCTTTATAGTACGAACACATCTGCAATGCACGTAGCCACTTAGAGCTACAAAGTGGAGTGATAGTAATCACATCGCGAGAGTTTGGCTTCATTTTAGAAGGAAAACGCATCCGTTCTGATTTTCGGTAGTTAAAGTAAGAAGAGGTCTTCCGGTTACTATAGAATGAGGTGTTGCCTGGCAGATTATTTTTGAGAATGCCGACGTTCGGTCGATGTCTGGCCACTTAGATCTGAGTGTCTCGGAGGCAGGTTCTCTGCGCGAAGATGCGATGGCGGCGCATCAGAAACCCGGTGGCGGATCCTCAATTGAAGTGGAAACGGCTCAGCGCCAATGGCAACTCTAGTGCCAAACGTGTTGATTCATTGAGCTAGGTTTATCACGTTCCACGAAAGGGACACTTGGTTCCTGGAAAGCGCGGCGGCGTTCATTTTAGCGCTGGCGGCGCGATCTCAACGCACTTCGATCTTGATTGCATCGGTTCGCAAAAACATCTCTGCAATGTGCTTGCCCCGGTTGGTTTGACTCACTAAAACGACTATATTTGATGATGGTCAACATCATTTGATTGCACCGCTGCCAGGAGCGCTCGCATGCGAATAACGGAAGAGAAGAAGCAGCAAAACCGAGAGGCCATTATCGCCGCTGCTTCTGAATTGTTTCGACAAGGCGGATTCGACGGAATAGGTGTGGCGCAGCTGATGGAAAGAGCAGGGCTCACCCATGGCGGCTTTTACAATCATTTCCCCTCGAAAGAGAACCTGATCGTCGAGGCCACAGCCCATGGGTTCGACACCATCGTAAGCCGGTATGTTGGCTTTAACGCGTCCACGATCCTTAATGTATATCTATCAAGGGAACACAGGGACAATCGCGGCGCCGGCTGTCTGATCGCCGCGCTGAGCGGAGACGCTGCACGCCAAACAGATGAAACAAGGGCGCCATTTGCTGAAGGTATCGAGAAGTTCATCAGGCTTCTCGAAAAGGATATTGCCTTCAAGCAGAATGATGGCCCTGGCGCCCGGGCCAAGGCTATCAGCGCACTTGCCCAAGCCCTCGGAGCGCTGGTGATGTCCCGAGCATGCCCCGATGGGGCACCATTGGCCGACGAAATACTTGAAGTCGCCCGAGACGCTTGCCGCTTGGCGATTGATCAAGTTGGTCCGGAGCGATCAACGCAATAAGTGGACCGCCTGGTTTAGCCGCTGCAATACTTGTCCGAACGACATTTGGGGACGCGGGCAACGACCCTTGCATCGTGAAGGGCCACGCGCATGGGCGTGGCCGCCATGACAGTCAGGCCCGAAGTTTGTCTGCAACGGTTGGGTAGTCGGTGTAGCCGGCGGCTCCCCCGCCATACAGTGTGGCGGGATTGAAATTTGCCAAAGGGACACCCTTCCTGAGGCGGTCGACGAGATCAGGATTGGCGATGAAGGGCCTCCCGAAGGCGATCAGATCCGCTTTGCCTTCATCAAGATGGCTTGTTGCGAGTTCCAGATCATAACCATTGTTGGCAATGTAGCTGTTGGTGAACCGCCGCCGAAGTTCCATGAAGTCGAATGGCGCCACGTCGCGCGCTCCGCCGGTCGCCCCTTCAACGACGTGCAGATAGGCGAGATTGAGTTCATTCAGCTTATCGACGATGTAGTAGAATTGTCCCTGCGGATCACTGCTGGAAACGCCGTTCGCCGGCGAGACTGGCGAAATCCGGATCCCGGTGCGCTGTGCGCCGATCTCGTTGACGACGTTTGCCGTGACCTCCAGCATCAGTCTCGCACGGTTTTCGATGGTTCCTCCGTATTCATCGGTGCGCAGATTTGCGCCGTCCTTCGCAAACTGGTCCAGAAGATAACCGTTTGCTCCATGGACTTCGACACCGTCGAAGCCGGCAGAGATCGCGTTCACTGCGGCACGACGAAAATCATCGACGATATCCCTTATCTCATCCAGCCGAAGCGCGCGCGGCTCCGACACGTCGACAAAGCTGTTGTTCACGAAGGTTTTCGTCTCGGCACGGATTGCCGAAGGGGCCACCGGCGCTTGGCCGCCGGCTGCAGGTCGGTATGCGATATGCGTCCCACGTGCCACAGCTGCAGGAAGATATGTCCTCCCCTGGCGTGGACGGCATCGGTCACCTTCCGCCAGCCTTCGATTTGCGCCTCGGTGTAGATGCCTGGTGTGTCCTGGTAACCCTGGCCCTGTTTGGAAATCTGGGTCGCTTCGGAAATGATCAGCCCTGCCGAGGCACGCTGCGCGTAATACTCCGCAGCAAGTTCGCCAGGGGCAAGACCCGGGCCGGCCCTGTTGCGCGTGAGTGGGGCCATTACGATCCGGTTGCTCAGCTTCAGCGCGCCAAGATCATAGGGTTCGAGCAAGGTTGGAACAGTCATGATGGACCTTCTGGATTGAGTCATTAGAGAGGTCGGGCAGCGATCGTCAAACCACCATCGTCCGATACGGGCGATCGTTGCGGGTCGAAGCCTTTTACTGGCGATAGCGCTTGGCGGCATGTTCTTGCCGGGTGTTGGGAAGAATGGCCAGGCGAGCTGCCTGATAACCGTCCCACTGCGTAACATCGGGAAGCGGCGGAATGGTAACGGGTTCGCGCCGATCAAAGCCGACCAAGGCGGCGTCGACGAGTTCTTCGACTTCCATCACGCTAGTGAGCGAATTGACGTCGATGCCGGAATGCTCCCAGATTTCAGTGCGGGTGGCTGCGGGAAGAACCGCCTGGACGTAAACGCCCTTTGGAGCGAGCTCCAAGCTCAGCCCCTGCGAAAGAAACGTCACAAACGCCTTGGTTGCGCCATACACAGTCATGCCAAACTCCGGCGCGATGCCAACGACCGAAGAGATGTTGACGATCGAGCCTTCACCGGCCTTTGCAAGCCGCGGCGCGATGGCACTCGCAAGTCTTGCGACAGCTGTTGCATTCAAGGCGACAAGCTGAGCGACGTCGTGAGTTTTCTGATCAACGAAGCTTCCCGGAAGATTGCCGCCGGCATTGTTGATCAGGACGCCGATCGAGTGATGATCGCGCAGTAGCGCTTCGACCGAAGCAAGATCGTCGAGATCGGTCAGGTCCGCTTGCAAAACCTCGACCGCGACGCCGGTGTCATTGCGAAGTGTTGCCGCAACGGCGTCCAGCCGCAACTTGTTGCGAGCGACCAAGACGAGGTCATGACCGCGATGCGCGAAACGATGAGCATAAGTCGCGCCGATGCCCGTCGATGCGCCAGTAATTAGAACCTTAGGAAGTTTACTCATGGAATATCTTTCTCGTGTCGGCAAATGATCAATGATGATGGTCGTCATCATTGATACAGTGGGTCCGCGTCAGATGTCAACCAAGCGCATTCCGATTTGGCGTTATGCACGCACCTGCCGCACTTTTGGGTGTGTCTGCCGATTAGGCAGTGAGGCATTACCGCTTCAATAGTCTCGAAAGGAAGAGGCGTTCTGTCACACGCGTCTGCGAGCGACAGGGTCAGGTTGCGCGTAGTTTGCGCATCGACTTCGCAAAGCTATTTTACCTTGATCACGACCTTGCCCTTTGGCGCGATCACTTTAGGTGCGGCGTCTGTTCGAAGGGATAGACGGTGTCGATGACCGGGCGGACCGCGCCTGCATCAACCAGATCGGCGAGCTTGGCAAGCTGCTCACCGCTGGGCCGCACTTCATTCATGCTGCCGCGTGCCATCCATCGCGAATATGGCGGTAACCTTCGCGATAGACCGCTTCCGGCGTCTCGCAAAAGTCGCGCCAGACCTTTGTCGCGGCGGCAAGGTCCTTGAGTGCGCGGCCGAAGGACTCGATCGTCAGCCAGCCGTCGTAGCCGCTTGCGCGCAGCGCCCTGAACGTCTCGGCCCAGGGAATGTTGCCGCGCCCTGGTACGCCGCGGTCGTTCTCCGAAATGTGGACATGCACGATGCGGTCACTGTTTCGCGTGAAGGCGCCGATCGGATCGGCCTCCTCGATATTGCTGTGGAACGTGTCGTACATGGCGCGGATGTTCGGATGCCCGACCGCATCGACATGGGCGGCGATGGCGTCCATCGTATTGAACAGATAACATTCGAAGCGGTTCAGCGCCTCGAGCCCGATCGTGACGCCGCGCTTTGCTGCATGGTCGCCAATCGCGCGTTGCGAATAGATCGAGCGCTTGAGTTCTGCCGCGCTCGGCCCGCTTCCGGAAAATTGGCCAAGTGTCGAATGCAGCGGCCCGCCCAGAATCGTTGCGCCGAGCGCATCGCTGCAGTCGATTGCCCATTTCATGTAGTCGATGCCGCGTTTGCGGATCTTGGCATCGGGCGCGATCAGGTTCATCGAGGGATCGCCCATGGCGGAAACGGCAGTCCGTTCCAGGCCTATCCGGTCGAGCAGGCCCCCCAGCCGACGGTAGTCGTCGGGCGTCCCCGAAAATATCGGAATCTCGACGCCATCAAATCCGGTGTCCTTGATGTCGCGCAACAGTGCCTCATGCTTGCGCCCGACACTCGTCGTCCACAGGAACATGCACATGCCGATCTTCATGTCTCCTCCCTCCGGGCTCTTTGGCCCCTGCGCCTGGTTCGACACTGTTTGTCTCCGGCATCTGGTCATACCAAAATCGGAAATCCGGTCAAGCCAATTCTCAGCGACAATCGCTTGCAGGATTGGCGTGTATTCCGAATTTCCAACGTTAAACATCGGCATAAGAAGATATGTTTCCGTTTCTCGTTCCGCCTTGCAGAGGCTGAGAATTTGCGCTAGAGCTTTCAACAGCGATAATTGGCCAAACCAGATGCGCGCAATCTCGGGCTTGGCTGACAAGAGGGACCGCTTGCCGCCCTCAGCGGTCGAGCGAGCCGCAAACAGTCTGGGAGGAGACCTCATGCATCTTTCAACACACAACTGGATGCGGGCCGAGCCGCTTGCCGTCACGCTGAAGCGGATCAAGAAATACCGCTACCAGAGCATCGAGATATCGGGCGAGCCGACGCAGTACGATGTGAAGGGCACGCGCGCGCTGCTCAAGGAACACGGCATCCGCTGCTGGGGCGCCGTCACTCTGACGCTGGGCGAGCGCAATCTTGCCGCCAAGGACGAAGGCCAGCGCGCCAGGACGGTGGATTACGTCAATAGCGTCATCACCATGGTTAGCGAACTCGAGGGCGAGATCGTCACGCTCGTGCCGGCGACCGTCGGCAAGGTCGTGCCGGATGCGACCGAAGAGGAGGAGTGGAAGTGGGTGGTCGACGCCACCCGCGAGTGCTTCACCCACGCGCAGAAGAAGGGCGTACGGCTGGCGATCGAGCCGCTCAACCGCTTCGAGACCTATCTCATCAACCGCGCCGCCCAGGCGCTGGCGCTGGCCGATGCGGTGAGCCCGCAATGCGGTGTGTGCCTCGATACCTTCCACCTCAATATCGAGGAGGAGGACATGTACGAGGCGATCCGGCTGGCCGGCAAGCGCCTCTTCGATTTCCACGTGGCCGACAACAATCGCTTCGCCGCCGGCCTCGGCCAGCTCGACTGGCCCAAGATTATCGGCACGCTGAAGGAAATCGGTTATGAGGGTGCGGTGACGAACGAGTTCGTCGCCCCCGTCGATCGCACGCCGGCTGCCAAGTACCCGGACATGGTGGAGCGCAACCCCGTCGATATCCCGCCGGAGCAATTGAAGTTCATCCAGGACCACGGCTCGAGCCTTCTCACCGAGACGTTCTACGACAATCAGATGCGGATCACGGCCGAGACGATCCTGCCGCTGATCAAGTGATGAACGGAAAGGCATATGCCCTGCCGGCCGGCGAGGTCGTGAGGGCGGGGGATCCGACACATGCATATCAAAACCGTAGAGGCCTGGTGGGTGAAGATCCCGATCGAGGCGAGCCGCCAACACCGTAGCGACTTCGGCCGACTGACGACCTTCGATGCCGCGATCGTGCGTATAGAGACGAATGACGGCATCGTCGGCTGGGGAGAGGGCAAGAATGCTGCCGGCAGCGCAGGCACTTACGGCACGCTGGTGCATATGCTGAACCACGAGGTGGGGCCGAAGCTCATCGGCCGCGACCCTGCCGACATCTCCGCCATATGGGAAATGCTCTACAACGGAGCCCGCCACGAGATGGCGGCGATTTCGGGTCACGCTATGCCGGAGATCGCGCGGCGTGGTCTTTCCATCGCGGCGATCAGCGCCGTCGACATGGCGCTTTGGGACATTCTCGGCAAGTCGCTCGGCGTCCCCGTCTGGAAGCTGCTGGGCGGCCGCAAGGCCGACAGGTTGCCTGCCTATGCTTCGGGCGGTTGGGAGAGCGCGGACAGGATCGGCGAGCAGCTCAAGTCCTATATCGCCACCGACGGCTTCAAGTCGGTCAAAATGCGAGTCGGCGCGATGGACGGTGCGCCGCATGTCTCGGCGTCGCGGGTGCGGGCGGCTCGCAAGGCGATCGGCCCTGACATCGACCTGATGGTCGATGCGCACGGCACCTATACGGTTGCCGAGGCGAAGCGCTTCATCCAGATGGTGGCTGATTGCGACATCGCCTGGTTCGAGGAGCCGGTGATAGCCGACGACAAGCCGGGCATGGCGGAGGTACGCGCGTCCGGAAATGTGCCGATCGCCGCCGGCGAGAGTGAGGCGACCCGCTTTGCCTTCCGCGATCTTGCCGTGCTGCGGGCTGCCGATATATTCCAGCCCGATCCGGCCTTTTGCGGCGGTATCACCGAGGCGATGCGCATCAGTTCGCTCGCCAGCGCCTTCAACCTTCGTTTCGCACCGCATCTGTGGGCCGGAGCGCCCTGTTTTTTCTCGGGCCTGCACCTGTGCGCGGCTTCCCCGGCAAGCTTCGTCATCGAATACTCGCTTGGCGCCAATCCGATGATCCATGATCTCGTCGAAGACACGGTGTCGGTGAAGGACGGCATGATAGAGATTCCCGATAAACCCGGCCTGGGCTTCACGATCAACCGGCGGGTCCTCGAGGCTCACGCGCAAAGATAGTAAGATGAAAGAAAACTCCTTACTCTCCGATCTCGCAGGCTATCTATTCTCGAATTCGAGCGACAATGGCCGCACGCCTTCAGAGCGGGAGCTTGCGGAGCATTTCGGGGTCAGCCGCGGCCAGATTCGCGAGGCGCTGGCGATCCTGGAAGCCATGCGCATCGTCGAACGCCGCGCCAAGTCCGGTATCTACCTGACGACCACGGAGGCCAGCGTCGAGGCGATGGCACTGTTTGTGCGCGCCGGCGTGCCGCTTGATCCTATCCTGATCTACGAGACCGTGGAGCTTCGCAAGATCCATGAGATCAAGGCCGCCGAACTGGCCTGCCTGCGGGCGACGGAAGAGAATTACCAGCGCCTGCGCGACATCCTCGCCGCGTCCGAGGCGAAGCTTGCCGCTGGCGAGGGACTGGCACGCGAGGATCGGGATTTCCATCTGGAGATCGTCCGCGCTACCAAGAACAGCGTCTTTTATCGCGTGTGCAGCGTCTACTACGTGATGGGCGAACAGCGCCTGCCGATCTATTTCGGCGACATCGCCCGCAGCCGGCGCTCACATGAGGAACATATCCGCATCTACGAGGCGCTCGTTGCCCGCGACGGCAATCTCGCCCAGGCATTGATGAACGCGCATCTCCAGGGTGCGGAAAGCTACTGGAAGGGTCTCATCGGCGGGCCAGCGACGGCCGTCGGGTAGGCGTAACCGGCTGGGAGGTCCGATGAGCTTCATCTTTTCCACGCATCCCCTTCATCCAGCGGCTGAGGCCATGCTCAAGGCTGCGGGCGATCTGCGCGTCGCGTCCGCCGCCGATCCTCAAACCTTTCTTCGCGAAGGGCGGGGCGCTGGCATCATCATCGTGCGCGCGCCGATCCCGCCGGACTTCTTTGAGAATGCGCCGGCCCTTCGCGCTGCGATCCGCCACGGCGCCGGGCTCGATATGGTGCCAATGGATGCGGCGACCCGTGCGGGGGTGCTCGTCGCCAACGTGCCGGCCGTCAACGCGCCGACGGTCGCCGAGCACGTCTTCCTTGTGACGATGGCCCTGCTTCGGCGCTTCCGCCCAATGGACCGGGAATTGCGTCAGAAGGGCTGGGCGGCAGGGCGCAGCCAGTCGGACGGGGCTGTCGACCTTTGCGGCCGCACCATAGGCATCGTCGGCATGGGCAATGTCGGCAAGGCGATCTTCCGGATCGCGAAGTTCGGTTTCGGCGCGGAGGTGGTCGCCACGAGCCGCTCGCCTGAAAGCGTGCCGCATGGTGCGCGCTCCATGCCGCTCGACGACCTCGTCGCCATGGCCGATATCATCGTGCTCTGCTGCCCCCTGACGCCGGAGACGGCAGGCCTGCTCAATGCCGGGCGCATCGGCCGCATGAAGCCCGATGCCATTCTGGTCAACGTCTCGCGCGGCCCGGTGATCGATGACGCGGCGCTGATCCAGGCGCTGGACGATGGCCGCATCGGCGGAGCCGCGCTTGACGTCTTCGCCACGCAGCCGCTGCCGCTCGACCATCCCTATTTCGGTTTCGACAATGTCATCGTCACCCCGCATCTCGCCGGCCTAACGCAAGAGAGCATGATGCGTATGGGAACGGGCGCGGCCGGCGAAGCCATGCGCGTCTTGAAGGGCGAACTGCCAGTCAATCTGCGCAATCCCGAGGTGGTCGAACACTATCGCCGGCGTTTTCCGGCATAGCTGCGAGCCCCTTTGCGACAATCCGAAACGCCGGCGTTCCCCCGCAGTTTTTCGAGGGGCTCCGTCGGCGTCTTGCGGTGCGATCAGGTCATGTCGCGTAGCGCAGGCTCATACCGCTGTTGCCGTCGAAAAGGACGACCTTTTCCGGATTCCAGCAGAAGCGCACGGACTCGTCGATCGCCAGCTCCGTGCGGGCCGGCACGGTTGCCTGCAACAGCTCCCCGTTTCCGGTTCGCAGCGTCACGATCTTTTCGACGCCATGGTTCTCCACGTCGTGCACCCAAGCTTGTCCCGGCGCACCGCTGTCGAGAAAGAGGTCCTCGGGGCGGATGCCGAAGGTGAGCGGGCGACCGTCCGTCGCAATCGCGTACCCGTTGCCGAGCGGCAGCCGGTAGCCCTCGCTGGCCACGGCCTCGCCGCCTGAAAGCGTGCCGCCGATCAGGTTCATCGGCGGCGAGCCGACTGCGCGGGCGACAAAGGTGTTGACCGGGTTGTTGTAGATTTCATGCGGGGTGCCCGTCTGCACGAGATGGCCGTTGTTCAGCACGCCGATCTTGTCGCCCATCGACATGGCCTCGATCTGGTCGTGTGTGACGAACAGGAAGGTTGCGCCGAGGTTCATCTGCAGGTTTTTCAGCTCGGTGCGCAGCGCCTCGCGCAGTTTGGCGTCGAGCGCCGACAGCGGTTCGTCCATCAGGAAGACCCGCGGCTTTCGCACAATGGCTCGGCCGATCGAGACGCGCTGCATCTCGCCGCCCGACAGCCGGTCGGTCTTGCGGTCGAGCAGGTGCTCGATGCGCAGGGTTTTCGCGACCCGCTCGACGCGTTCCTTGATCTCTGCAGGTTCGACACGGCGGATGCGGGATTTCAGCGGAAATTCCAGGTTCTCCCGCACCGTATAGCGCGGATAAAGCGAATATTGCTGGAGCACCAGCGCCACGTCGCGCTCGGCGGCCCCCCAGTCGGCGACGTCCTGCCCGTCGATGAGGATCTGCCCTGCCGTCGGCTTTTCGAGAGCGGCGATCAGGCGCAGCGTCGTCGTCTTGCCGGCACCGGTCTGGCCAAGCAGCACGAAGAACTCGCCGTCAGCAATTTCGATGTTCAGGTTATTCAGCGCCGCGTGCTTGCCGAAGGTCTTGGTGATGCCCTTGAGTTCGATATGCGCCATCAGAGTCTGATCCCGAGCGACGAGCCGGTCGCCGTGTTGAAGAAATGGGCCTGCGCGGGGTCGATGCGTGCCCAGACGGTTTCGCCCGGACCAGACACGAATCCGCTCTTGGTGCGAGCCCTTATCATCTGGTCGCCGACCTTCAGGTCGACGATATCGTGCGAGCCGAGCGGTTCGATGATGTGTGCCTCCACTGGCAAGAAGCCCTCGCGCGCCTCGCGCGAGATGAGTACGCCCTCTGGCCGGACGCCGAGCGTCAGCTTGCCGTTCTCGGCCTTCGCGTCCGAGAGGCGGTTGGCAAGGGCGGCGGGGAACTCGAAGCCCTTTGCTCCACCGCTGATCTGCACACTGGCATGGCCATCCGTTTCGCTGACCGTCGCCTGCGCCATGTTCATGACAGGGCTGCCGACGAATTGCGCGACAAACATGTTCGCCGGATAGGCATAGACCTCGAACGGGCTGCCGACCTGCTGAAGAATGCCCTCGTGCATGATGACGATGCGGTCGGCGAGCGACATGGCCTCGACCTGATCGTGGGTCACGTAGATGGTGGTCGAGCCCTGCTTGAGATGCAGGCGCTTGATTTCGGCGCGCATCTCCTCGCGCAGTTTTGCGTCGAGGGCGCCAATCGGTTCGTCCATCAGCATGGCCTTTGGCCGGCGCACAAGCGCCCGGCCGATCGCCACGCGTTGCATGTCGCCGCCCGAAAGCGCTGAGGGCTTGCGGCCGAGAAACTCGCTGATGCGCAGCACACGCGCGATCTCGCCCACCGCCGTATCAATGTCGCCCTTGCTCATGCGCGTCGCGCGCAGGGGAAAGGCGATGTTTTCGTAGACCGTCATGTGCGGATAGAGTGAGAAGGACTGGAATACCATGGCGATGTCCCGGTCCGACGCCTTCATGTGCTGCACCGGCTGGCCGTTAATCAGGATGTCGCCTTCGTCGATGGTCTCCAGGCCGGCTACGGCGCGCAACGTCGTCGTCTTGCCGCAGCCGGATTGTCCGAGCAGCACGATGAATTCGTTGTCGGCGATGGCGAGATTGAGGTTCTTGATGACCTGGACGGCACCAAAATATTTCTGGATGCCGCGAAGTTCGATCTGCGTCATGAATGGCTGCCTTCGTCTCGTTGTTCCTCCCGCGGGATTTTGGTCGTCACCATGAAGGCGATCAGCCCGATGAGCGTCATCGTCATGCCGTAGCGGTGGAGAAGCAGGTTCCAAGGTTGGCAGAGGGCGATGATGCCGAAGATCATCAGGTACTGCGAACCGGGTTCGAGATATTTCTGGTTCAGGGCGCGGAAAGTCATTTGCGGATCGCTCCGAAGCTCATGCCGCGCAGGAGATGGTTCCTGAGCAGGAAGGTGAAGATGGCGACCGGCAGCAGGAACAGGACCGTGCCGGCCGCAATTACCGTCCAGTCCGGCAGGCCCGAGCCAACCTGGCTCGGAATGAAGGGAGGTGCGGTCTGCGCGCGCCGGTTCGTCATGATCAGCGCGAATGCGTATTCGTTCCAGGCGGTGATGAAGCAGAAGACAGCGGTGGCGGCGATGCCTGTCGCCGCTTCCGGGATCACGATCTTGAAGAAGGCTTCCATGCGGGTGTAGCCGTCCACGAGAGCCGCCTCCTCATATTCCTTCGGGATCTCGTCGATGAAGCCCTTCATGAGCCAGACGGAGAAGGAGAGGTTGAAGGCAGTGTAGAGTATGATGAGGCCCCAGTGCGTGTCGTTGAGACCGACGGCGCGGTACATAAGGAACATCGGGATGGCGACGACGACGGGCGGCAGCATGCGGGTCGACAGGATAAAGAAGAGAAGGTCGGCCTCTCCCTTCACCTTGAAGCGCGAGAAGCCGTAGGCCGTGAAGGTTCCCATGCTGACGGCCAGCACCGTGGAGGTGATGGCAATGATCAGCGAGTTCATGAAGCGGTTTGGATAGCCCGACGGTTGGATTTCGCCGCGGCCGGAGCGGACGATTTTCTCGCCCCCGTCGAATACCATGCGCTCCCACCAGGGGGCGTCGGCATATTCTTCAGGAGTCGGCGCGACGCGCAGTTGCGAGCGCTTGGTGAAGAGCTTCACGAAGGGCGAGATTTCCGGCTCGAAAAGCACGGTCGGCGGAATGGTGGTGGCGAGGTTGCGCGGTTTGAAGGCCGTGGAGGTGATCCAGTAGATCGGCGCCAGGAAGATCAGAGTGATGACCAGCACGGCGGCGATCGCCACCCGGTTCAGCGCGCGTTCGGAGCGGGTTTGGACGGCAGCCATCTCAGCGCTCCTTCACCTTGTTGAGATATTTGACATAGATGTTGGTGATGGCGAGCACCATGATCAGCACGATGTAGGCGAGAGCGCAGGAGCGCCCCGTCTGCCATTCCTGGAATGCCATCTTGTAGAGCCGGATCGAAATCACCTCGGTCGTCGGTTGGCTGGTCAGGATGTAGGCGAGGTCGAAGGTCTTGAAGGCTTCCATGGTCCGGAAGATGATGGCGATCATCAGGATCGGCGCCACCAGCGGCAGCGTGATGCGGAAGAAGGTGTAGAACGGACCCGCCCGGTCGATAGCTGCCGCCTCGTAGAGATGCTTCGGCACGGCAGACAGGCCGGCGAGCGACAGCAGCATCACGAAGGGCGACCACATCCAGATGTCGGTGATCGCCACGGCGTAGAGCGCCATGTCGGGGTTCGACAACCATTCAAAGGAGCCGAGGCCGAGGGTGTAGTTGATGATGCCGAAGGAAGGATCGTAGAGCAGCTTCCAGAAGAGGCCGACCACCGCCATCGACAGCATCATCGGCAGCAGGAGCAGCGTGGTGAGCAATCCCTTCAGCGGAATGTCGCGGTTGAGCAGCATTGCGGTGCCGAAGCCGACGATCACCTGCCCCGTCACAGAGACGATCACATATTTTGCAGTGATGGCGAAATTCGACCAGATGAAAATGTCGTTGAGCAGCTCGCGGTAGTTCCGCAGGCCGACGAATTTGGCCGGCGCGTTTGACGAGGCGCGGAAGTCGGTAAAGGAATAGCCGAGCGAATAGATCAGCGGAAAGATGTTGAAGACGATCAGAAAGAGGATCGTCGGGATGATGAACAGGTTGCGGATACTGATATCGCTCATTCCGCGCGATGCGGCACGCGATTTCGCGTCAAGGGATGTCATGACGACGGTTGCCAATGTGCTCCTCCTCAAAGAGCCCAGCGCTGGACGCGGTGATGGCATCCGGTTGCGCATTGCCTGGGCATGGACGAAGTGCCATGCGTCGTTTGGTTCTCTGGTGTAGAAAAACGGGAGGAAGCCAGGCAACCTCCCGTCATGTATCAAGGCTTATTGACGACCATACTTCTTGAAGGTCGTGTTCCAGTCCTTGGCAAGTGCGTCGAGCGCTTCCTTCGCCGTGCCTACGCCGGCGGTGACGAAGGGATAGATGCGCTGGTTCATCTGGATCAGCAGTTCGGCATATTCAGGCGTCGCCCAGAAGTCCTTCACCTTGAACATGGTCTCGTAGAAGGCCTTGTTATAGGGTGTCGCATTCTGGAACTCCGGCGATTCCAGCACTTTTGCGCTTGCCGTGTAGCCGCCGAGTTCGGCCCAGCGCTTCTGGGTCTCGTCCTTGATGAACCATTCCAGGAACTTCATCGCCTCTTCCTGGTTCTCCGAGTATGAAACGATCGAGATACCCTGGCCACCAAGCGCTGCGAACTGGTCGCCGCCCGGGCCGGCCGGGTTGGCGAAGAAGCCGGTGACCTTGGCGTTCGGATTGGACGCCTCGTTGACCAGCGCCGGGAAGAAGGCGAAGTAGTTCATGCTCATCGCCGCCAGATTCTCGGTGATCGCCTGGTTGTTCTCGACGAAGAAGGTCTTCGCCCAGCCGGGAGGCGTGAAGCCGTAGAGCTCGCGATACATTTCGAGCGCCTTGACGTTCTTTTCCGAATTGATGATGCCGTCGACCTTGTAGTTCTGATAGTCACCAAGTTCGCCACCATAGGAAAAGATCGCGTTTTCCACGCCCATCACGAGTCCGTCATAGGAGTTGTCGGTGTAGATGGCGATGCCGTAGCGCTTTTCGTCTGGACGATGGAAGAATTCGGCGATGTCACGCATCTCGGCCCATGTCTTGGGCGGGGCGAGGTCGTAGCCGTATTTGGCCTTGAAGGCCTCCATCTCCTTGGGGTCCTCGAACCAGTCCTTGCGGTAGGCCCAGCCGACTGCGTCGCCTTCAGCCGGGATCGACCAGTACTTTCCGGAGTTCGCGGGATATTCGGCGTAGTATTTCACCGTCGCCGGCGCCATGACTTCGTTGAGCTTGTGCTTGTTGAAGAAGTCGGTGAGGTCGACATAGTGCCCGGCTTCGGACGCAGCGCCGATCCACTGGCTGTCGCCGACGACCATGTCGTAGGCCGAGCCCTTGGCGTTGAACTCTGTAAAGGCCTTGGTCTGGAAGTCGGCCCACGGCGTGGTCTCGACAGTGACCTTCACGCCGCTTTCAGCCTCGTATTCATTCACGAGTTCCTGAAGGTAGTTTGCCGGGTCCCACTCGGCCCAGAAGATCGTCAGTTCCTGGGCTTGTGCGGCCGTTCCGCAGGCCAACATCAGCCCGACACCGGCCAAGAGACCGGTCATAGTTTTGCGCATAACGTTTCCTCCCATTTATGCACGCTTCCCGCTTCGTGCGGGCCTTCCGATCCGACTTTCCGATCCTCCTGGGTGGTGTTCGCTCTGGTGGGCCTCCCCCGACCTTTTTCCCGTCTCAGATCTCCAGCCCGAATGCTGGTTGCTAAATCTGGTAATACCAAACATAATAAGCGTCAAGACCAACTTTCGGCGATGCCTACACCCACGACGCCTCTACAAAGGCTCTAGATCGAGTGCATAATTGCGCATTTGTGGATATTGTCTTGTCGGCTCGTCTCATTGGCTGTGGCCGCTCTGGCCCGCAATGCGAAAAGATACTTCCAAAACTGGTAGAACCAGTTGCCGTTTGCGATCCGAAGGTCGTCGATGTCATGCCTCGCTCCCCGCCTCCCGTACCGCAGCCTCAACGAGCGCCTTGGCCGCCCATGCGGCAACCGACTGTGCGCTTTCCGAGGTCAGTCCCCAGATATCCTTTAGCACGATCAGCACCTCGACCCCGAAGACAAGGGAGAGCGCCTGTGCAAGGCGTGCGCGGGCCTCGGGCGACACGGTGCCCTGAAGCGGCTTCGTCACGCTCTCCAGGAGATCGACGCGGTGGCCGCGCGTGAACAGTGGCTCGTTGCCGAGCGTGCCGGCCTGGCGCTGCGCCCACTGGTCCAGCGAAAGCTTCAGTGCCGCCTTGAAGGTGGCCTCGAACTCGTCAATGCGCGGCATCGCGGTCGCCAGCAGGTCGGCAACGCGGATGCGTGCATCGGGACTGTCGGACGACCAGTCGAGTATCGGCCCCAGAGCCTCGTCCACCACGGCGTGCACGAGCGCGGCCTGGCTTGGAAAATAGCGGTAGGCGGTTGCGCGCGACACTTCGGCAGCCTCGGCGACTTCGCTTACCGACGGAGTGATGCCGGATTGCATGAGCCGCGTTGCCGTTTCGAGCATCAGTTTCCGCGTGCGGGCCCGCGGGCCACGCTCGACGGTTTTGGCGGTTTCATTCTGTTGACGTGAGACATGCATGTCTTTACGATACGCGCGTCTCACCAATTTGCAAGAGCCAATCGAATGGCTGTAAGGGCGGGATATGGCGTGGTGGGGATCCACGTCGTCGTGGAGGAGAAATGAAGAACATCTACGTCGTCGCAACGGCCGACACGAAGGGCGAGGAGCTCGATTACCTGGCCGCTTGCGTCGAGGCGGCGGGCGGTGATGTCGTGCGCGTCGATGTCGGCACCCGCCAGCCGGCGACCGCCGTCGATATCAGTGCCGAGACGGTTGCCGCCTGCCATCCGGGTGGCGTTGGAGCCGTCCTTGCCGGCGACGACCGCGGCAGGGCGGTCGAGGCGATGGGCATTGCCTTCTCGCGCTTTCTCGCCGAGCGCCAGGACATCGCCGGCGTCATCGGCATCGGCGGAGGCGGTGGCACCTCGATCGTCACCGCAGGCATGCGCAATTTGCCGCTCGGCCTGCCCAAGGTGATGGTCTCGACGCTGGCGTCGGGCGATGTCGCTCCCTATGTCGATGTTTCCGACATCGTGATGATGCCCTCGGTCACCGACATGGCGGGCCTGAACCGGCTGAGCCGGGTCATCCTGCACAATGCAGCCCAGGCCATCACGGCCATGGCCACCCGGCCAGCTGAGGTGACGGCATCGAAACCGGCCCTCGGGCTTACGATGTTCGGGGTAACGACACCTGCAGTAACCGCAATGGTCGAGCGCCTCAAGGCGGACTACGACTGCCTGGTCTTCCACGCCACCGGCACGGGCGGGCGCACGATGGAGAAGCTTGCAGACAGCGGCCTCGTCTGCGGTGTGCTCGACATCACGACCACCGAGGTCTGCGACCTGCTTTTCGGTGGCGTCCTGCCTGCCACCTCGGACCGTTTCGGCGCAATCGCCCGCTCACGCCTGCCCTATGTCGGCTCCGTCGGCGCGCTGGACATGGTCAATTTCTGGGCGCCGAAGACGGTACCGGGGCACTATGCCGACCGGCTCTTCTACCGCCACAACCCGAACGTCACGCTGATGCGCACCACGTCCGCCGAATGTGCGCAGATCGGGCGCTGGATCGGCGAGAAGCTCAATCTCTGCCAAGGCCCCGTTCGCTTCCTCATTCCCGAAAGGGGCGTCTCGGCCCTCGATATCGAAGGTGGTGCATTCTTCGACCCGCAAGCCGACGCCGCGCTCTTTGCCGCGCTGGAGGCGACCGTGAAGCCGACGGCGGCGCGACGCATCATCCGCCTACCGCTGCATATCAATGACCCGCAATTCGCCGAAGCCGCGGTTGCGGCCTATCGCGACATCGCCAACCCTTGAGAGACAACCAATGCCAGCCATACCCCGCAAGACCATCCTCGAAAAATTCCACGGCATGATTTCAGCCGGCGTGCCAATCGTCGGTGGCGGCGCCGGCACGGGCATCTCCGCCAAGGCCGAGGAGGCGGGCGGCATCGACCTCATCATCATCTACAATTCGGGGCGCTATCGCATGGCCGGCCGCGGCTCGGCGGCCGGCCTGCTCGCCTATGGCAATGCCAACGAGATCGTGAAGGAGATGGCGCTCGAGGTGCTACCCGTCGTGAAAAACACGCCGGTGCTTGCCGGCGTCAACGGCACGGACCCCTTCGTGCTGATGCCGCGTTTTCTCGCCGACCTGAAGGAAATGGGCTTTTCCGGTGTGCAGAACTTCCCCACGATCGGCCTCTTCGACGGCCGGATGCGGCAGAGTTTCGAGGAGACGGGAATGGGCTATGGTCTGGAGGTCGAGATGATCGCCACTGCCCACGCGCTCGACCTATTGACGACGCCCTATGTCTTCAATGAGCGCGAGGCGATCGACATGACGGTTGCCGGCGCCGACATCGTCGTGGCGCATATGGGTGTGACGACCGGCGGCACAATCGGCGCCACTTCCGGCAAGTCGCTCGATGACTGCGTCGACGAGATCACGGCGATCGCCAAGGCGGCGCGCTCCGTGCGCGACGACGTCATCGTGCTTTGCCACGGCGGTGCGATCTCCATGCCGGAGGATGCGCGCTACATCCTGGAGCGTTGCCCTGGCTGCCACGGCTTTTACGGCGCAAGCTCGATGGAGCGCCTGCCGGCAGAGGCGGCCATCCGCAAGCAGACCGAAGATTTCAAGGCACTCGCCATCGGCGCGGTCGTCTGAGGAAGGACACGGAGGCGGCCCTTTCATGGCAAAAGACGGGTATTTCATCTATCCAAAGGATGTCAGCGCCTTCGGATTTGACTGGGGCAGGCTGTCGCTGACGGTGGCGCCGGAAGTCAACGGTTCCAGCCGTTTTTCCGGTGGTGTCGTCGACCTGCCGAGTGGCCAGGGACATGCCCGCCACAATCATCCGGGTGCGGAAGAGATCATCTTCGTCATCCGTGGGGAGGGCGAGCAGATGGTTGAGGACGAAAACGGCAATCCGATCACGACGAAGGTTGGGCCTGGCTGCACCGTCTATGTTCCCGAAAGCCGCTTCCATTCGACGAAAAATACCGGCGCCGGGCCCATGCAGCTCTTCGTCGTCTATTCGCCGGCGGGGCCGGAGCTTGCGCTGCGCGAGCTGCCGGACTTTCGCCTGCTGCCGCCGGGCTCCTGAAGCCGGGCCATACGTTTTGTGGGAGGAGAAGCGGTGTACACCAATGCAAGGGAAACAGGTTTCGCCATGCCGCCGTTCGATACGGCCAAGCTCGACGGGCTCATGGAGGAGGCGGGCATCGACGTCATCGTCGCTACCTCGAAGCACAACACCCAATATCTGATGGGCGGCTACAAGTTCATCTTCTTTATGGCCATGGATGCCATCGGCCATAGCCGGTACCTGCCCGTCGTCGTCTACGAAAGGGGCGCACCTGACCACGCGGCCTATCTCGGCAACCGAATGGAAGGCGGCGAGCACCAGAACAACCCATTCTGGACACCGACCGTGCACACGGCGACCTGGGGCACGATCGATGCCGCAGCACTTGCCGTCGAACATCTGAAAAAGATTGGCAAGGCGAGCACGCGCATCGGGATCGAGCCGGCATTCCTGCCGTCGGATGCCCGCGATGGGCTTGTCGCCGGGCTAAAGGGCGCCAGTTTCGTCGATGCGACGCATACGCTCGAGCGCCTGCGCGCGATCAAGACGCCGGACGAGCTTTCCAAGCTGCGAACGGCTTCCGAACTTATCACGGAAGCGATGAAGGCGACGATCGCCGGCGCCCGGGAGGGCTCGACGAAGGCGCAGATCATCGAGCAGCTCCGGCGCGAGGAGACGAACCGCGGGCTCCACTTCGAATATTGCCTGCTGACGCTCGGCTCCAGCCACAACCGCGCGGCCTCGCCGCAGGCCTGGGAGAAGGGCGAGGTCCTGTCGATCGATTCGGGCGGGAATTATCACGGTTATATTGGCGACCTCTGCCGCATGGGCGTGCTGGGCGAGCCGGATGACGAACTCGAGGATTTGCTCGCCGAGGTTGACGCGATCCAGCAAAAGGCTTTTGCAAGGGTCCGCGCTGGCGCTTTCGGCCGCGAGATGATCGAGGCGGCCGAGGCGGAACTGAAGGCATCGCCTTCTGCGGCCTTCACCGATTTCTTCTGTCACGGTATGGGCCTGATCAGCCACGAGGCGCCGTTCCTGATGACCAATCACCCGGTCACCTACGAGGGCATCGATGCGGAGCGGCCGCTGGAGGCAAACATGGTACTGTCGGTGGAGACGACCATGCTTCATCCGAGGCGCGGCTTCATCAAGCTGGAGGATACGCTCGCCGTCACCGAAGGGGGCTACGAGATGTTCGGCAGCACGGGCCGAGGCTGGAACCGCGGCGGCGCGTGATTGCGAGGCCCCAGCGCAAAAAGGTCCGGCAGATGTCACCTGCCGAACCCTTTTTTTCTTGGCCGCCGTATCAGGCGTGACGGATCTCCGTGCCGAGAACCTTCAGGCATTCGCGGATGAAGGCGGCGAGTGCCGTCCAGCCCTTGGCTGATACCATCGTGCCATCAACATAAGCTTCCGTCGGCGACAGATCCACATAGGTGCCGCCGGCCAGCGTCACTTCCGGCTCGCAAGCGCCGAGCCCGCCCACCTTCCTGCCGCGCACGACGCCATCGACGGCGATCAGGATCTGGACGCCGTGGCAGATAGTGAAGATCGGCTTTTGCGTTTCATGGAAGTGGCGGACGATCGTCTGAACGCGCTTGTCGGTGCGAATGTACTCGGGCCCGCGACCGCCCGCGCAGTAGACGGCGTGGTATTCGTCGAGTTGCGCCTCGGCCTCCGAAAAGGTCTTGTTGATGACGACGTTGTGTCCGAGCTTTTCCGTATAGGTCTGGTCGCCTTCGAAGTCGTGCAGCGACGTCTTCAGTATATCGCCTGCCTTCTTATCGGGGCAGACGACGTGCACCGTGTGGCCGACGGCCTCCATGGCCTGCTGATAGACGAAGATTTCGTACTCCTCGGTGAAATCGCCGGTGAGCATCAGGATTTTCTTGCCTGGCATGGTTCTCCTCCTCGTTGTCAGGTCGGGCAGGCACGTCCTTGCCCGCCGGGTTGCTCATGTTTCGTCGAATGCTGGCAGCAGCCGGTCGCGCGAGTGTTCGATATGAATGCGCATTGCGTTCGCCGCGGCTTCGGGGTCGCGAGCCGCGAAAGCATCGAGCAGCGTCTGATGCTCGCCGAGCGCCTCCTCGGTCACGCGTCGATGGAACATCAGGCGGAAGATATGGAAATGCGTGTGCTGGAATGTCAGCATCTCGCGGATCAGTTCATTGCCGGCAAATTCCATGATGCGGTCGTGGAAGATGGCGTCCTGGCGGGCGAAGGTCGAATAGTTGGCCCGCTCGTCCCTGTTGTCACGACGCGTCATCACGCCTGCGGCCTCCGTCAGGATCGCAAGCCTTTCGTCGTTCATCGCCTGGGCTGCCTTCGCAGCGCCGGGGGGCTCAAGCAGCAAGCGGAGTTCGTAGAGTTCGTCGAAGCGCTGGTGCGTGATCTGGGGTGCGGCACGATAGCCGATGAGATGCTGCTTGACGACGAGACCCTCGCCCTCTAGCCGGCCGAGTGCTTCGCGGATCGGAGTGTGGGAGACGTTGAACTCCTTGACCAGGTTATCGACCGTGATGCGCGCACCCGGGGCGATCTTCAACGACATGAGCTGGTTGAAGATCGCTTCGTAGACGTCGCCGGCCAGGCTGTTGGCGCGCTGTATCTGGGTCGTGGCCACTGAAGGTTCGTTGGGTCTCGTCGAAATCATCTGCTGTCTTGCCTCTTGACAGGTTCAACCGCTAGCACGATGCTACGGCGAATACAATCCTATATCCTATACGATTCTATTTTAGCGGAGGGAGGAGAATATGCGCTTAACCGAAGCGGCAGCCCTTGCGCTCGCCACTCGCCTGCTGGAAGAGCACGGCGCGCCGCGTGACCACGCGGTCCTGCAGGCACGTGTCCTGGTGACGGCCGACATGAAGGGGCACCCTTCACATGGCCTGCGCCGCCTTCCGCGACTGGTCGAGCGGATCAAGCGCGGGCTGGTTGACCCTCAGATGAAGGGCACGCAGCGCTGGCGGGCGGATGCGGTGATGGAGGTGGAGGGTTCTTCGGGGTTCGGTCCTGTGGTCGCCATGGCGGCGATCGAGCGGCTGGCACCCCACATTCCCGATCTGGGCATTGGCCTCGTCGTCGTGCGCAATGCGAACCACCTGGGCATGCTCGCCCATTATGTGGAGGCCATCGCCGCGATGGGTTTCGTCGGCATCGCGCTGTCGTCGACTGAGTCGCTGGTTCATCCCTTTGGCGGCACGCGGGCCATGCTCGGCACCAATCCCGTCGCGATCGCCGTGCCGACGGCCGCCGAACCGCTCGTGCTGGATCTCGCCACCAGCCTGGTGCCGATGGGCAGGATCCATCATCACGCGGCGACCGGCAGGCCCCTTGCCGAAGGATGGGCGCGCGATGCGGAGGGCCACCCGACGACTGATCCGGTTCGTGCCAAGGCCGGCGCGATTGCGCCCTTCGGCGACGCGAAGGGCTACGGCCTCGGCATCGCCATGGAATTACTGGTGGCAGCCCTTGCCGGCTCGGCGCTCGCGCCTGATGTGCGCGGCACATTGGACAGCCATTTTCCATGCAACAAGGGCGACGTCTTCATATTGATCGAGCCCAGTCTGGCGCCCGGACTGCCAGCCCGGCTATCGGCCTATCTCGATGCCGTGCGGGCCTCACCGCCGGCAGAGGCAGGCGCGCCGGTTCTGGTGCCGGGCGATCGTGCCCGAGGCCGGCGGGCAGCGGCCAGCCGCGACGGTTTCGATATCGACCAGCGCCTCTGGGAAGACCTCAACGCGCTTTCCAGCTCCCGCGTTCTGGCCTTTGAAGGACTAAGATCATGAGCCTGTTTGCCGTCTTGAGGCTGCCGCGCGAAATTCTGTTCGGCGTAGGCCAGCGCCATGCCCTGGCTGGTGTCGCCGGTAGGACCGGCCAGCGCGCGCTCGTCTGCACCGATGGTCGTTTTGCCGCGACGCCCGTCTTCGCTGAAACGATCGCCGCGCTCAAAGCCGCCGGTATCGTGGTACTGGTGTATGACCAGACGTTGCCGGACGTGCCGCGCGATACGGTCGCCGGTTGCGTGGAGGCTGCGCGCGGCTTTGGTCCCGACATGCTGATCGGCATCGGCGGTGGCAGTTGCCTCGACATGGCGAAATGCGCCTCCCTGCTGCTTGCCCATGGCGGCGGGCTCGGTGATTACTATGGTGAGTTCAAGGTGCCGGGACCCGTCCTGCCTGTCATTGCCGTGCCGACGACTGCAGGCACCGGCTCCGAGGTCACGCCCGTTGCGGTCGTCTCCGATCCAGACCGCACGCTGAAGGTCGGAATCTCGAGCCCGTATCTCATCGCCGCAGCGGCGATCTGCGACCCGGAACTTACTCTCTCCTGCCCGCCGCAACTCACGGCGATCGCGGGCGCGGATGCGCTGACGCATGCCATCGAAGCGTTCACGGCCATGCGCCACCCCGGCGATCCTGAACTCGCGCAGCAGCATGTCTTCGTCGGCAAGAGCGATCTCTCCGATCAGTTCGCCCTTCATGCCATCAGGCTCCTCGGCCGGAGCCTGGAAAAGGCCTTCGTCGACGGCTCTGACATCGATGCGCGCGCCGATGTGATGATGGGCGCGCTTGCGGCAGGCTGCGCCTTCGGCACGGCGGGCACCGCTGCGGCCCATGCGGTGCAGTATCCGGTCGGTGCCGTGACCCATACGGCGCACGGCCTCGGGGTCGCCACCATGCTGCCCTACGTGATGACCTATAATCGCCGCGTCGCCGCTGCGGAGATCGCTCTTGTCGGTAGGGCGCTCGGCCTCGACCCAGCCGGCCTGGAGGGCCAGGAGACACTTGCCGATGCGGCGATCGGCGAAGTATGCCGGCTTTTCGCCGCGATCGGCATCTCGCCGACGCTCGCCGGGCTCGGCCTGCCGGAAGACCGCCTTGGCTGGGCCGCCGAACAGGCGCTCGGCATCGCTCGGCTGATCAAGAACAATCCGCGCTCCCTCGATGCAGCCGACATGCGTGGCCTCGTTCGCGCCGCCTATGACGGCGACCTGGCCGCTTCCGCCCTCTAACCTTGAGAAAACATCATGAACGTCAACCACAATCCTTCGCATCCCGACCACGATCGCTTCGGGTTCGGCTCGTTCTCCTACGGCCTCTATATTGGCGGCGCCTGGCGGCAGGCTGCGGGCGAGGGTCAAATTCAGGTGATCGATCCCTCGACCGAGGCACTCATTGGCGCCGTGCCCGATGCGACTGTCGCTGATGCGGCGGCGGCAGTGGAGGCTGCTGCGGGCGCGACAGAATGCTGGCGCGAGACGCCGCCGCGAAAACGTTCCGAGATCCTGCGCCGCTGCTTCGAACTTATGGTGGAACGCTCCGAAACGCTTGCCAGTCTCATTTCGCTCGAGAACGGGAAGGCCTTGCGCGACGCGCGCGGCGAGGTTGCCTATGCGGCGGAATTTTTCCGGTGGTACGCGGAGGAGGCGGTGCGCATCTCCGGCGAATTCGGCGTTGCCCCGTCCGGTGCGAACCGCATCGTCGTCGATTACCAGCCCATCGGCATCTGCGTTCTCGTCACGCCGTGGAACTTCCCGGCTGCAATGGCGACCCGCAAGATCGCGCCCGCCCTTGCCGCAGGCTGCACCGTCATCCTCAAGCCGGCGAGTGAGACGCCGCTGACGGCCTATGCGCTTGCGTCCCTTTACCAGGAGGCTGGCGTGCCGCCGGGCGTTGTCAACGTGCTGACGACATCGACGCCCGGCCCCGTCACCGCCGCCATGCTGGCCGATCCGCGCGTGCGGAAACTCTCCTTCACAGGGTCGACGGGCGTCGGCCGCACGCTTTTGGCGGAAGCGGCGAAGAATGTCATCTCCTGCTCGATGGAACTCGGTGGCAACGCGCCGTTCGTCGTTTTCGACGATGCGGATCTCGACGCGGCAATCGAGGGCCTGTTGGTCGCAAAGATGCGAAATGCGGGCGAGGCATGCACGGCCGCAAATCGCATTTATGTCCAGTCCGGTGTCTACGATGTCTTCGCGGAAAGGTTTACGCAACGCATGGCCGCCCTGCGGATGGGCCCAGGTGTGGATCTGGACACGGAATGCGGTCCGATGATCACGCGCAAGGCGGTGGAGAAGATCGACCGGCTCGTTGCAGACGCCATATCGAAGGGCGCGCGCGCCCTTTGCGGCGGACAGGCACCGGCCGGACGAGGCTTCTTCTATCCGCCGACGGTGCTTGTGGATATTTCACCGGCTTCCGACATGCGTCACGAGGAGATTTTCGGTCCCGTGGCGCCGCTTTACCGTTTCGAGAGCGAGGCAGAGGTCGTCGCAGTTGCCAACGATACCGAATACGGCCTTGCAGCTTATATCTACACCCGCGACATCGGCCGTGGCATGCGCGTCGCCTCGAAGGTGGAGGCAGGCATGATCGCCCTCAATCGTGGACTGGTCTCCGATCCCGCCGCCCCCTTTGGCGGAGTGAAGCAGAGCGGCCTTGGACGGGAAGGAGGGCAGCGTCATGGTATCGCCGAGTTCATGGAAGCCAAGTACATTGCGACTAGCTTCTGACGGAGGGACCTGTGGCCGCCGATCCGTTCCGCATTCGTGACCAAGTCGCAGGTTTCGACGATATTGTCGACGATATCCGTACCCGCAGCATCGCCACTCGCCGCACCGTGGCCATGGAGGCCAACATCGCCTATGGTCGTGAGCCGGACGAGACACTCGACATCTTCCTGCCAAATGGCACCGGCTCGGGCCTGCCGATCCACATGTTCATCCATGGCGGCTATTGGCGGATGTTCTCCAAGGACGACTATTCCTGCGTCGCTGAGACCGTGACACGCGCTGGCGCGGTCGCCGCCATCGTCAATTATTCGTTGATGCCCATGGCGAGGATGGAGGTCCTGATCGATCAGGTCCTGAAAGCCAAGACCTTCCTGCTGGCGCATGCCGATCGCTTTGGTGCCACGCCCAGCAGGTTCTCCGTCAGCGGCCACTCCGCTGGCGCACATCTTGCGACCTTTCTCTTCAATCGATCGGTCGCGCCCTCGAGGGTGGTTGCTGCTTTCCTGCTTGGCGGACTATACGATCTCGCACCCTTGCAGACGTCTTTTCTGCGTGACGAGATCGCCTTGAGCGACGAGGAAGTGAAAAGGTTTTCGCCGATGCGCAACGTGCACGATCCTGCAACGCGCGTGGACATCATGACGGGCGAACTGGAAACCAGCCCTTTCAAGAATCAGGCAAATGCCTTCAGGGACGCGCTTGCCGGCCAAGGGCTTGAAGTGCGCGACTCGCGCGTTGCAGACGGGGATCACATGACCACGATACGCGATCTCGCCGTCGCTGGCACGCCCGTAGCGGCAGCCTTGCACGCCCTTATTGCCAATGATGCCAGTTAGAAACCGCAAGCGGCGTGGCTGAGGCGGGACTGCCGCTCATCCGCATTGGGAGTCCCGCCAAAGCGTTCCTGAAGACACGGGTGAAAGACACGGACCGCTTCGCTGGGGCGACACGCCTTGCAACCTGGCGGGCACGGAGGATGTCTCCTTGGAAATGTCCGACGCGCCGAGCGGCATGCTCCGGCTTCACTCGCGTGATCCACGAGCGAAGCCTATCTCAGCCGAGCTCTCAGCCGTCGTTGCCAAGGTGGCGAAATACCCGCACCCAGAAGGCGAAGTCGCCGCTTCGTTCATCGCTTCGAGCATGGATGGCGCACCATGCGACCGCTGTCTTGGCGCAATCGCCATAAATCGAGCGGGCCGTGGCCGCAGCCCGTTCGACCGGAATGTTGTCTATGAGCGCCGTTACACGGCGCCCCTGCTGCCTCGCACTCTTGTCACGCATGCCACTTGTCCCGTCACCGTCCGGCGCGGGTTGATCGAAAAGACTGTTGCCGGACGTCAATCCCCGCAGGGCCACGATCACGTGCCGTCCTTGGCGATCAGCCACAAGTGACAGCGTTGAGAGAACACCAGATCTTTTTATGTTGCAACAAAAAAAGAGCTAATGGGCTATCAATCGCCCAAAACGTGTCCTATAAGCAAATATCAACACTTATCTGCAACGTAAGCGTTCATATTTGTAACATCAAAAATCATTCACTGATCTCGACGAGGTGCCATATGAAACCCTGTATCGCAATCCTCTCGACCGATGCGGACTATTACCTGATGTTGTCCTATGTGCTTGATGCCAGTGGTTACGAAACGGTGCTGACCGACGAGCTCGATGCGGCCCTTGCACTGATAGCCGGGTCGAAGATCGTCGCCCTTCTGGTCGACTGCCAGCCAGAATCATCCCTTCTTTCCGACCTTTCCAGCCGACTTAGGGCACCTGACATTGAAAGTGACGTTCCTGTCGTGGCCCTGGTTTCAGCAGGGGTCCGCTATATTGAGATCCTGAAGGCCGAGGTCGATGAGAGCTTCATTCGCCCATTGAAACCGGAGCGGCTGCTCTCCTACCTTCATCAACGCCTGAACGAGAGCGGTGTGGCAGTCTCCCGTCCAGCCTATGCCGGGGCGAGTGATCTACGGCTCGATGCGGATGCAAGGCGGGCGCTCGCAAACGAAAAGCCTGTCGCTCTCAGCCCCATCGAATTTCGGATACTCAGCACTTTGATGAGCGCGCCTGGCCGAGTGTTCGGCCGGCCCGAACTGATCGAGGCGGTCTGGCCGCAAGCCAACTTTGTTGACCCGCGAACCGTCGACGTGCATGTCGCACGTCTGCGCCGCTCCTTGCACGATGCTCTCGGCCGTGAGGTGATCCGTACCGTTCGCGGGCAGGGATATGCGGTCGACGTCAAGGGTTGACCGTCACCGTGGCCCTTCGAACATTCATGCAATCTTAGGGAAAAATTCAGGCTGGCTTCGTTGTATGAAGCTGGGCCTCCTCCTTACGCTCGGTGTCACCTGACAGCAGTTCGGAGGACCCCATGCAGAATGAAGCGCGGCACAATGCGTCACCCCCAACGCGGCATCGCAACACGGCAAGTCTTGTACACACCTCGGCGCCGCATTTTGCGGCAGCCCATCTGAACGGGCTGATGGCGCTCTATGCCAGGCCGCTTGAAGGCCGGAAGGCCGAGATACGATCGCCGAAGGGCAAGACGAGGATCGTCACCGATTTCGTTCGATGCTCCTATCTCGGGCTCGATAACCATCCGGCGATTGCGGTCGGCGCGATGGCATCGCTCCTCGATTACCGGAGCCTTCACTGGTCCTGTGCACGAACGCGGCTGAACTTTGCCGCTCTCGGCGATCTCGAGGACGCGCTTTCGGATCTCTTCGGTGCCCGGATCATTACCTACACGACCGTGCTTGCCGCCAACATGAGCGCCTTGCCTATCATTGCCTCCGGCGTGCTGACGGAGGGTGTGAAACCCTTCATGGTCTTCGATCGCCTGGCGCATGCGACCCTTGCCTACAACAAACCGGTCGTTGCCGCAGAAACGGATGTCCGCACCATCGCCCACAACGACCTTGCCGCGCTCGAGGAGATCTGCCAGGCCCAACCCTGCGTCGCCTATATCTGCGACGGTGTCTATTCGATGGGCGGAAATGCGCCGATCGCCGAACTTCTGGATCTACAGCGGCGCTATGGCTTGTTCCTCTATATCGACGATGCGCACGGCGTTTCCATCTTCGGCGAAAAGGGTGCGGGCTTTGCCCGTTCGCAGATTCCAGACGGTCTTGGCGACAGGACGATCCTTGCAGCTTCCCTTGGAAAGGGCTTCGGCGCGTCCGGCGGCATACTGATGCTCGGCACGGCCGAGCAGGAGGAAATCTTCCGGCGCTTCGCTATTGCCCATGCCTTTTCCGCTTCGATCAATGTCGCCGCAATCGGCGCTGCCATGGCGTCTCAAACGCTTCATCGCACCGGGGAGCTGAAGCTGCGACAGGAGAGGCTGGCATCGAACATCGCGCTCTTCGACGAACTTGTTCCGACCGCCCAGTCCGGATCGCCGTTACCGATCCGCACTGTTGTCATTGGCGACGAACTGGCAGCGATCGGGGCTGCGCGGTCCGTTCTGGACACGGGAAGCTACGTCTCGGCGATATTCTTTCCGACAGTCGCCTCAGGGCGGGCCGGGTTGCGTGTCTGCCCGACCGCCGACCATTCCGTCGACGAAATAAAGGCGCTTGCTGCCGCAATCAGCAACGCTTTGGAGCGGTAGGGAAGGGAAGAGCCGGGTTTTTCGACCCGGCACGTTCTTCAGCGTATCCAGGCGTTCCAGCGCTCCAGCAATGCCGCAGCATTGGCATTGATCCAGGCGGCGTCCGGGATGACGATATGATCGCGAATATCTTCTTCGCTCGGCAGTGCTGCGCGCGCCGCCGGCGACATCGCGGCGATCGCCTTGGTGCTCGGTGGCGTGCATAACAGCTCCTCGCAGACTCGCGCCTGGGCTTCCGGACTGTTCAGCCAGAAGGCGATCAGCTTCAAGGCATTTTCCTGGTTCGGCGCGCCCTTGATGACGGTCAGACGATCGCCGACGAGAAAGGAGGCTTTATTGGACCAGCCAATGGCTCGGCCTTCGGCCTTCAACGCGTTCGCCCGTGTCAGCCAGATCTGGCCGATACTGTAGTCGCCGTTGCGAAAGCCCTGGACACTCTGGTCACCCGTCTTCCACCAGACGGAAATATCGCTGCGGATGGTCTCAAGCTTGGCAAGCGCCCGGTCAATGTCAAGAGGAAACAGCCTGTCCTTCGGCACACCGTCGGCAAGCAGGGCAGCGGCCATTACCCGCCAGGGATCATCAAAATTCGGAAAAGCCCGCCCGCCAGGAAAGCGCTTCGTGTCCCACATGTCCACCCAGGTTGCCGGTGCGCCATCCGGATATGCGTCGGATCTATAGGCCATCAGCGTTGCCGTCGAAAACAGCCGGGCCCCCGCGCCGATGCAGGCATCCTCGACCAAATCCGACCGGTTCTTGAACGCTTTGCAGAAGCCAGCAAGATCTTCCGAAGTCGTCTTGTGATTATCCGAACCCGCCTGGATTTCCCCGTCGGGGTAGAGATCCCAGGTCACATTGCCGGTTTTGACCATGGCAGTTGCCTTGGCCCGCATCTCGGCATTGGTCGCAGCCACCGAAAAGACCTTGATCCCCGTGCTCTCCTCAAATGGATCGAACCAGAATTTCCGGAGTGCCGCATCATAGGCGCCGCCCGTCGTCGCAATGACGACCTGCTCTGCGGCCGCCGCAGCGCTTGGCGAAAGCAAGGCAATATGCAAAGCCGCCGTCGCCAAGGCAGAAATGAAAGTGATTGACCTCTTCATGTCTTTCCTCACGTCATGAAATTCGGGCCGCCTACGTCTCCCGGCGGCCCTTCAGGAGCTCGACCGATCCCATCAACAGCAGTGAAACGGCGACCATGAGGGTCGAGACCGCGGCGATGACGGGGGTCAGGTTGAAATCGATGTCTTCGAACATCTTCCGGCTGATCGTCTTTCCTCCGGTGTCGGAGATGAAAAAGGCGACCGTTGCCTCATCGAAGGAAGCGAGGAAGGCGAAGACCGCGGCTACTGCTACGGCAGGTGCGATACTCGGCAGGACCACGCTGAAAAAAGCTCGTGTCCGTGTCGCCCCGCAGCTCAACGCCGCACGTTCGAGCGCCGGATCGAACCGCTCGAGCGCCGCGGTGACGGTAATCACGACATAGGGGATCGAAAGGACGCAATGGGCGATCCGAAAGCCGGAGAAATTGCCGGTGAGGCCGATTGGCGAGAAGACGAGGTAGAGTGCAACGCCGAAGACGACATGGGGAACGATCATCGGGGCCATCGCCAGTGCCTTCAGAGCATTCCGTCCCGGCAGATTTCCCCTCACGATCGCAAGCGATGCCAGCGTGCCTGTCACAGTGGCTGCGACCGCCGTGGCAAGCGCAATCTTGAGGCTGAAGATCGTTGCAGCCCGCCAGTCCGGATCGGCAAGGTAGTCAAGATACCATTGCAACGTCAGCCCGCGCGGCGGCAGCTCGATATAGGCCGTCTTGTTGAGCGACATCGGGATGACCAGAAGCGTGGGCATCAGCAGGAAGAACAGGACGGCGCCGACGCCAAGGCCGCCTGCCAGCCGGACGGTGGCGGTACGGAGCGGGCGATTGGAGGCTTTTGGCGAAACGGAAAGATCAGGTGACACTGTGTATTCCTTTGCTGACCGAAAGTGCGCGGCGGAAAACGACGACGCAGGTGAGCGTTACCAGAAGCAAGATGGTCGAGAGCGCTGCTGCAAACGGCCAATCGAGGACGACCGTTGTTTGCTGGGCAATGAGCGTCGCCATGGTCATGGCTTCCGGTCCGCCGACGAGGGCGGGGGTGATATAAAAGCCGATCGCAAGGATGAAACACATGACGCATCCAGCAAACACGCCCGGCAACGAGAGTGGCAGCACAATGCGCATGAAGGTAGCAAACGAGCCGGCGCCAAGGCTGCGGGCGGCGCGCGCATAGTCCGGGGGAATCGAGCGCAACGCATTGGTGACGGGCAGGATCATGAACGGCATGAGCACATGCGTCATTGCCAGGATCACCGCGCCGTCGGTGTAAAGCAGCTTGAGTGGCGCAGCCGTGAGACCGCTGTCGACCAGAAAGGCGTTGACGAGGCCGCTCCGCTGCAAAAGCACGATCCAGGCATAGGACCGTACAAGCACCGAGGTCCAGAGAGGAATGAGGACTGCCGCGGCGATCACAAGCGCCGCACGGCCCCGGGCTCGGGCCATCGCCAGCGCGACCGGATAGCCAAGCGTCAGGCTCAGCACCGTGACGATGGCCGCTGTCGAGATCGTGCGCGACAGGACGCCGAGATAAAGCGGCGTCGCCAAGATGCGCCGGTATTGCACAAGACCCGGCGCGGCGTCGCCGAAGCTCATGATCACGAGCCGCCCGATCGGGTAAAGGAAGCCGATCGAAAACAGGACGATCAACGGCATCAGCAAAACGAGCGTCAGGGATGGCCCGTAGCGCCCGGCCGGTGTCGCTGCTCTGAGCAGCGGCCACCTGGTCAAGCTTCCTGATTTTGGCGCAGCCGATGTGTCCATGATCATGACTCCTGCCTTTCGAAAACATGCAGATTGTCGCGGTCCGCGATGATGTCGACCCGCGCGCCGGCGTCGAGACGAGCAGGTTTGGAAGCGGCAGGTGTCTGGACCTGTATAAGCGGCCGGCCTTCGGTGTCTGCGCGCACAAGGTGCAGAACATAGGCACCGGTAAAGACGCTCGCCTCCAATGTTCCGGGAATGACGTTGACTCCGCCTTTGCCGCGTGCCGCGAGGCAAAGGCTTTCAGGACGCATGGCAAGCTGCAGCCGCGCGCCCGGACTGATCGTGCCATTGACGCTTCCGGCCTGAAGGACGACCGCCTCACTGAGCCGAACCGAATGGGAGCCATCGCGTTGGCCAACATAGGTCCCATCGGCAAAGCTCATCCGGCCGATGAAATCGGCGACGAAAGGCGTTTGCGGCTTCCCGTAGAGAGACGCGGGCGTTCCGGTCTGGACGACCTCGCCGGCCGCCATGACGGCGACGCGATCCGACATGGTGAGCGCCTCCTCCTGGTCGTGGGTAACGTAGATCACTGTCGCACCGAGGCGCTGCTGGAGTTGCTTGATCTCCAGCTGCATGGCCTCGCGCAGCTTCTTGTCGAGCGCCCCCAACGGCTCGTCCATCAGCAGCACTGGTGGCTCGAAGACGATGGCGCGGGCAAGGGCAACGCGCTGCTGCTGGCCGCCCGACAGCTGATGGGGATAGCGTCCGGCGAACGCGCCGAGCTGCACAAGCTCCAGCGTCGCGGCGACCTTGCGCTTCCGCTCGCTTGCCGGCACCTGGCGCATTTTCAGGGGAAAGGCGACATTCTCTGCAACGGTCATATGCGGGAAGAGTGCATAGCGCTGGAATACCATGCCGATGTCGCGCCGGTTCGGAGCAAGCCGCGTGACGTCGCGTCCACCGATGACGATGCGCCCTGAACTCGGCAGTTCGAAGCCGGCGATCATGGTCAGAAGCGTCGTTTTTCCCGAGCCTGATGGCCCGAGGATCGAAACGAATTCTCCAGCTTCGATCGCAAGCCTGACGTTCCGGACCGCAGGATGGGCGCCGTAGTGCTTGCGTGCGTCGTCGATGAGTATGGGGGCACCAATCAAGTCTTCTCCTCCTAGAGAAATGTGAACGTATCGGGCTCGCGCTTGCAGACATGGCTACGCCCGTCCCGCCAGTCTCATGCGCCCGGCGTTGCGATTGTTCATAATCTCGTTATGCTGTTACATTAAACGGTAATACGTCTGTAATATCTCTTTTGTTGCAACAAAAATCACGGATTGTCAATGCTGGGAGATGAAATATGAATGAAAATACAACCGCACGTCCGTGCGCACCGGAGGTTCACCAGGGCCGGCTTAGCGATTACGTCTATGAAGCCCTTAAGGACAAACTCACCAGGGGCGCCTATAATCCCGGCAAGAAGCTGCCGATCCGCACCGTCGCCGAAGAGTTTGGCGTCGGATCGACTCCGGCGCGCGAGGCCATCAATCGGCTTGTCTTCGAGGGTGCGTTGGTAATGGCGGGCCCAAAGACCGTCATCGTTCCCTTCCTCGATCTTGCGGGACTTTACGAGGTGACGCAGATGCGGCTTGCCCTTGAGGGGCTTGCCGCGGAAAAAGGCACGATCAATGCAACCGATGGAACGGTCGAAGCCCTTTTGAAATTACAGGAGAAAATCACCCGATCTCTCGACGAAAAACGCTATCGTGACGCGCTCCACGACAACAAGGAGTTCCACTTTACCATCTATCGTCTTTGCGGCATGCCGCATCTCCTGTCGACAATCGAGATCCTGTGGCTTCGCGTCGGATCATCCTTCCACGATCTTTACCCGGAATTTGCAGAGCAGCGTTACGGCGTCCACAACCACATGGTCGCCATCGAAGGTCTGGCCGAGCGCGACGCTTCCTCCGTGCGGGCTGCCATGGAAAACGACATTCGGGATGGCTACCGGCGTCTGAGGAAAGCAGCCCTGTCGCGGGCCGGTGAAGGGTCTGCGCCGTCTGGTTGATTTTTTTTGTTGCAACTTTTCTAGCATTGTGATTTTTGTTGTAACAAAATTGCAATGTTTGGACGCATGGTGCGCTCCGGAGGAAAAAGATGCTTCATACACGTGACGTTTCCGGGGACCGGCCGCTTTCGCGCGCCCGGTCCCATCATTTTTTCAACAGGGGGCGCAAGATCTTTCCCTCGGGGGTGACGCGGGTGACGGTCGAGCGTCAACCGATCCCCCTCTACATTGCACGCGGCGACGGCGCCTACGTGCACGACGTCGACGGGAACCGGTTCCTGGATCTCAACAACAATTTCACGACGCTGATCCACGGTCATGGTTTCCTGCCGGTTGCCGACGCGGTTGCCGACCTCCTTCACCGCGGAACCTGCTTTTCCAATCCGACCGAGCACGAAATCGCCCTTGCCGAACTGCTTGGCGAGCGCATTCCGGCGATCGAACAGATTCGCTTCGTCAACAGCGGAACCGAAGCGGTGATGTTCGCCATCAAGGCTGCCCGTGCCTTTACCGGACGGGCCGGCATTATTCGCGTCGAAGGCGCCTATCATGGAGCCTATGACTGGGCCGAAGCCGGCCAGTCGGGTTCTCCAGCCCTTTGGGGAGAGGCATCCCGCCCCGCATCCGTCGCTGCTTACCGGGGAACGCCGCCCTCCGTCGCCGAGGACGTCACCGTCGTTTGCTTCAATGACGTCGAAAGCCTCGAACGGAGAATGGAGGAGGTTGGAGGTAGGACAGCCGGCATCCTGATTGATCCCATGCCGAGCAGAGCCGGTCTGATCACGCCGCGGACGGATTTCCTGGATGCGCTTCAGTCAGCCGCGCGAAGGCATGGAGTCCTCGTCGTTGCCGACGAAGTTCTCAATCTGCGGCAATCCTATCGCGGTGCCTCGGCCCGCTACGGCCTTGCGCCGGACCTGATCGCCTGCGGCAAGATCATCGGCGGCGGGTTTCCGGTCGGAGCCATCGGCGGGAGGGCCGACGTGATGAGCGTCTTTGCCAACGACAAGGGCAGGCCGCTCCTGCCGCAGGGCGGCACATTTTCGGCAAATCCGGTGTCGATGGTGGCCGGTCGCGTCGCGATGGAAGCGATGACAGAGGCAGCCTTCGATGGCCTGGAGTGCCTCGGCGAGCAGGTTCGCTCAGGTTTGCACGACGCAATCGATCGCGCCGGCGCATCCTTCAGTGTGAGCGGTGCCGCGTCGCTGTTTCGCATCCATCCGAAGAAGGAAGCGCCCAGCGATTATCGAAGCGGCTATGCCACACCTGTCGAAAACGACGTTACCAGCGCGCTTTCCGATCATTTCCTTCACCGTGGCATCCTGTTGCCGAATGGTGCCGCCGCATGCCTGTCGACGGCGATGACGGCATACGAAGCCGATGCGATTGTCGCTACCTTCTCCGACTTCCTTTCGACCCCCGCAGCTCATGAATTCGAGGCCTCCCGATGACACGTCCCAATGAAATGCAGACCGTCGCAGAGCGTATTGCGCACAGCCTGAAGCGGCATGACGTTTCGATGATCTTTGCGCAGAGTCTGCCATCCGCCATCATCCTTGCGGCAGAAGCCATTGGCATCCGCCAGATCGCCTATCGGCAGGAAAACATGGGCGGCACGATGGCAGATGGTTATGCCAGACGGTCAGGGAAGGTCGGTGTCGTCGCCGCCCAGAACGGTCCTGCGGCAACCCTTCTCGTTCCACCTCTCGCTGAGGCCTTGAAGGCCTCTGTGCCAATCGTGGCCCTTGTCCAGGACGTCGAGCGGGACCAGGCCGATCGCAACGCCTTCCAGGAACTCGACCAACTGGCGCTATTCCAGTCCTGCACCAAATGGGTGAGAAAGGTGATCGTCTCCGAACGCATCGACGACTATGTCGACGCCGCCTTCACCGCCTCGGTATCGGGCCGGCCGGGGCCGGTGGCACTGCTTCTTCCCGCAGACCTGCTCCGAGAAAAGGCCGCAGTCCCGCCACTGCATCGCGCCGCAAGTCTCGGCCGATGGCCGCTTGACCGGACGCGACCGGCTGACAGCGAGATCGGCCGGGCCGCTGCGCTGATCGCAACGGCGCGGGCGCCTGTCGTGATCGCCGGAGGCGGCGTGCATGCAAGCGATGCCGCCCAGGCGCTGGCGAAGCTTCAGGAAGAAGCAAACCTTCCAATCCTGACGACCAATATGGGCAAGGGCGCCGTCGACGAGCATCATCCATTGTCGGCAGGTGTGCTTGGCGCACTCGTCGGGCCGAGGTCTCTCGGACGCCACACGCTTCCCCTCGTTCAGGAAGCGGATGTCGTTCTTCTCGTCGGCACGAGAACGAACCAGAACGGCACCGACAGCTGGCGTCAGATCGATCCGGCCTCGACTGTCATCCATATCGACGTGGATCCTTGCGAAATTGGCCGCACCTATGAAGCCGTCCGGCTTGCCGGAGATGCGGCAGAGACAATCGATGCGCTTCGCGCGGCGCTTGGCATGTGCGATCTGTCGAAACGCCACGCCGCGCGGGCGGAACTTGTCGGGCGCATCGCCAACTGCTGGTCGATGTTTGACGCTGATCGGCAAGCGAGCCACTCCTCTGGGACGCCGATCCGGCCGGAACGGATCATGCGTGAACTGCAGTCGCAATTGACATCGAATACGACGGTTGTCGCCGACGCGAGCTACTCCTCCATGTGGGTTGCGGGACAGCTCAGATCTCTTTCGGCAGGCATGCGCTTTCTGACGCCGCGCGGTCTTGCCGGTCTCGGTTGGGGATTGCCCCTCGCCCTTGGTGCCAAGCTGGCCGAGCCGGACAAGCCGGTTGTCGTTCTCGTCGGCGATGGCGGTTTCGCTCACAGCTGGGCCGAAATCGAAACGATGGTTCGAAGCAACATTCCCGTGCTGATCATCGTTCTCAACAATGGCATTCTGGGCTTTCAGCGCGATGCAGAGATGGTGAAGTTCGGTCGGTTCACGAGTGCTTGCCATTTTGTCGATGTCGATCACAGCCAGGTCGCCACGGCATGCGGTTGCCCGGCTGTCCGGGTCAAGGACCCCGAGGCGCTTGCGCAACATATCCGCACAGGGCTTTCCGGCAAGGCACCTCTCTTGATTGAGGTGCTGACCGATCCGGAGGCACATCCGCCGCTGTCGCTGTTTGCGGCGATGGACGAGGCGGCATGAGCACCGGCGGTGAGGGCCCGGTCGCCGTCATCACTGGCGGGACCACTGGCATCGGCCTCGCGACCGCCCGGCGGTTCCTCAAGGATGGATATCGCGTCGCCGTCTTCGGGCATCGTTCCGAGACCGTCAAGGCGGCAGGCACCACCCTTGCCGAGGGCGTCGGAGCAGATCGCGTCGTTGCGTTGCAGCTCGATCTTCGTGACCCCACAGCCATTCAGGGCTTTTTCAATGATGTTCGAGGGCGCCTTGCTGCGCCCTCGGTACTTGTCTGCAGTGCCGGTGTTTCGCCGAAAGGCGCCAATGGTCCATCGCGGGTTGGTACTATGCCGCGCAAGGAATGGGACGATGTGCTCTCGATCAATCTGACAGGCGCAATGTTGTGCTGCCAAGCGGTGTTACCCGACATGCAAGAGAACCGCTTCGGACGCATTGTCTTCGTCGGATCGGTGGCCGGAAGGACGCGGCCGCTGATTGCCGGCCCGGCCTATGCCGCCTCGAAAGCAGCCCTGGCCGGTCTGTCGCGTTCACTCGTCACCCAATATGGATCTTTCGGTATCACCGCCAATGTCGTTGCCCCTGGGCGAATCCTGACTGGAATGACGGGTCCAGTCTCGAGCGATGCCAATCGCGAGGCAATCAAGCGCATCCCGGTCAGCCGGCTAGGGACGGTCGAGGACATCGCAGCGGCCATTGCGTTTCTCGCATCCAGCGAGGCAGGCTTCATCAATGGAGCGATACTCGACGTCAATGGTGGCGAATTTGCACCCAGTTGAGGCGAGGGCTTTTGATGGAACAGTGCGCGCTGATCTCGCAATCGGATGCTCAGCAGTATCTTTTGATTCCGACCAGATGTTCGTTCCGGCCACGCGTTCCATAGGCTTCGAGCGTGCTGCACGCCTTTCAAATGTCTCTCGCTTCTCCGGCCTGCTATCGAAACAGTTGGCGCTTGCCGGCTGAGAGCGGGTCTACCCGGCTCTTGATGCAGACGGGGCAGAGACTGCTTCAAGCCGATGCTGCGACCGTTTCGTCGCTGGCTGCGTGAGCGCGATCGGTGGTCAGCGCGATGAATGCGCTCGGGAGGAGAAATGAAATTGTCTCTGTCACGCATGAATTGACGGACGAACGCCGCCAGTTGATGCGCGAGGGGTTGATTGATGCTATCATCGACCAGGATCCGGCGCTTGAAGTACGAGCGGCCGTTGAAGCACTGGCTGCCCATTTCGGTCGCAAGGACGACCCACCTGCCTGCCTTACAACGTCAATCCATATTCACCTGATCGAGAACTGTTGAGCTGCTTTTCCTGATGAGACCATTCGGGCTGAGCAGACGAAAGAAAGACGGCGACATCGCCTAAAAGACACCTCTCGGTCCATCATGATACAAAACGAATACAGTTGCTTCATTACCTTATTGCAACACCAACTGCACGTATCGCGCGCAGCCGGTTCTCCCCTTGCCCATCGCCGTGATGCGCCTAGATCACCACAAGATGGAGTTGCATTCACTTTGCGCTAGCCTCACATGAGTGCCTTGCGGTTGATAAATTTTCGGAAGTGCCAATGATTTGGAACCACCGCATCACCCGTATTCTGGTCGGCCTATCACTGCTGGCGCTTGTCATCGTTCTTATGCTGCCCAGCCTGACTGGCTTTACAAGCCTCGACGGTACAGTGAATGCACGATTTGCGATCGTGAACGCTCCCATCGACGGCGAGCTCCAAGAAGCACCCCCAAAAGTTGGTGCGCACGTGTTGGCAGGCGAACCGCTCGCCTTGATACACAATGCCCGCGTGAACCGCGCAATACTGACGTCGCTGCAGGCCGACCATATGACCGCCGTCGAACATGTTACGGCGCTAAAGCGGGAACGCGATGAGCTCGTCCGGCTTCGTGATCAGTTGGGTGCACGCATGGAAGTCTTTACGCGTACAACCATTGCCGACCTGGAGCGACAAGTCGAAATCCTGAACAAGCGGGTCAAGGTCTCAGAAGCGCAGGACAATGTCGCGCAGGTCGACTTTGACCGGCGACTGGCGCTCGAGGCCAAGGGTATCCTCTCCACCAAGATGGTCGAATCCGCGAAAGCCGCCTGGGAAGCGGCGGGGGGCGAACTCGAAATCAGTGGCCTGACCGTTGCGCAGCTCGAACAGAAGCTGGAAGCCGTTCGCCAGGGGGTTTTCGTTCTCGGTGACGGCCAGAACGACGTGCCCTATTCCCGCCAGCGGCAGGATGAGGTGATTGTTCGTATCAACGATCTCAATACACGCATCGCCGAGAACGAAACACGGGCCGCACAGGTGCAAAAGCAGCTGATTGAGGAGGAAAACCGGGTCCGAAGCCTCACTTCGGCAACAGTTCCATCACCTTTCGAGGGAGTCGTATGGAGCAGCAACGTCGTCAACGGCTCGAACGTCATCCTCAACAACGAGCTGATGCGCATCCTCGATTGCAGCGATCTGTTCGTCGATATCCTTGTTCCAGAGGTCGATTACCAAGCCATTTATCCTGGCCTTGCTGCAGAGGTGCGCTTGTTAGGCGCAGGCGACGTCTTCAAAGGCGTGGTGCTGTCGGTCAGAGGCAGCGCTGCGGTCGCCGAGAAGGACACGCTGGCCGCCAATCAGCCCGAAACGACCAAACGCAACGATCGAATCCGCGTGGGCCTGTCTCCCTCAGCTCTCAATGCGGATTTTGCAAACTTTTGCCAGGTGGGGCGTTCTGTTCAGGTGCGCCTGCCCAAACCTAACATCCGCATATGGAACTGGGTGGAAGGCCTGTGGTTCAGTATCTCATAGCACTGGTGCCGACGTTTTTGGTTTTGGCGTTCTTTCTACTTGGGCCCTTCAACTGGTCGCGTAATCATAGCTGGACGCGCGCGATCACATGCGCAGTCGTTGGCGCCATTGCATTGCGCTACATTCTTTGGCGGTTGTTCGAGACGGTACTTCCTTATCCCAATGATGGCCCCAATTTCTACTGGGTCTGGTTTCTGTTCATCGTAGAAATTCTCGCGTTCTTTGAAGTCGTCCTCTTCCTGGTCTTGATGAGTCGATATGTCGACCGCAGCGCAGAAGCGGACAGGCTCGCGCGGGACTTCTTTAGCGGTGACGAGGATGAATTGCCGACGGTGGATGTGTTCATTCCTACCTACAACGAACCGCTCGACGTCCTGGAGAGAACGATCATAGGGGCGCTTGCGCTCGATTATCCGCAAGACAAGCTTAAGGTCTACGTGCTCGACGATCAGCGTCGTGATTGGCTTAAGGCCTACTGCAAGGAGAGGGGAGCTATCCACGTCACCCGGCCCGACAACAGCCATGCCAAAGCCGGCAACATGAACAACGGTCTGAAGGTCAGCTCCGGCGACTTCATCGCAATATTCGATGCTGACTTCGTGCCCTATCGTCACTTCCTGCGCCGAACGCTTCCCTTCTTTTCCGATGCAACCATCGGCATCGTTCAAACGCCGCAGCATTTCTTCAACACCGATCCGGTGCAGACAAATCTCGGTCTCGAAAATATCTGGCCGGACGAACAGCGACTGTTTTTTGATGAGATCGCGCCGAGCCGAGATATCTGGGACGTCAGTTTCTGCTGTGGGTCATGCTCGATCGCGCGGCGCAAGGCGATCGATGCGATTGGGGGTTTTCCGACCGAATCCATCACAGAGGACTTGTTGACCACTCTTTCCATGCTCAACAAGGGTTACAAGACCCGTTACCTGAATGAGCGCCTGTCGATGGGATTGGCCGCAGAGAATTTGACTGGCTATTTCGTACAGCGCGAGCGCTGGTGCCAGGGAGGAATTCAAACACTCTATCTTCATAACGGCCCGCTGCGCGGCCCAGGTCTCTCACTTTTTCAACGCATCATGTTCCTTCCGCTGTCGTGGTTGGTCCAGTATCTGGTGCGCTTTACGATACTGATCATCCCGATCATATATCTCTGGTTCGGCTTGCTACCGCTCTACTTCACAAACGCAGCAGACTATATCTCCAATCAGGTCCCGTTGCTGACGGCCTATTTCCTGTTGATGCTTTGGATAACACCGACGCGGTATTTGCCTATCGTATCGAGTGCCGTAGGCGCTTTTTCGACGTTCCGGATGTTGCCAACCGTCATTTCGAGTGTCGTGCGTCCCTTCGGCAAACCCTTCAGGGTAACCCCGAAGGGCAGCGGCAATGAGGCGATTGGATTTGACGGATACAGTTTTGCCTGGATAGCAGCGTTGATTTTGGCGACGGCCATCGGTCTTGTCATCAATATTGTGCCGGAGACCTCCCATGTCGAGGCGCAGTTCTCGCCGATTGCGGCTTGCTGGTCGGGCATCAACATTGTCGTTCTCGCTATCGCGTCGTTAATCTGCTTCGAGAAACCGCGACGGCTCTTCAATGCGTTCAAACTTGATGAAGCGGTTCTCGTGGACGACGTTCCCGGACGCCTGGTCAGTCTGGCGCTCGACAAGGCGGTCGTTGCCGTGCCGACGGAGACGCGCTTTGCATCTGCCGATGTCACTCTGTCGCTCGAAGGCTTTTCACCCTTCAAAACGGAACTGAGAATGGTCACTCAAAGACGAAGGAGCGTTGCCCGCCATGGCGACAAGGAGGCTTTCTACCTGCACCTCCATTTCGATCTTAGCGGGCCGGCTCGCGATAAAATGATCGTCAAGCTTTATACCGGGCGTTACTCCCAGGACGTTCGTGACATTGACAAGGTCGCTGTATCGATCAACCTGCTGCTTCGGACGTTCGGTCGAACCCGGACGCTTTGAGCGGAATGTGGGCCGCACATATACTGGGTTGGAAGCGCACAGAACTCTTCGAAGCGGCTTGGCCATCTCCAATGCATGGCCTGTTCGCCCTCATCAAAAGTCGTCCTGTTCGAAGCGGCCGTCGACCACGTACACACGTGCGCAAGCCTTTGGAAGTGTTCCCCCAGTCAGCGGCCTAGTCTAGTTGAACCGTTGCGCCTGAAAAATCGGCGCAAGGGCCTCCGGTTCGATTGCAGAATTGTGCTGATGTCCTCCCGATAGCGAATTGTCTAGGGAATTGCTGGCGAAGAAGGAATTACCCCTGCCAGTACCGTCCGCACGATCGTGTCAGCCGCCGCGTCGTAATCGACGGGCCTGATCGTCTTGGTACCAAGTGCGTCGCAGGCAAGAGGCTGGAAATCGCTATAGAACTGTGTGGTTGCCCAAAGCATGATGAACAGGTGCCGCGGATTGATCGCCGCCATGCGACCTTCACGTATCCATTGGCTGATGACGGCAGCATGCTTCTCCGTCGCCATGCGCATGTGGGCGCGATCCTTCAGGCTCAGGAAACGTGCGCCCTGAATGATTTCACTCGCAAAAAGCCGCGACTCCCTGGGGTTCTTGCGGGTATAGTCGAGCTTTGCCCTTATATAGTCCCGCAGCGCATCGGCCGGTTCGCGATCGGCGCGGATATTGGTCAGGGCCTCGTCCCAACCGGCGATCAGGCGCATCATGATCGCTGAGTAGATTTCCTCCTTGGAGGAGAAATAATAGTAGATGTTGGCCTTTGGCAGTTCGGCGAGTTCGGCAATCTCGGCGATGCGTGTCCCATCGAATCCCTTGCGAGAGAATACGTCCGTAGCCACGTCCAGAATAAGCCGGATATTACGGGCGCGGATCTTCTCGTCAATTCTTGGTGAGATTCGGGGCATCGTCATCTTTCGCTCGGCATCAGCTCTGCTCTTGTCGTGCAATATAAACTTGCGACTGTCATGGCAACAGCACTGTTTTTCGCTTTTCAGTAAGCAGAATCATGAGGCTAAATTGACGACTTGGTCAGATAGCGTCTACTCTGTTTCCATAAGACGACCATTCCGACAAGGAATTCGGCGCCCAGGGGGGTGACATCGATGAAACGTACGGAGCCGAGCCATGCCCTTTGACCTCCTCATCAAGAATGCCAATCTTCCCGATGATCGCATCGGCATGGACATTGCCGTTACCGGCGGCAAGATCGTTGCCGTCGAAAGCGATATCACCGGGGAGGCCGGACGTGTCATCGACGCAGGCGGAAGGCTGGTCACGCCGCCCTTCATCGATATCCATTTCCATATGGATGCCACCCTGTCACTCGGTACTCCAAGGCTCAACCAGTCGGGAACCCTGCTGGAAGGAATCCAGCTTTGGGGCGAACTGAAGCCGCTGCTCGACAAACAGGCCATCATCGAGCGCGCACTTCGCTACTGTGATCTCGCCGTCGCCCAGGGTCTGCTTGCCGTGCGTTCCCATGTGGATGTCTGCGACGACCGCCTGGTCGGTGTCGAGGCGCTGCTGGAGGTGCGGGATCTGGTGAGGGACTATCTCGACCTGCAGCTCGTGGCTTTCCCCCAGGATGGCTTTTACCGATCGCCGACGGCCGCTGGCAATCTCGTTCGAGCCCTGGACATGGGTGTTGAGGTCGTTGGCGGCATTCCGCATTTCGAACGCACGATGGAAGACGGCCGGCTTTCGGTGAGAGCACTTTGCGAAATCGCAGCTGAGCGCGGGCTGATGGTCGACCTGCATTGCGACGAGACCGATGACCCGCTGTCCCGTCACATCGAGACCCTTGCCTTCGAGACCCAGCGCCTCGGGCTGCAGGGGCGCGTTGCCGGGTCGCATCTGACGTCCATGCATTCCATGGACAACTATTACGCCTCCAAGCTGCTGGCGCTGATTGCCGAGGCGGAAATCCACTGCGTCCCGAACCCACTCGCCAATATTGTCCTGCAGGGACGACACGACGTCTATCCGAAGCGGCGAGGGATGATGCGCGTACCGGAACTGATGGCGCTTGGCGTCAACGTTGCCTTCGGCCAGGATTCCTGCATGGATCCCTGGTATTCGTTCGGCAGTGCGGACATGCTGGAAGTGGCCCATATGGCGGTCCATACCGGCCACATGACGAGCCGCGACGCCGTGAAATCTTGCTTCCGGGCGATAACGGAGAATCCGGCGAGGGTGTTCGGTCTTGGTGGTTACGGCCTGGCACCTGGCTGCAACGCCGATTTCGTCCTTCTGGAGGCGCGCGATACGATTGAAGCCATCCGGCTGAAGGCGAACCGGCTCTCCGTCGTCCGCCGCGGCAAGGTGATCGCGGAAACGGCCCCGCGCATGGCGATGCTTTCCCTGGAAGGCCGGCCTTCGACCGTGGAGCCCTGGCGTTACGCGCCAGTCGAGGCGCGCTCCAGCTGAAGTGAGCCGAAGTGGCTCAAAAATCTCCGGCAGAGCCGCCTTCCTTCCACGCATAGATTTCCCAGAGTTCGTCATCGGGGCCGCTGAAATATGCCCCGCGTGCGTTCCAGACATAGTCGGTCGGCTCTCCGTAGAAGCAGACGCCTTTCTGCTTAAGTTCGCCATAGGCGTCGTCGACAGCCGATGGCGAAGGCACGCGCACGGCAATACATGCCTTGTGATGGCCGGCTGCCTTGCCATTGGAAACACCAGTGTGCTTACTCAAATGGTCTATTTCCCAGCAGGCGAGCGTCAGTCCTGCGCCGTGGAATTCGGCAAAGCCTTCGGCTCGCCGGTTGATCTTGAAGCCGAGCTTCTCGACATAGAAGTCGATGCTGCGCTCAACGTCCTTGACGAGAATGCAGATGTCGGTGATCGCGTGGTCCTGGGCAAAAGCCATGATCTTTCAGCTCTTCTGATTGAGTGTGGAAAGGCGCCCGGTGACGACGCGCCGGCGCTCCGGCTGAGCGGGTTCAACAAGGACGGCGGCGCGGATTGCCTGCGCTGCCGTGTCGAAATCGGCTTGCGAACGGCAGTGAAGCACGCACAGCGGATCGCCCGCCTTGGTCAGGTCACCGACATGAACCATCCCGGTAAGTCCGACATCGTGATCGATTGAGTCACTGGCGATCTTCCGCCCGGCACCGAGGCCGACCATAGCGAGCCCCATCGAATAGGCGTCGATCCTGTGCACATGACCGTCAGCACTGGACGGCACCGGTGCGACGACGGGCGCAGTCGGGAAATATTCATCCAGGTTTTCGATCAGATCGGTGGGGCCGCCGAGCGCGGCGACCATCCGGCTGAAACGATCGAGTGCGGAACCGTCGGCGAGACGGGCCTCGAGCAGCGTTTCGGCTTCCTCTGTAGACGTCGCCAGCCCGGCCATCAACAGGATCTCGGCTGATAGAGCGATGACGAGACGCCGCAGGCGGCCCTCCTGCTTTTGCCCGCCCAGGAAGTCGATGGCTTCTCGCACCTGGAGCCGGCTGCCAATCGCATCCCCCATTACCTCGTCCATGTCGATCAGCAGAGTAACGATCGGCAACGACACGATTTCGGCGACCGAAATCAGGCTTTCTGCCAGCGCCCTGGCATCGTCAAAGGTGGGCATGAAAGCACCGGATCCGTAATTGACGCTCATTACCAGGCCTGAAACGCCGGATGCGAGCTTCTTGGACAGGATCGACGAGGTGATCAGTGGAATCGATTCTACCGTTGCTGTCACATCCCGCACGGAATAGATCGCAGCGTCGGCCGGAGCAAGCTCCCGCGTCGGCCCGATGATCGCAGAGCCCGCCGTTGCCATCGCGCAAACGAACCGGTCCGCCGGCGGAGCGATATCACAGCCGGGGATCGCCTCCATCAGGTCCACCTCGCCGCCGGTATGGCCAAGCCCGCGGGCCGAGATCATCGGCACATGGACGCCGCAAGCTGCGACAAGTGGCGCAAGGATGAGACTTACCTTCTCGTCGCCGGTGCCACCGGTCGAATGCTTGTCGATGATCGTTCGGTGCGCAATGCCGGAGCCTGACCAGTCGACGACCTTACCTGAATCGCGCATGGCAAGTGTCAGCGCGGCCGTCTCCTGCGGCGTCATGCCGTTGAGAAAGGCCGCCATGGTGAAGGCAGCGATCTGCGCTTCGGAGACCTCGCGCTTGGTGATGCCCTCGACGAAGCGGCTGATCTCGCCATCGGACAATCGCTCGCCATTGCGCTTGGCGCGAATGACCTGGGCCGGCAGGAAGAGCGACATCGATCAGCCTGCCCGCCGGTCGGGGCCGGGCCAGAGCGGCATGTCGCCCTGGTAGCGGTTGATGCCGATATTCTGGACGGTCGCCCGTCGGTACATCTCTCGGATATATGGCTCGAAACGGGCGTTTAGATTTTCGAGATAGGCGTGCTCGGCAAGATAGGCAGGTAAGAGCTCGCCAAGTTCGGCGAAGATCTCCGCCTCGTCGATTGTCAACAGCTTGCCGTCCTCGACGACGACCTCGCCATTGGCGATCACCATGCGGATGCTGGAACCGTTTTCGCAATAGACGAGGTGATGATCGAGCCGGTTCAACGGCATGTAATCATAGCCGGAAAGATCAATCATCAAGAGGTCGGCGCGTTTGCCAACCTCGAGCGAGCCTGTGACCTGGCCGAGCATTGCCGTGCGGGCGCCCTCTATCGTGGCCGAGCGCAGCACTTCGGCCGCCGTCATCCAGCGCTCGGTATCGGGTGTGGCGATTTCGTGCAGCAGGGCGGCCAAGCGCATCACGTCGAAGATGCGGGCCGTGTCGTTGCTGGAAAGCCCGTCCGTGCCGAGCCCGACATGTACGCCGGCATCGAGCAGCCGACGGATGGGCGCGATGCCGGAGCCCAGTTTCAGGTTGGAAATGGCATTGTGGGCAACGGAACAGCCTGCCTCACCCATCAGCGCAATGTCGTCGTCACTCACCCAGATCGAATGGGCGATCGTGGTATTGGGCGTGAGAATGCCGATTTCGTGCATGTAGCGGATCAGACTCCGTCCGTAGAACTTTGGCCCGGTGACCGCCTGCGTTTTCGTTTCCAGAACATGGGTGTGATATGCCACGCCTTTCGCCTGTGCCATGCCCATGCCGGCCTGCATCATCTCGGTGGAGCACCGCTGCGGCGCAGAGGCAGAGATCATGAAGCCGAGCCGGCCGGCGCGGCCATGCTGGGTTGCGAAGACCGCTTGGCAGTAGGCTATATATTCGTCCGGGGTGATCGAGGGACCTTCCACCTCGTCCTGCAGGTCCTGCGGCATCAGTTCGCGCAGATAGGGCATGGTGTCGAAGACATGCTTGTCGATTACGCAATGGGAGACATTGGCACGGATGCCGGCGTGGTCGTATGCGTCGAAAACGAGCTTCAGGCGGTTCAAATCGAAGCCGGGTGGATCGAAGAAGTCGTCGACCAGCGTCGTGACGCCAGCCTTCAGGGATTCCATTGCCGTCAGCAGGCTGCGCAGGTAGAGCAGCCGCTCGGAGATCGGTTCCTTCATTAGGATCGGGTAGGAATAGAGCATCCAGACCTCGAGCGGCATGCCGTGGTAGCGGCCCTTGAAGAAGGTCTCGCAGGAATGCAGGTGTGCGTTGACGAGGCCCGGCATCAACAGCTTGCGGCCAGCATCGATGACGCGCGCCCCCGCTGGCACGGGAAGGTTCGCCCCGATCGCCACGATGCGGTCGCCTTCGACGAGCAGGTCGCCGGAAAACGGAGTTACCCCATGAACCTTGTCCATGGACAAAATGGTGGCATTTCGGAAGAACAGGCTCATGGGTCACTCGGGTTTGAGTTGGGTTATGATCGGCTTTCGGACTTGCCGATCAAAAGCGGTAGCAGCACCAGCTCCAGGCCGACGAGCACGAGACAGGAGATGGCGAAGACGATGGTGCCGATGGCATTCAGCGACGGATCGATCGCGGCGACGAGCACCGAATATATCGCGACCGGCAGGGTCGGCTGGAAGCCCGAGACGAACCAGGCGATGATGAACTCATCGAAGGAGAAGGTGAAGGCGAGCAGCCAGGCGCCAAGAATTCCGGGCAGGGCAAAGGGCAGCACGATACGGGTGACCGCTTGCCATTGGGTTGCGCCGAGGTCCCAGGCGGCTTCCTCCAGGGAGGCCGGCATTTGCGACAGCCGCAGCTGGATAATGGCGAGCGCCGGCGCGACGATCAACACGACATGGGTCAAAAAAACGGCAAACAGCGTGCCCGAAAGGTGCAAACGCGCAAGAAGCCCGAGAAAGCCGACGCCGAGAATGAGTGGCGGGATGAGGATCGGCAGCGTCACCATGGCTAGAAACGTCGTTTTTCCGCGAAAGGTGAAACGATTGAAGGCATAGGCCGCGAGGAAGGCGATCACAGTTGCAACCGAGGCTGCGGCGGGCGAGACGATCAACGTGTTGCCCAGCGCCTTGATCAGCGTGCCATCGGTGAACAGCTTGTCGTACCATTGCAGCGTCCATCCCTGCAGCGGGAAGCCGGGAAAGCGGTTCTTCTGGAACGAGAAGAGCACGAGTACAACAAGCGGCAGGAACATGAAGGCATAGGCAAGGCCGAGCCACAGCCGGCCGAGCAGGATCCAGGGATTGGCGCGCATCAGCCGATCCTCCGCCGTGCCTTGTCAGCCAGAACGAAGCCGACGGCCAGCGTCAGCACCATGACGGCGATCAGAATGGTTGCGAGCGCCGAAGTGCGAGGCAGATTCGTAGAGCTCGAATAGTCCGACATGATCATGCCAGCATAGGTCGGCAGCTTGCCGATGATGGAGGCACCGGCACCACCGCCGAGCAGATTGCCGGAAAGCGCGTCGCCGAGCGAGACGATAACGGCAAAGCTTGCGGCGGTCATCAGCCCGAATCGTGACAAGGGTAGAATGACGCGGGTAAAGGCCTGCCAGCGGGTGGCGCCCAGTTCCCGTGCCGCCTCGATCAGCACCCGGTCGATGGCAAGGATGCTGACGTAGAGAATAACGATCAGGATCGGCGCCAGGTAATGGATGAGCCCGATGCGGGTGGCCACTTGCGTATAGATGATGTCGATGCGGTACTCGGACAGGCCTACCTGCTTGAGGATCGAGTTGATCACGCCGTTGCGCGACAGGATCGTCTGCCAGGAATAAAGGCGCAGCACATAGCTCGACCAGAAGGGCGCGATTGCAACCAGAAGCGCAAGCCTCTGCCAGCGCGCCGGCACCGCAAAAGCGATCGCAAGCGCCACCACGTAGGAGAAGACGACGGCGAAAACGGCCGTGGTGGCGGCCACCCAAAGAGACTGGACCAGGGCCAGGCCGTAGCGGGAGCGGGAGAAGAAGCTCGCGAAAATCTCCTGATAATTTCCGAGCGAGAGATCGGGAACGGCCTGGAAATTCTCGACCCGCCAGAAACCGATCCACAGAAGAAACACCAGCGGCAGAAGAAAGAGAACGGTCAGCCAGATGGCAAGGGGAGCAAGAAACCACACCTTCAACGGGCTGTCATTTGGTGTCTTCATGTATTTCGAGGATGGTGCACCGGGCACTGTCGTCATACCGTTCCCCTGATTAGTGAGGCATCAGAGGGTGCAAAATACGTGCTGACCGATTGGTTGATCTCGACCGGCAGCACCTGCTGCACGATCATCTTGACCTCGGTGCCGTCAATCAGGTCGAGCAGGTAGACATTGTGGGAGCCCCCATATTCACGCCCGCGTAAGGTGGCCTCGAGCCGATTTTCGCCGCTCGCGCCGGTCGGCGTGCTTGAGAGCCTGTCGGCCTGCACCACCACGACGACCGCGGTGC